>CAMJGH010000026.1 GCA_946405185.1 uncultured Lachnospiraceae bacterium
TCCACCTGGACGGTATCGCCGATGGCGGCGCCGGCGTCGATCATGCGGGCATCGCCTTCCGAGATCTGCAGGACGGGGTCCTCGACCGTCTCCACGACTTCCTTTTCCGCATACACGCGGAAATCACCGGTCTCCCGGTCGATCTCCACCCGGACGTTGTCCGCTTTGCCGAAATGGTTGCGGCACGCCGTGATCAGCGAATTCTCGATGGCCTCGATCAGCACGTCCCGGCTGATGCCTTTTTCCTTCTCAAGAAGCGTGAGCGCTTCGATCAACTCACGGTTCATGATCTGTTCCTCCTCATAACTGCCTCCTATACCTGATCGTCAGAAATCAAATGCCAGACGGATCAATGCGATCTCTTTGCGGGCGAACGTGACGGGCTCGGCGCCTTCCGGCGTGATGGTCACCGTCTCGTCATCCCAGGATGTGAGGGCCCCGCGCCACTCGCGGCTGCCGGAAACGGCCTTGTAGCAGCGCACCTCCACGTCTTTTCCCTTGCTCCGTACAAAGTCTTTCTCTTTTTTGAGCGGCCGGTCAAGCCCGGGCGAGCTGACCTCGAGGATGTAGGCGTCCGGGATGAGATCCGCCGCGTCAAGCTTCTCTTCCAGTGCCCGGCTGACCACTTCGCAGTCGTCGATGGTCACGCCGCCCTCCTTGTCAATGTAGAGACGCAGGAAGTAGTCAGAACCTTCCTTCACGTACTCCACGTCCACCAGTTCACAGGCGTTTTCCGCCAGGATGGGCTGCACCATCTCTTCCGTTTTCTGCTCGTAGGTTTCGCGCTTCGTCAAGGGCTTTTGCCTCCCAATCATGAGAAAAGAGCGGGCGCCAGCCCACTCTTTCCATAAAACATCTTTGTACCATAAGGCATAATAGCACGGAAAACCGGCGAATGCAAGCGCTTTTTACAGAAGCTGCGGCGTGGCGTCGCGCTTTTTGAGCCGCAGGTTCGAGAGCACGGCCTTCTTTCCGCCGATCTTGACGGTCAGGTCATCCTTCGGGTCCAGCAGGAACACGGCGGCGATCTTCTCGTCCGCTTCGAGCTTCATGCTGCGCACGCCGGCGGCCCCGCGCTTCTGCCGGGCGATGTCCTTTGTCTGGAAGCGCAGCGCCCGCCTGTGGTCCGTCACCAGGATGATGTGCTTCTTCTTGGTCTCGCAGATCTCGCACACTTCGTCGCCGTCCGCCAGCTTTGTGTAGGCGAACTGGCTGCGCGCGATGTCAAACTCCGTCCCTTCCACGAACTTGACCATGCCCTGCGCGGTCACGAACAGCCATTCGCGGCCGGAAAGCGCCGCCGTCTCGAACACGGCCAGGAGGTTTTCCTGCGTGCTGTCGTAGCGGCAGAGGTTGTCGATGGGCACGCCTTTGTCCTTCAGGCGGGCAAACGGCATCTTCTCCAGCTTGAAGGTGTGCGCGTTGCCCTCCCGCGTAAAGGCGATGATCCGGGACGTGTTCATGCACGGGATCAGGAACCGGCTCTCCTCGCGGATGGCCTCCTCGTTCCTGGCGAACAGCGCCTCCTCGTACAGCTTCACGTACCCGAAGCGGTTGATCGAAAGGATGCCCGGCACCTCCGGCACCGCCTCCTCCTCGTAGACCGCCTCTTCAGCGTCGCAGATGACCGTCCGGCGCTTGTAGGCGTAAGCTTTTTTGATGCGCTCGAGTTCCTGGCGGATGGAGGCGCGCAGCGCCTTGCGGTCCGAGAGCAGCTTTTCGTACAGCGCGATCTTCTCCTGCGTCTCCTGGTAGTCCTTCTGCAGGGCCAGGATCTCCAGGCCGATGAGTTTGTTCAGGCGCAGTTCGAGGATCGCCGTAGCCTGGCGCTCGGTGAAGTTCAGTTTGGCCGCATCCTTTTTGGACTGCGGGTGGCGGAAGTTGATGCCGGTGGTGTCGCCGTTCATCAGGCACCCCTTGGCCATCTTCACGTCCTTACTGCCGCGGATGATCTCGATGATGAGGTCGATGATGTCCACGGCGCGGATCAGGCCTTCCTGCACCTCGCGGCGGTCCTTCTCTTTGGCCAAAAGCGTGGTGTACTTGCGGGTGTTGATCTCCTCCTGAAAGCGGATCTGGTGCTCCAGAATGGCTTTTAAGCCAAGGATCTCCGGCTTGCCGTCCGCGATGGCCAGCATGTTGACGCCGAAGGTATCCTCCAGTTTGGTCTTCTTGTACAGCCCCTGCAGGATGCGCTCCGCGTCGGCGCCTTTTTTCAGGTCGATGACGATGCGGATGCCCTCCTTCGAGGACTGGTTGGAAACGTCCACGATATCCGACAGCTTCTTGGAATCCGCCAGCGCGACCACGTCCGAGAGGAACTTGCCGATGTTGGCGCCCACCATGGGATACGGGATCTCGGTGATGACGATCTGCTCTTTCTCGGACTTTTTGCCGGGCTTGACGATCTCCGCCTTGCCGCGGATCTTGATCTTGCCGCGGCCGGTCTCGTAGATCTCCAGCAGTTCCTTCTGGTTGGTGACGATGCCGCCCGTGGGGAAATCCGGGCCCGGCATGAACTGCAGCAGTTCCGCCGTGGTGGCCTTCGGGTGGCTCATCAGGTAGATCTCGGCGTCGATGACTTCCGAGAGGTTGTGCGGCGCGATGGATGTGACCATGCCGACCGCGATGCCGTCCGCGCCGTTGACCAGGATGTTCGGCACGCGCACCGGCAGGACTTCGGGCTCTTTTTCGGTCTCATCGAAGTTGGGCACGAAGTTGACGACATCCTTGTCCAGATCCGCCAGGTAGACCTCCTGCGTGAACTTGCGCAGGCGCGCTTCGGTGTAACGCATGGCGGCGGCGCCGTCGCCTTCGATGGAGCCGAAGTTGCCGTGCCCGTCCACTAAGGCCATGCCTTTCTTGAAGTCCTGCGACATGACCACCAGGGCTTCGTAGATGGACGAATCCCCGTGCGGGTGGTATTTACCCATGGCATCGCCCACGATGCGCGCGGACTTGCGGTGCGGCTTGTCGGCGTTTAAGCCCAGCTCGTTCATGGCGTAGAGCACGCGCCGCTGCACGGGCTTTAAGCCGTCTCGGACATCCGGCACGGCGCGCGCCGTGATGACCGACATGGCGTAATCAATGAAAGACTGCTGCATCTCCGAGGAATACTCGGTGCTGACGATCTGTTCCGACATAAAAATGCTTTCCTCTTTATCTGCGTCGTTGCCCGGGCCGGCTTACGCCCAGGCGTCCAGTTCCGCTTCGTGGGCGTGCGTGTGGATATAGTCGCGGCGCGGCTCCACATCGCTGCCCATCAGAAGATCCGTCACCTGGTTGGCCAGGTAGAAATCTTCGATGTCCACGCGCTTTAAGATGCGCGATTCCGGGTTCATGGTGGTCTCCCAGAGCTGCTCCTGGTCCATCTCGCCCAGGCCTTTGTAGCGCTGCAGCGTGAAGTTCTTGTGGGTCTTGCGGTACTTTTCGAGCGCCGCATCGTCGTACAGGTACTCCTTGGGCCCGCGGGACGGCACCGCCTGGTAGAGCGGCGGCTGCGCCAGGTACACATGCCCTTCACTGATCAGTTCCGGCATGAACCGGTAGAAGAACGTTAAGAGCAGCGTATCGATGTGTGAGCCGTCCACGTCGGCATCGGTCATGATGATGATCTTGTCGTAGCGGAGCTTGGTGATGTCGAAGTTGTTGCCGTACCCTTCCGAGAAGCCGCACCCGAAGGCCTGGATCATGGTCTTGATCTCGGCGTTGCCGAGCACCTTGTCGATGCTGGCCTTCTCCACGTTCAGGATCTTGCCGCGGATGGGCAGGATGGCCTGGTAGCGGCGGTTGCGCGCCATCTTGGCGGACCCGCCGGCCGAATCACCCTCGACAATGAAGATCTCGCACTTGGCGGCGTCGCGGCTCTCACAGTTGGCCAGCTTCCCGTTGCCGTCGAACGAGAACTTGCTCTTGGTGAGGAGGTTGGATTTGACCTTCGCCTCCGCCTTGCGGATCTTCGCAGACTTTTCGGCGCACCCGATCACGCTCTTGAGCGTTTCGAGGTTCTTGTCGAAGAACAGTTCCAGCTGCTCGCCGGTCACCGCCGCCACGGCCTTGGCCGCATCCGCGTTGCCGAGTTTCGTCTTGGTCTGTCCTTCGAAGACGGGATCATGGTGCTTGATGACCACGATGGCCGTCATGCCGCAGCGCGTGTCCGCGCCGGTGAAGTTGTCGTCCTTATCCTTCAGGATGCCCAGCTCGCGGGCGTAGTTGTTGATGATGCCGGTAAAGCGCGTCTTGAAGCCGGTGATGTGCGTGCCGCCTTCGGAGGTGAAGATGTTGTTGCAGTAGCCCAGCACCTTTTCCTCGAACAGATCCACGAACTGGAAGGCGACGGTCACGTCGATGCCGTCGCTCACGCCGTGCACCAGCACCGGCTCATGCACCGGCGTCTTGCCTTTGTTGAGCTCGCGGATGTAGGCGGTAATGCCCTCTTCCTCGCAGAAGACGACGTCCTCTTCCTCGCCCGCGCGGCGGTTGTGGAACTCCAGTGTGAGGCCGGGGTTCAGGTAGGCCGTTTCGTGCAGGCGGTTGCGGATCATGGCCGCCGTGAAATACGTCTTGGTGAAGATCTCCGGGTCCGGCGAGAACCGGATGACCGTGCCGGTGGCATCGGTCCTGCCGAGTTTGGGCAGCAGACCGTTTTTGAGTTCGATCACGGGCTTGCCCTGCTCGTAGCGGTCATAGTGGATGTAGCCGCCTTTGAAGACTTTCACTTCCAGCCAGGTGGACAGGGCGTTGACCACGGACGAGCCCACGCCGTGCAGGCCGCCGGCCGTTTTGTAGGCTTCGTTGTCGAACTTGCCGCCTGCGTGCAGGGTGGTGAAGACCACGCGCTCCGCGGAGATGCCGGTCTTGTGCCGGTCCACCGGGATGCCGCGGCCGTTGTCGCCCACCATAACGGAGCCGTCCGCCTCGAGGGTGACGGAGATGTGCGTGCAGTAGCCCGCGAGGTGTTCGTCCACCGCGTTGTCGACGATCTCGTAGACCAGGTGGTTGAGGCCGGACGTGCCGACGCCGCCGATGTACATGCCGGGGCGCTTGCGGACCGCCTCAAGACCTTCGAGGACCGTGATATTTTTGGCTGTGTAATCTCCCGCTGCCATGAAAACCTCCTGCTGTGTGCCAATGCGGCGCATAAAACAGCCAGAATATTATAGCGAAGCGGGTGGGGGATGTCAATATGTAGTGGATGGGAGGTGGGGGTGATACAAATTGTAGAGGTTGAATGTGAAGGGCGTCGTCGGCAGGCACTTTTCAGACACGCTCCCGCTCCCCTGCTCAAGGCAGCGGTACTAAACTCGCTTGCATCTTCGATGCTTCGCTCGTTAAGTGCCGGCCTTCGCAGAGGGGTCTGAAAAGTGCCTTGCCTCCTCCTGCCCGCTGACGATCCGCTCCTCCACGGCACCGCATCGCCCGGGGAAAGCACGCGTGTCGCGGGAAACCAGCGGTCGCAGGCCCGGCGGCATCGCAAAGCGATACCGCCGCCCTGCAAAACACAAACATGGCCGGCTGATCATGGACTGTAAAAACCGGCTGTGCCTCGCGCACAGCCGGTTGTTTACAACTTCTGGTTTCCTTCAATTCCCGTATTTCTTACCGTGAGACACTTCCCGTCGCGAAAACTGCGGCAGGCACCGGGATTCCCGGCGCCGCGCCTGTAGGGCGACGTGAAGCCTTTTTGACGGATGCCGCCCGCCCCGGAGCCGACCCGCCCTGATGGAGGCGGGAGGGGCGGGCATTTGGCGGAGGCAAAAAGGCAAGGAGCCCGTACGAAGCGGCAAGGGAATCCTGTGCCGCTGGGTTCTTAGGGTGTCTCACGCCTTCGAAAGCGGCATCAGCAGATTGTGAGGGACCACTTTAGCGACAACGCGGTAGAATTTGTAGAATGCCCGCGGTGTGTACACGCACCCTCTGCCCGTCAGGGCTTTGAGGGTTTTGTCGGCGACGTTCTGGGGGTCGCAGTACGGCAGGGTAGCGAAGGTCTTGGAGTTTTCGCTGGTGATACCGGCGACGTTCAGGAACTCGGTGCGCATCGGGCCGGGGCAGACGGCTACGGCGTGGATGCCGGTGTCCTTCAGTTCATAGGCCAGCGACTTGGTGTAGTGCAGCACGTACGCTTTCGTGGAGCAGTAGACCGTCATGCGCGGGTTCGGGCAGAACGACGCGATGGAGCAGACGTTGACGATGCCGCTGCCGGGTTTCATGTAGCGCAGGGCGGCGCAGGTCAGGCCGGTGAGGGCGCCGCAGTTGACGGCCACCTGGTCCATCTGCGTGTGGTAGTCGGACTCTGCCACATTGCCGAGCGTCCCGAAGCCCGCATTGTTGATCAGCAGCGTGATCTCCGGCTTCTCCTCTTCCATCCGCGCGGCCAGCGCGTCGATGCTCTCCGGTTTGGAGAGGTCGAGTGCCAGCAGTACCGTGCGCACGCCGGCGCGGGCCAGCAGGGCCGCACTTTCTTCCATGCGGTCTTTCCGGCGGGCGATGAGCCACACCTCCTCCGGCAGGTCACCGCCGGCGACCATGGACTTCACAAAGCATTTTCCGAGGCCCGAAGAGGCCCCCGTGATGATGGCTGTCTTCATATCGCTCTCCTCTCCCGGATGCCGCAGAACGGGCATCCGAACACCGCGCGGTCAGTGGCGCGTATCGTCCGAATAGGTTTCCGCAAAGCGGGCGGCGAAGGACGGCTGCTGCCCGGCCAGCGTCAGGTGCGAAAAGTCCCCGAAGCGGCGCAGGCGGAAAACCGCCAGGCCTTTCTCGCGCTCTTCCGAGAACAGCTCCGTCACCCCCGTGGGCGGCATGGCCGCTCCCTGCCAGAACACAAACGGCGAGGTGCCCAGCAGGTGGCTTAAGAACACGCAGGTCACGCCGTGGTGGCAGAAAAGTGTCACCGTCTGGTGGGATTCACGCTCCACCCGGTAGCCCAGGCCGTCCCGCACGTACCCGTAGCGGGCCAGCAGCGCATCAAACGCGCCGGTCACCCGCTCGTAGCGCTCGTTCATGTCGGTGTACTGCGAGAGCACGTGCGTGTGCCAGAGGTTCCGATCCAGCAACTCCGGGTGCTTCAGGAAGTAGGACGGCAGCATGTCCCAGACGATGCGTTTGGCAAAGCGCGGATCATCCGGGGATTCCCCGTAGGCCTCCCACATGTCCGGATGCTTTTTCACCTCCAGATAGGCGTGGAACTCCTCCGCCCACGGCAGCGTCTCCGCCGTCTTTCCGAGCTTTCTGAGGGTGGGCGCCGCCGTCCGCTGTGCGCGGCCCATCGGCGAAACGAAGCAGTCACCGAGATCCCCGTAGATCTCCGTGTGGTCCGCCAGTGCCTGCGCCTCCCGAAAGCCCTTCTCTGTCAGCGAATCCAGCTCGTAGTCCGGATCCCCGTGCCGTATCAGAACGATCCTCATGCCATCCGTCTCTCCTTGTGAAAAATGTCCGTGCCGGAGAGGGCGGCCTCTCCGGTTCCGTAAAAAGCGAAGAGGCGGTCCGGAAGAACCGCCCCTTTTTGCTCAAACCGTTTTTACTTCGCCGCCGTCACGGAGGTGATGTGCGGGTTCGGCCCCTCGTACCAGTACAGGAAGCCTTCCAGATCGATCACATCGCCGACCTTCAGGTTTTCCACGGCCTGGTAGACCTCGGTATCCTTGCCGCAGAGATAGAACTCCACGCAGAACTCGTAGGTCTGGCCGTCCTTGGACACCTTGAAGTACAGGTCGTCCGTCTTCTCGTCCGGGTTCTTGTAGGCAAACGCGTTGCCGTCGCCGTAGTCTTCCACGGTCATGCCCTTGAAGGCCACCAGTTCGTTCTGATGGTTGACCAGCTCGTCCTTGCCCAGCAGATCCGTGACATCCAGCGCCTTGGCCTGATAGCCGTCGGCCGCCTTGTAGAACTCGAAGGTGGCATCCATGATCTCCACCTCGCCGGACCACTCGCCCTTGGTACCCTTGACCAGAATGCCGGTGCCGGGCGTCAGCTTCTTGGCGTCCGCTTCCGAGCACTTCATCTCATACACGAAGTACGCGCCATCCTTGTCCGCACCGTAGACGGTGATCTTGTCTTCCCACCAGGACTGCGTCGCCTGGACGGTCATGGCCACGGTAACCTCCGTATCCACGGCCGCCGCCGCATACTCGGCGTGCGTCATCGATTTGACTTTGCTGTTTCCGCCGCAGCCCGCCATGGCCAACACCATGACCGCTGCCAGCACAAGTGCCAGTGCCTTTTTCATGTCTTCTCCTCTTTTCATCCCTTTTCCCCGGAGAACCATTCTCCGGGCAACATCCCTATTATACCCGACAAATGTCAAAGGGCAATCGGAAAGTTTATGCATTTTCGTCCGATGAAGAGCGTTTTTTATGCCAGGATGCCAGATAAGCCGCTCCCAGCGCCGCCCAGGCCACTCCCAGCAGCACGAGGATGCTCACGGCCGTGCGCGGCAGCGGCCCCAGATCCTGCCGGGTGCCGGCCGACGCCACAAAGGTGATCTGGTCCAGCCGGTAGAGCGATGACACGTCCGAGAACAGCCGCTGCATGTACGCTTCGTCCACCGTCTCGCCGCGCCGCACGGACTTGGTCACGTTCTCGATCAGCTGCCCCGCCGCATCGCGCAGCGAAGCGGAGCCATTGAAGACCGGCGTGACGAACGTATCCTCCGTGTGCGCGAGCAGCAGCGCCGTGGCCTCGCGCTTCACCGCGTACTCCTCGGGGTCGGCCAGATAGGCCTGGTAGGCCGGGTCATTCTGCGCCTTCTTCGTGACCGGAACATACCCCTCCGTCTCGGCGTACGGGATCTGCACGTCGTTGGTCAGCAGATACTGCAGGAAGATCCACGAAGCCAGCACCTCCTGCGGGTCATCCTTGTTGAACAGGCACAGCGACGGCCCCTGCGAGATCATCTTCGGGTGCGCCGGATTCACCTGCGGCACCATGCGCACCTCGGTGGTGAACGGTACGATCTTCTCCGCGGCGATGTCCAGCAGCGGCGCCTCGCTGCCCATCCAGGTGGAGCCGGCGGTGGAGTCCACCGCGAACACGCACTGCCCGGCGTTCAGGAAGTTGGCCGGATAGCTGGAGATCTTGAAGGTGGAAAACGACCGCTTCGCGGCGTGATCGGCCACCTCATAGAGCACACTCTTCGTCTGGTCGCTGAAGATGCCGATCTCCCCCTCCGCGGTGGAGTACGGCGCTTCCATCTGCGCCAGCCGCTGGATCATCATGTTGTCGGTGGACTTGTAGATGAACGGGATCATCACGGTGCCGCCGTTCAGGAAGTAGGTGCCGTCGGCATTCTTCTTCATGGCGGCATCGGACACTTCCCAGATGAAATCCCACGTGACCACATCCGGCACCGTGTAGCCGAGCTTTTCCACGTAATCTTTGTTGAGGTAGAGCGCCTCGGTGGAACGCATGTACGGCACGGCGTAATGGCTGCCGCCGAACGAGCACTCCTCCAGGAAGTCCTCGACCATCTCCTCCCGCTTCGGGCCCTCATAATGCAGGGCGGAACCGCCCAGGCCGTACGTCTCGTCCTCAAACAGGTCGTCCAGCCCCACCACGGTGCCGTCGCCCGTCAGGTACGTAGCGATGTGGTCCGGGTAGGAAATGCACACGTTCGGGGTGGTGTCGGTGACGATGTTCGTGATCACGTCGTTGTAGATCTGCCCGTAATCCGTGTACATGCGCAGCTTGACGGTGATGTTCGGGTACAGCTTCTCAAACTCCGCGATGGCCGACCGGTAGATGCCGGCCTGCACCTGGTTGGTATCGTTCTTGGCCCAGAAGACCACTTCGTACTGCCGGCTCTCGTCGAAGGATTCCGGCAGGACGAACGCCTTGCGCCCTTCCGACCCGTGGCAGCCGGCAAACAGGCCGCAGAGAACGATCAGTGCCAGCAGAAAGACCATTTTCTTCATCCTTTGGTCCCTCCTCTCGACACGCCCTCCATGATCTTTTTGTGGAAGATCAGGAACAGGATGATCAGCGGCACCGAGATGACCACGACCGCCGCCATCATGGACGGGATGTCGTCCTTGCCGAAACCGCTCTCGCGCAGCTCCTGGATGCCGTTGGACACCAGGTAGCGCGTCTGCTCGTCGGTGATCAGGCGCGGCCAGACGTAGGAGTTCCAGCACTCGATGACCTTCAGGATGGTGATGGTGATGATGGTCGGCCGGCTGATGGGGATCATCACGCGGGTCAGATAGCGGAAGTCCGTGGTGGCATCCACCTTGGCTGCGTAGTACAGCTCATCCGGGATCTGCGCGAAGTTCTCCTTCAGCAGGTAGATATAGAAGACCGACGTCACCGACGGCAGGATGAGGCCGGCGAACGTGTTGCGCAGCCCCGCGTTTGTGATGGTCACGAAGTTGGTGATGACGACCAGCTCGTTGGGGATCATCATCAGCGACAGGAACAGCGTGAACAGCAGATCCCGCCCGCGGAAGGACAGCCGCGAGAACGCGAACGCCGCGGGGATGATGACCACCAGCATCAGCGCCGTGGTCAGCACCGTGAAGATGACGGTGTTCAGGAAGTACCGGGCCAGCGGCACGCCGGTGAAGGCCTTCACGTAGTTCTCAAAGGTGGGCGACAGCGTGAAAAACTGCGGGATGTTCTCGGAACTGTACGCTCCGTAGCTTTTGACGGACGTCAGCACCATCCAGTAGAACGGGAACAGCACCATCAGCCCCCAGAGGATGAGCAGCGCGTAGGTGACGGTCTTCAGCACGGTGTTCCGGATGCGCGCATTTCTCTCGATGCGGTCAAAATCCAGTGACTCTCCCATGGCTCCTCCCTCCTTCAGTAATGGACGTTCTTTTTGCTGATCATCAGGTTGATGCAGGTGATGGTCAGCACGATGACGAACAGGATGATGGCCGCCGCCGACGCGTAGGACGGATAGCCGCCAGCGTTGCCGTAGAGCATGTCGTAGACATACCCCACGATGGTGTTCATCCCGGCGGCGTTCAGGTTGGTGCCGAACAGCGCCACGGCGTCCGAGTAGGCCTTAAAGGCGCCGATGAAGCCGGTGATGACCAGATAAAAGATCATGGGGCTGATCATGGGCAGCGTGATGCGGGTAAAGATCCGCCACTTGCGCGTGCCGTCCACCTTGGCAGCGTTGTAGTAATCCTGCTTCACGGAGGCCAGGGCGCTGGTCAGGATCAGGATCTTGAACGGCAGCACCACCCAGACGGTGTAGAAGCACAGCACGAACATCTTGGCCCAGTATGGCCCGTCGATGAAATCCACCGTCGGCCCTCCGAACCACCGGATCAGGAGGTTCACCATGCCGTCGGTGTAGTCCGTCTTGCGGAACAGCACCATGAAGACCAGGCCGACCGCCAGCGTGTTGGTGACGTAGGGCAGGAAATAGATGGTCTGGAACAGGTCTTTGAGCTTGGGGATGGACGCCAGCCCCAGCGAGATCAGCAGCGCCAGGCCCGTGGAGACCGGCACCGTGATGATCACCAGGATGAAGGTGTTGCGCACGGCCTGCAGGAAGTAGACATCGTGCAACACCTTGCCGTAGTTGTACAGGCCCACGCCGAAGCGCGACTGCGAGGCAAAGTTGTACCCTTCCTCAAACGAGTAGACGAACACATCCACCAGCGGGTAGACCAGGAACACGCCCAAAAACAGGATGGCCGGCACCAGGTAGAGCCAGGCCTTGCGGTTGTTTTCTTCCATGGCCGGGCCTCCTTACGCGTCTGCCGGACGCAGGCGCTCTCCGGTCTCTTTCGCAAAGATCCGGGTCTTGCCGGGCTTGACGGAAAAGCGCACCTCCGCCGACGCGGTGTTCACCTGGGATTCGGAGGGGATGATGGCGCGGATCATGGTGCCCGTAAACGCCTCGTGCGAGCAGACCACCGTGATGTCGCGGCCCATGACCTCCACGCGCGACAGGCGGCAGGCAAGCGGGCCGTCTTCATCCAGCACAAAGCCTTCCGGACGGACGCCGGCCATCACCGGCTGGTCCGGGATGCCGGGGGTATCCAGCACGGCCGCGCCGCCGATGAGAAGCTTCCCGCCTTTCACTTCGCCCTCAAACACGTTGATGGGCGGCGTCCCCAGAAACTGCGCCACGAACAGGTTGACCGGCTCATCGTACACCTCCTGCGGCCGGCCGATCTGGTGAACGCACCCGTCCTTCATGACCACGATCTCGTCGCAGATGCTCATGGCCTCTTCCTGGTCATGCGTGACGAAGATGGTGGTGATGCCGGTCTCCCGCTGGATGCGGCGCAGCTCCTCACGCGTCTGCAGGCGGAGCCTGGCATCGAGGTTGGACAGCGGCTCGTCCAGCAGCAGCACCCGCGGCATCTTGACCAGCGCCCGGGCGATGGCCACGCGCTGCTGCTGCCCGCCGGACAGCTCCGCGGGCTTGCGGTCCATGTACGGGGTGATCTGCACCAGTTCGGCCGCCTCCTCCGCGCGCCTGTTCATCTCCTCTTTGGTGAGCTTGTCGGCGCCGCGGAGGTTCTGCAGCGGGAACAGGATGTTCTGGCGCACCGTCAGGTGCGGGTACAGCGCGTAGTTCTGGAAGACCAGCCCCACGCCGCGGTTTTCGGCGGGCAGGCGGGTCACCTCATCGTCGCCGAAGAAGATCCGGCCCTCGGTGGGCGCCAGCAGCCCGCTGATCAGGTTCAGCGTGGTGGACTTGCCGCACCCCGAAGGGCCGAGGAGCCCCACCAGTTCCCCGTCGGGGATCTCGAACGTAAAGTCGCTGACCGCGATGACTTCCTCGCGCGACTTCTTGCTGCGGCTGGGGAACCGCTTGGTCAGATGGTCCAGCACAACTTTCATGGTGGTCACTCCTTTCGGTCACGGATGAGAAGCAGCCTTCCTTTCCGTACGGTGATCCGGGCGGTTCTGCCCGGCAGGGGTTCGTTGCTGACGCCCACCTGCCAGTCCGGGGTGATGCGGGCGTCTTCGAGCGTGTAGAGCGCATCCCGGATGGTCACCCCCTCCGCCGGGCCGTCCGCGGCCAGCAGGGAGAAGTACGGATACGCATCGGATACCAGCGCCTCCCCGCGGGAGACGATGCACATTTCGGAAAAGTCATCCACCGCCAGGGCGGGCACCCCGCGGCTGTCCAGAAAATGGAGGATGCCGAGGTTTCCCAGCGTGTGGTCCAGCCGGGCGCCGAAAACGCCCAGCAGAAGAAACTCCTTGAACCCGCGCCGGAGCGCCTCTCTGACCGCGTACATGGTGTCCGTATCGTCCTTCTCATGCGGCAGGACGATGGTCTCCACCGCCAGATGCGGGTTCTCGTGTGAGTCAAAATCCCCCACGATGAGGGCGGGCGTCACGCCGAGGGGCTCCAGGTGGCGCAGGCCCGCGTCGCAGGCGATCACGGCATCGCCGTCCCGAAGATAAGCTTTTACGGCCGGGTAATTTCCGATGGGGGCCCCGCCGAGGATGACGCAGCGTCTTTTGTCCATGGCCTGTCCTCTCACAGTGAAAAAAATACCCGGAAACCGAGGTTTCCGGGTACCTGATGTAGCGGAGGGGAGATTTGAACTCTCGACACCACGGGTATGAACCGTGTGCTCTAGCCAACTGAGCTACTCCGCCATATGGAATTATGAAACCACGTGGTTTCCATGGGGCCTGCAGGACTTGAACCTGTGACCCTCTGCTTGTAAGGCAGATGCTCTCCCAGCTGAGCTAAGACCCCGAACAGCGGTGCACCGCCAACGAATACAGAGTATAAAGGGGGATTTCCGAAAAGTCAAGCGGTTTTTCTCACCTTGTTTGCAGGACTTTTCAATGGTATACTGAAACTCGTACGAACTGTACGAATACCCGGAAAGGAGACGCCCCGTGAACCACAGACATCGGCATACCGTGCGGCTTCTCCCTGTTCTGGGGACTCTGCTGGCCGCTGTCCTGCTCATCCTCTACTGGCTCTGGCTGGAGAAGGCGGACGGACCGGCGGCGGATATCGCCCTGGCGCTGGATGCGCGCATCCCGTTCCGCTACAGCTTTGCGGCTTTTTACCTGGCCTGGTACGGCATCGCCGCCGTGGTCCTGCTGATCCTCTTCATCAGAAGCCCGGGCGACCATGTGCGCCTGAGTGCGGAACTGGCCGGGGCCGCCCTGCTTTTCCTGCTCATTTCGGCGCTGTTCCCGAACACGGCTTCCATCCGGCCAGCCATCAACCCGGAGGCCAGCGTGCTGGCGGATGCCGTGGCCCGGATCTACCGCTTCGACTCCCCGCGCAATGTCCTGCCGGGCTTCCACCCGTTCATGGTCATGGCCGTCACGCACGCCTGCCGGCGCACCCGCCTAAGGCGCCTGCGGGCCATGTATCCGCTGGTGCTGCTGATGGCCGTTCCGGGGTTCCTCTCGCCGTTCTTCATCAAGCTGCTGCCGGCCGTGAGTGCCGGCTGTGCCCTGGTGATGGGTTTTTTGCTCAACACCCTCACCTGGAACGCCCGTTTCAATGATCTGACCTTTGACCGTCTCTAAGCGCCGCGCAGTCGGCGCTTTTTTTTGCCAGCAGACCGGTACCGGCGGTCAGCACCAGGCCGCTTACGCCCATGATGATCAGCAGGTCCGACAGGCCCCAGCTGAGGTTCATGCCGGACAGGATCAGCGAGCAGGCGTTGGCGGCGATGTGCAGCGCGATGGCCGCGCCGAAGCGCCCGGTCTTCTCATACCCCCAGGCAAAGACAAAGCCCAGGCAGAACGCGTAGATCCCCTGCGCCAGGTTGCCGTGGAAGGCGCCGAAGAGCACGGCCGAAAAGACGGCCGGCACCACCCCGCGGTACAGCCCCCGCAGCCGGGGAAAGATCACACCGCGGAAGATGATCTCCTCCGCGAGCGGCGCCAGAAGCCCTACCGTGAGCAGGCTTAGTGCCTCCTGCCCCGCCGGAAACAGCGCTTCGCCCACCTCCTGGTAGTCGTTCGCAAGGAGCCTGACCAGCCCGGAGAGGTTCATCGCGGCGTTGACAAACAGGCAGAGGGCTACGCCTAGCACCGGCATCAGGCAGATCCAGGCCGGGTGCATCCGCACAGGAAACTCCGGGGTGCGGCCGGCCTTCTTATCTCTCCCCCTCTCCCACAGCCCGTAGGCAATGATCAGCCCGTCGCCGATCGCCGTGACAAGAAGCCTTCTGGCCGCGTACTCGCGGCGCCAGAAGGCTTCCTGTGCAAACACGTCCAGATCAGCAGTCTGGTGCGGCATGAGGATATACCGGCAGTAGGCGACCATCAGCGTGGTCACGGCCGCGGAGATGAACCAGATCACCGCGACCGGCACGATGACGCCCATCCACCTTCTGAAAGGAGAATCCGTTCTCATGAGCGGTTCCCCGGCATCAGATCGCGGCATTCGGCAGCGATCTTTTCCATGATGCCGGCCAGTTCCTCCCCTTCGTAGACGGTGTAGTTCAGGCAGAAGGAATGACGGTAGCGGTCCTTCTCCGGCGTGAACACCGCGCCCGGCGCGATGCTGATGCCGTATTTCTCCAGCAGGCGGCTGGCCAGCCGCGTGGTGTTGATCTGCTCGGAGACGTCGGTGCACCACAGGTACAGCCCGCCGTCCGGCATGGAGAAGTAGATATCCTCCGGGAAGCGGCTCTCGATGAGCCGGACCATCTGCTCGTAGCGGTCCCGGTAGACCTCACAGCACCGGTCGATGTGCGCCAGCAGCCGGTTGCGGTCCGAGAGATACTCGGCCGCCAGCATCTGCGTGACGGACGGGCCGCCCGCCGCGTGCAGGCGGTTCCAGGCCGCCGCGCGCTGCAGGATCTCGTCGCCGGCGATCACATACCCCACCCGGAGGCCTGGCGCCAGCACCTGCGAGAGCGAACCCACGTAGATGACACAGCCTGCATCATCCATGGCCTTCATGGGCAGCAGGTCCTCTTCGTACAGGCGCAGCTGGGAGGCCGAGCCATCCTCGATGAGGGCCACATCGTACTTCTTGACCACCTCCAGCAGACGGCGGCGTCTGGCCTCCGGCACGGTCACGCCCGTCGGCACCTGGAAGTCCGGCGTCAGATAGACCAGTTTGATGCGCGGGTTGCCGGCCAGAATGGCCGCCAGGCGCTCCGGCACCATGCCTTCGTTGTCCATCTCCACCGGGATCACTTCAATGCCCTTCTGCTTCAGGAGCATGAGCACAAAAGGCGAGGTGAGCTGGTCCACCACCACGGCGTCATCCGGGTTGCAGAAGACGCTCACGATGGCGTCGATGGCCTGCACGGCGCCCTCGGTGATGAGGATCGAATCCGACTCCGCGCCGATCTTTAAGACTGTCCGGGCATAGCCGGCCAGCCGCACGCGCAGCGGGGCGTACCCGTACCCGGTGGCATAGGAGAAGGCGTCCGGGTCCGGTTTGGCGAAACACCTCTCGGCCGCCGCCGCCAGATCCGCCACGGGCAGGCAGTCCGCCGGCGGGTCCCCCGAAAACAGGTTGACAGCCGCCTTCTCATGCCCGATGCGGAAGAACGTTCTCATTTCTTCGGCGGTGATGTTTTTCATTTGTTCCGAATAACGGTATTTCACGGTCATCCTCCCCGGCAGTCCCCAGGCTGCCGTCTTAACGGTTTTCCGGCCTGCGGCCGGCAGTTTTGGCGCCGGCCAGAGTCGGCAGCGATGTGATCAGGCACTGCCCGGGCAGATAGAACAGCCACATGGCGATACCGGCAAACCCCTGCGCATACGCGCGCACCGCGCCGCCAAAGAGATCCGGCGCGTTGTAAAGCCCCACATGAAGATCACACAGGAAGAACAGGAAAACGCCCGCGGCAAAGCGGATGCTCTCCGTATCCTTCCTCTGGCAGGCCGCCCGGATGGCAGCGGCCAGATTGGCGGCAAACACCAGGATATACCCCGCCGCCAGGCACTCCGCAGTTTCTGCCCCGGCAACGGCCAGACGCGCCGAAAACGCCCCGCCCGCAAACAGCAGGAGGCGCACGAGCATCATCCGCCCGAAAATGGGCTTGCTGCCCCCCGCCAGGTGCACGGTGTAGGCGGTGTGTACGGCCAGAAAGACCAGAATGCCGAACACCGCTTTTTCCGGCCGGAACAGCAGCACCCAGTCGGCCGCCGGGATCAGCACGGCCGCCAATGCCAGCGCCGCGTATTTCCGGCGCTTCACAAAGCCCGCGGCCGCCGCCACCGCCAGCAGGCAGATGGCGGCGTATCTCAGCCAGTCAGCGGGAACGGGAAGGCTCACCCACCCCGCGTCCTGCACCAGAAAGGCGGCGTACAGCAGCGCCTCAATCCAGAAGATCGGCATACAGCTGCTCATACTGCACGGCGGAATTCTTCCAGGAGAAGTCCTGCTTCATGGCCTGTCTGACCAGCTTGTCCCACGCCTTGCGGTCATCGCGGTAGACTTCCTTGGCCATGCGGATCACGTGCAGCATGTCGTGTGCGTTGTAGTTGGTGAACGAGAAGCCGGTGCCGATACCGGTGAAGCGGTTGTACGGCTCCACGGTGTCGCGCAGGCCGCCCGTCTCACGCACGATCGGCAGCGTCCCGTAGCGCAGGCTCATCAGCTGCGACAGCCCGCACGGCTCGAACAGCGACGGCATCAGGAAGGCATCGCAGCCCGCGTAGATGCGGTGGCTGAGCGCTTCCGAGTAGAAGATGTTGGCGGACACTCTGCCCGGCTTTTCGGCCGCCAGGTCGCGGAACATCTGCTCGTAGCGCCACTCGCCGGTGCCCAGCACCGCCAGCTGCACATCGTCCTCGCAGATCTCGTGCAGCACGCACTGGATCAGATCAAAGCCCTTCTGATCCGTCAGGCGGCTGACCACGCCGATGAGGAAGGCATCCGGATCCTCGGTGAGGCCGAGCTCGCGCTGCAGCGCCGCCTTGTTGACCGGCTTTTTCTCAAAGACCGTTTCGGCGTCGTACGCCGCGGCGATGTCTTTGTCGTGCGAAGGATCATAGAAGCTGTAGTCGATGCCGTTGACGATGCCCGACAGCTGCCCTTCCCTCGCCCGCAGCAGCCCGTCCATGCCTTCGCCGTAGAACGGCGTGCGGATCTCCTGGGCGTAGGTCTGCGAGACGGTGGTGATGCGGTCCGAGTAGACCAGGCCGCCCTTGAGCATGTTGCCGTTGCGGTAGGCTTCCAGCTTGTCGCTGGTGAAGTAGTAATCCGACAGGCCGGTGATGTTCTTCATGGTCTCCACGTCCCACGTGCCCTGGAACTTCAGGTTGTGGATGGTGAACACCGTCTTGATGCCGCGGAAGAACGCGTCGCCCTGGAAGGAGTCATTCAGGTACACCGGGATCAGACCGGTCTGCCAGTCATGGCAGTGGATGACGTCCGGACGGAAGCCGATGAGCGGCAGGGCCGAGAGCACCGCGCGCGAGAAGAACGAGAACTTCTCGATGTCTTCGAGCATGTTGGAGTACGGCCAGGCGCCGCCGAAGTAGTACTCCGAATCCAGGAAGTAATAGTGAACGCCTTCGCGCTCCAGCTCCAGGATGCCCACGTACTGGCTCTTCCAGCAGAAGTCCATGTAGAAGTGCGTGACGTACTTCATCTCCGACCGGAACGACTCCGGAATGCACAGGTACTTCGGGATGATCACGCGCACGTCATACCTGGTCTTGTCAAACGCCTTCGGCAGCGACCCAATGACGTCCGCCAGACCTCCCGTCTTGATAAAAGGCACACACTCCGAAGCGGCAAACAGGATATTTTTCATGATCCCTCCTTCTTTTTCTTGATCGTGTTCCCCTGATCCGTTGTGTTTTTTATTTTTTGTGGCGCCGGCCATTCCCCGGCAGCCGTTTGGTCCGTTACCTTGTGCGGATCTCGCGCTTGCGCATATCCGCTTGTTCCTTCATGCCGGCGGCCTGCGCCCGCGTGGCCTCCGTGATGGCCGCTCCGCCGATCAGCCGGGACAGTTCCCCGATGCTCCCCTCTGTGGTCAGCGGCCGGATGGCCGTGCCGGTGGAAGTGTCGTCGCTGGTCTTCTCGATGAGGAAATGCGTATCCGCCATGCTGACGATCTGCGGCAGGTGCGAGATGCAGATCACCTGATGGCCGTCCGCGATGGCCGTGAGTTTTTCCGCCACCAGCTGCGCGGTGCGCCCGCTGATGCCGGCATCGATCTCGTCGAAGATCAGCGTCGGGATGCGGTCCGTATCCGCCAGCACCGTCTTGACCGCCAGCATGATGCGCGAGAGTTCGCCGCCCGACGCCACCTGCACCAGCGGCTTTAAGGGCTCTCCCGGGTTGACCGAGATCAGAAACTCCACTTTGTCGCGCCCGAGCGGCGTGTAATCTTCCGTTTCGGTAAAGGCCGCCCGGAACTTCACCTGCGCGAAGTTCAGCTCCGTCAGCGCCTTGACGATGTCTTTCTCCAGCCGTTCGGCGCCTTTCCGGCGTGCGTCTGTCAGCTGCCGGCACTCCCGCGCCAGCACGGCCTCCGCCTCCGCCAGTTCCTTTTCGAGCGATGCCTTGCGCTCGTCGTAGGAAAGGAGGTCGGCCAGCTTCTGGCGCTGTTCCTCGGCGTAGGCCAGGATGTCCGGGATGCTGTCGCCGTACTTGGCCTTCAGATCGTGGAGGACATCCAGCCGCGCTTCCACCTCGGCCAGCGCCTCGCCGTCCGATTCCAGGCCGTCCTCATAGTCCGCCAGGGAGACGGACAGGTCCGATGCCAGGCTTTCCAGATCATAGAGCTGCGCCCGGATGGCGGCCAGCCCTTCTTCGTCATATGCTTCGATGCGCGAGAACGTGTGCATGGCATCGCTGATCACGCTGCCGACCGAACCGGCCTCGTCGGAGGAGAACATGGCGCGCAGCGCGCCGATCCCTTCCTGCAGCTGCCGCTGGCCGGTCAGTTTTTTATAGCGGGCCGCCAGCTGCGTATCCTCGCCGGGAACCAGCGCGGCCGCATCGATCTCTTCGGTGACGAACGTCAGGAAGCTGATCTCGCGGCGGCGCACCGCTTCATCCGACTCCAGGGAATCCAGCTCCTTCCGGAGCCGGGCACGGTCCTTCACATGGCCTGCCACACTCTGCCGGAGCGCCAGCACCGGCGCGCCGCAGTAGGCATCCAGAATCTCAAGATGCGTCTGGCGCTTTAAGAGCACCTGGTGCTCGCGCTGGCCGTAGATATCCAGCAGCAGGTCTCCCGCTGCCGCGGCCGCGGAGGCCGTGACCATCTCGCCGCCGATGCGGCAGACCGACCGTCCGGGTGAGATTCGCCTCGAGACGGTGAGTTCGTCCTGCCCGTCCTCTAAAAGACACGCCTCCCGCAGAGGAGCCCGCAGGTCCTCCGGGACCGAAAACTGCAGTTCCACGTAGGCCGAATCCCCGTGGCTGCCGATGATATCTTTGGGAACACGGCCGCCCAGCGCCGTCTGGATGGCGCCGAGCAGGATGGATTTGCCCGCGCCCGTCTCGCCGGACAGGATGTTGAGCCCCTCCCCGAACGCAACGTGCGCCTCTTCAATGAGAGCCATGTTCCGGACTGTCAGCGTTTGAAGCATTCTCCCCTCCGCTACGCTTCGATCATCTCCTGGAGCTTGCGCTGCAGGATCCCTGCCTCCGCGGCACTGCGCGCCGCGCAGAAAATGGTGTCATCCCCCGCGATGTCGCCCACCAGCTCGGGCAGCTGCAGCGAGTCGATAGCCGCCGCCACCGCCATGGCCATGCCGGTGACCGTGCGGATCACCAGAAGGTTGCCGGCCGGCTGCATCTGCAGGATGGCTTCCTGCATCACCCGCACAAAGCCGTTGTCGCTCCCGGCGGCTTCCGGCAGCGCGTAGACCGACCGGCCGCCACGCATGCGCTTGATGAGCCCCATCTCGCGCACATCGCGGGAGGCGGTGGCCTGCGTGACGCGCACGCCGCGGGTCGCCAGGGCGTCCACCAGTTCCTCCTGCGTGCCGATCAAGCCTTCCGACACCAGATCACGGATGAGTTTCTGCCGTTTCTCTTTCATGCCCATCCCCCACGAAACTCAGCGCAGTTTCCGGCTGAGCGTTTCCACAAAACTTTCGCCCGACAGTTTCAGGAGCTTCACCTTGCGCCCTTCCCGGTGCACCCGGATGACATCCCCGGAGCCCACACCGGAAAACGGCGTGTTGTCGAATACGGCCTGCCAGCCGTCCTGCCCCGCGCGGTCCTCCACGCGCAGCGTCACCTCCGCGTCGGCCGGCAGCACCAGGCTGCGGGACGCCAGGGTGTGGGCGCAGACCGGCGTGACCACGATCAGCTCCGCCTCCGGCATGACGATGGGCCCGCCGGCCGACAGGTTGTAAGCCGTGCTGCCCATGGGCGTGGAGATGATGAAACCGTCCGCATCGTACCGGAAGACGAACTCCCCGTTCACGTAGAGCGTATAGCGCAGCACGCGCGGGCTGTTCAGCCGGCTGCTGACAATGTCGTTGATGGCGAAATCCCGGTGCAGCACCACATCGCCCCGCAGCACCTCACCCGCCAGCACCATGCGCTCGTCGATGACGTACGCATCCGCGAACAGGCGGTCCAGCGCCGTATCCAGTTCGGCCGCTTCCACCGCCGCCAGATACCCGAGCGTCCCCAAGTTGACGCCGATCAGCGGCAGGTCACGCCCGAACAGATCACGCGCGGCCGCCAGCAGCGTCCCGTCCCCGCCGATCACGATCACCGCTTCGGTGTCCGCGGGAAGGCTGGCCGAATCCGTGTAGCGCACGCCGTAACCGGCCGACTGCGACACAAATTCCATCACGTGCGCCGTACCGCCCCGGGCAGCGATGCCGTCCCGGCAGCGGCCGGTCAGGGCGAGGCCGGGATCCTTATCCGGATTGACGATGATGCCGAAATGTCTCACGCTTCTCCCTTCGGGCGGGCCAGCGTCTCATGCGCCTGCCGCACTGTCTCTGCCGCCTCCGCCGCCGAAACGCCCGCTTCCGGGGCTTCGCCGCGCTGCAGATACAGCAGATATTCGATATTGCCTTCCGGCCCGCGGATGGGCGAGAACGTCAGTCCCCGGGGCGAAAAGCCGTTTTCCCTGGCCATGGCCAGCACGTTTTCGATGACTTCGCGGTGGACGGCGGGGTCCCTGACCACGCCTTTCTTGCCCACCTTCTCGCGGCCGGCTTCAAACTGCGGCTTGATCAGGCACACCACCGTGGCATCCTCCGTCAGCAGGGCCGACAGCGGCGGCAGGACCTTTCCCAGCGAGATGAAGGAGACATCGATGCTGGCGAACGCGATGACGTCCGCGATGTCCGCTGGCGTCACGTAGCGGATGTTGGTCTTTTCCATGCAGACCACGCGCGGGTCCTCGCGCAGCTTCCAGTCCAGCTGCCCGTAGCCCACGTCCACCGCGTACACCCTGACGGCGCCGTTCTGCAGCATGCAGTCCGTAAAGCCGCCGGTGGAGGCGCCCACATCCATGCACACCTTCCCTTCCGGCGTCACCGGAAACGTCTGCATGGCCTTTTCCAGTTTCAGGCCGCCCCGGCTCACATACGGAAGAGCCTTGCCGCGCACTTCGATGGCGGCTTCTTCCGGGAACTGGGCGCCGGCCTTATCTTCCTTCTGCCCGTTCACGTACACCTCGCCGGCCATGATGACCGCCTTCGCCTTCTCCCGCGAAGCGCAGAGGCCTTTCTGTACGAGCAGGATATCCAGCCGTTCTTTCATACTTCCTCCGGGCGGCGGGCGTCTTGAAGCGCCTCTCTCACCGCCTGTGCGATGCCCGCGGCATCCAGTCCGCATTCGGCCAGCAGTTCCGCCGGACTCCCCTGCGGGATGAACGCGTTGGGGAGCGAGACGATGGCCAGCCGGGTATCCGGCGCTTTTTCTTCCAGCAGCGCGGCGATGTGCTCGCCGATGCCGCCGGCGCGCACGTTTTCTTCCGCCGTGACCAGCACGCCGTACTCACGGGCCGCCTCCAGGATGGTCTCCTCGTCCAGCGGCGCCGCAAAGCGCAGGTTGATGAGCCCCGGACGGATGCCCTCTTCTGCCAGCAGCCGGCAGGCTTCCTCCGCCCGGCCCACCATGGAACCGAGCGCCAGAATGGCTGCCCCCTGCCCGCGGGTGAGCACCTCCGCCTTCCCGTACGCGACCGGCGCATGCTGGTCCGCAAAACCGCGGCAGGCAGCCCCGCGCGGGTAGCGTACGGCCACCGGGTGGCCGCAGGTGACGGCAAAGCGCATCATATCCGCCAGCTCGCGGGCGTTTTTCGGCGCCATGACGGTCAGCCCCGGCACCGATGTCAGATACGAAATGTCAAAGGCCCCCTGGTGGGTCTCCCCGTCATTGCCCACGAGGCCGGCCCGGTCCACCGCCAGCACCACCGGCAGATCCTGCAGACAGACATCGTGCAGGATCTGGTCATAGGCGCGCTGCAGGAAGGACGAGTAGATGGCCACCACCGGCACCAAGCCCTGCGTGGCCAGCCCGGCGGCAAACGTCACCGCGTGTTCCTCCGCGATGCCCACGTCAAAGAAGCGCTCCGGGAACCGTTCCGCAAAGCCGGCCAGCCCCGTCCCCTCCGACATGGAAGCCGTCACGGCCGCCACCTCGGGGTGCCGGCTGCCGATGGCCTTCATGGTCTCCGAGAAGACGCGGGTCCAGGAAAGGCTGCCGCCCGCCGGCGTCCGGCCCGTCTTCGCGTCGAACGGCCCGATGCCGTGGAAGCGCTCGGGCTCACGCACCGCCGGCGCGTACCCGCGGCCTTTCTGCGTGCGCACGTGCACGATCACGGGGCCCTGCACGCGCCTCGCGTCCCGCAGGACGGCCTCCAGGTCCGGGATGGAATGCCCGTCCACCGGCCCGAAGTAGGTGATGCCCATGTCCTCGAAATACATGCCCGGAATGACCATCTGCTTGACCACTTCCTTGGCCCAGTGCACGCCCGCCGCCATGCGGTTGCCCACTTCCGGGATGCGGTTGAGGCCTTCGTTGACGAAGTTCTTGAACCGCTCGTAGCCCTTGGCCGTCCGGATGTGCCGCAGGTAGGCCGACATGCTGCCGACATTGCGGGAGATAGACATGCCGTTGTCGTTCAGCACGATGATGAAGTTGGATTTCAGGTTGGCCGCGTTGTTGAGGGCTTCGTAGGCCATGCCGCCCGTCAGCGAACCGTCGCCGATGACCGCGCAGACGGCATAGTCCTCCCCCTTCAGGTCACGGGCGCAGGCGATGCCCAGCGCCGCCGACACGGACGTGGCCGAATGGCCGGTGTCGAAGGCATCGCAGTCACTCTCGCGGCGCTTCGGGAAGCCGCTCAGGCCGCCCTTCTGCCGCAGCGTGTCAAACCCGTCCTTGCGGCCGGTCAGGATCTTGTGCGCGTAGGCCTGATGGCCCACATCCCACACCAGTTTGTCCTGCGGGAACGTCAGCACCCGGTGCAGGGCGATGGTCAGTTCCACCGTGCCCAGGTTCGACGCCAGGTGGCCGCCGGTCTTCGACACATGGTCCACCAGAAACGCGCGGATCTCTTCCGCGAGGACGGGTAGCGCCGCCTCGGGGATATCGTGGATATCGTTCGGTTTTTCGATCCGCTCAAGGAATGTCATATCGCTCATCAGTGATCGCGGCCGGCCAGCTGCCTGATCAGAGCCGACAGATGGGCCGCTTCTCCCCGTTTTTCTTCCAGTTTTGACAGGAGCGAAAGCGCTTCTTCCGTCTCCTCTTCCACCAGCCGTCCGGCCCCCCTGCCGTACAGGGTGGCAAAGGTGGTCTTGCCGTTCTTCTCATCGCTCCCGACGGGCTTGCCGATGACGGCTTCATCGCCGTAGGCATCCAGATAGTCGTCCAGGATCTGGAAGGCCATGCCCACATGGTCCGCGATGTCGTTGACCGTCTCCACTTCCTCTTCGGAAGCGCCGGCCAGGATGGCGCCGATGGCCATCGACGCGCGCAGCAGCGCGCCCGTCTTGGCCCGGTACAGGAAGCGCAGATCCTCCTCGGAGGGCTTCCGTCCGGTGAGGATCATATCCAGCGCCTGGCCGCCGCACATGCCGGACAGGCCTGCTTCCGCGGCCAGCTCCGCTATGGCTCTCAGCACGCGCTTCACCGGCACCCCCAGCGCGGCCGCTTTGGCCGCCGTCTCAAAGGCGTACAAAGAGAGTGTATCCCCGGATACCGTGGCGAACCCGTCCCCGTAGACCGCCCAGGTGGTGGGCCGGCCCCGGCGCAGGGTATCATTATCCATCGAAGGCAGGTCATCGTGCACCAGCGAGAACGAGTGGATCATCTCGATGGCCGCCGCAAACGGCCCGGCCGCTTTGGCATCCCCGCCGAAATACCGGCAGGTCTCCAGCAGGAAGACCGGACGCAGGCGCTTGCCGCCCGACAGGCAGGCGTAGCGCATGGACTCCGCCAGGCGCGCCGTCTTCGGCTCGCTCGCCGGATCCGGCAGATATGTTTCCAGTACGGCCTCCGCTTCGGCTGATGCCTGCGAAAGCCACTCGTTAAAATCGGTCTGTTCCATCGGTGATCTCCCCGTCCTGACTGATCACGCGCACCTTCTGCTCGATGGCCGTGATCATGGCATCGCACGTGTCCGCCAGCTTCATGCCGCGCTCGTACAGCGCAAACGACTCCTCCAGTGAGAGCGAGCCGTTCTCCAGCTGGGCGACGATGCCGTCAAGCTGCTGCAGGGCGGCATCCACCGTCAGGTCTTCCGCCGGTCGGTTATTCTCGTCATTCATCATGTCCGTCTTCCTTCCGAAGAGTTACTTCCGTCACGCGGGCGGCCGCGGTGCCGTCGGCAAAGAGCATGCGCACCGGGCTTCCCGCCATAAGGCTGGCCGCCCCGACGCTCTTTCCGGCCGCATCGGTCACGTACGCCATACCTTCTGCCAGGCGGCGCTCCGGTGCAAAGCCGGCCAGCCGGCTCCTTTGCACCTCCAGGCGGTGGCGCCTGTTCGCGATGGCCGCTTCCATGGCGGGCGTCAGTTCCGCCCGGATGCGGGCTTCCCGCTGCCGGCGCTCCAGCTGCCGCTCCATGCATTCCGACAGGCGTGTGCGGATGCGTTCCAGATGGTCCTTTTCCGAGCCGATCCGCTTTTTAGGGTGCAGCAGGCGCAGCCGCTCCCGCGCGTGGCCCGCGCGGTCATACGCCGCGTCCAGCGCGCGCTCCATGCGGCGGTTCAGGGCCTGCCGGCGCTGGGCCATGCCAGCCGCGTACTCCCGGTACAGCCAGACCGCCTTCCCGGCGGCGTCCGTCGGCGTGGCGGCCCGCACGTCCGCCACCAGGTCGATGATGGTCACATCGTATTCATGGCCCACAGCCGATACCACAGGCGTTTCGCAGGCGTAGACCGCCTCCGCCACCCGCCGGTCGTTGAAGGCCTGCAGATCTTCATAGGAACCGCCGCCGCGCCCCACGATCATGCAGTCGCACAGGCCGTCAAGCATGTGAATACCCTCCACGATGCTTTCGGCGGCGCCTTCTCCCTGCACCTGCGCGGGGCACAGGAGGATCTCCACATGGGGGTTGCGGTCTCTCGTCACCCGCGTGATGTCGCCGATGGCCTCACCGCTGGCGGACGTGACCACCCCCAGCACCTGCACGAACGGCGGAAGAGGCTTCTTGTGGGTTTCATCAAAATACCCCTGCGCTTCCAGCTCCCGGCGCATGCGCTCGAACTGCTCGTACAGCGCCCCCACGCCGGCGGCTTTCACCTCCGTGGCGATCAGCGAGTACGTGCCGCGCGGCTCGTATGCCCGGACACTGCCGGAGACCACCACCTCCATGCCGTCTTCGAGGCGGAAGGTGAGGCCGGCGCGGCGGTTGGCGAACAGCGCCACCTGCAGCTGGGACTGGCCGTCCTTCAGCGCGAAATAAAGATGACCGGACCCGTGATATTTGCACTCCGTCACTTCGCCTTTCACACGGATCCGGTCAAGCACGGGACTGTTCTCAAACATCCGGCCGATGTAACGGTTGACGTTACTGACCGTATAAATGGTTTCACCCGGCATCGGTGGTCTCTTCTTTTCGGATGACGCGGCCGAGGACACCGTTCACAAAGGCCGGTGCCTCATCGCCGCCGTATTTTTTGGCCAGTTCCACGGCCTCGTTGGCCGCCACGCGGACCGGCACTTCGTCGTCAAACCGGATCTCGTACACCGCCAGGCGCAGGATGTTGCGCTCCACGGTGCCAAGCCGCCCCAGCTTCCACCCTTCCATGGCGTCCGCCAGGATGGCGTCAATCTCTTCGCGGCGGGCCAGCACCGCCTCCGCGCGGGCGCGCACGGCAGCCAGCTCCTCAGGGGTGGCTTCCTCCACGGGGTCTTCCTCTTCGGCCGCCCCGTCCGGATAATCCTCGACATACCGGTCATAGACCGGCGGCACTTCGTCCTGCGGATAGAATTCGGACTGGAACAGCATCTTAAAGACGGTTTCCCGGACTGTTGAACGTTTCATACTCTTCTACTCACCTGACCGTGTCAGATGTTCACTCCCGCAATCTGAATATTGACTTCCACCACTTCCAGGCCGGTCATGGTCTCCACGGCGAAGCGGACCTTCTCCTGCACCTTCTGACTGACTTCCGGCACGCTGTAGCCGAAGGCCATGACCAGTGAGACATCCACTGTCACCTTGCCGTCCTTGATGGCCAGACGGATGCCTTTCTGAAGGTTTTTGACGCCCAGCTTGCTGACCAGCTCGTGCGTGATGTTGCCGGACATGGCGGCCACGCCCTCCACTTCGGTGGCGGCCAGTCCGGCGATGATGGAGACGACGTCCTCCGCCACCCGGATCTCCCCGTTTTCGGTCTGGGAGATCAGATAATTGTCACGTGCGTTTTCTTTTGCCATGATATCCTCCTGCCGCTGATCTTCGCGGCGTTCTTTCGCGGCATCGCCGGGCCGGCAGCGGCACCGACAGCATAAGCCGAATATTATTATATCAAAAGTGCATAAAATGGCAAGAACGGACTGCCGGAGGCGGTCCGTTCATTTATGGTAGGGTTCTCCCCGCAGGATGCGGAAGCTCCGGTAGACCTGTTCGAGCAGCATCACCCGCGCCAGCTGGTGCGGGAAGGTGAGCGCCGAGAAGCTCAGCCGTGCATCCGCCCGGACCAGCACCTCCGGCGACAGGCCTAATGACCCGCCGATCACGAACACCAGGTGCGAGGCGCCTTCGTTCATCCGGGCCTGCATCCAGCCGGCCAGCCCCGGCGAATCAAAGCGCTTCCCGTCGATGGCCATCGCGGTGACGTACGCCCCCTCCGGGATCTTCGCCAGCACCCGTGCGCCTTCGCGCTCCAGGATCTGCCGCTCCTCTCCCTCGGTGGCCTTGTCCGGGATCTTTTCATCCGCCACTTCCACCAGTGCGGTCTGCGCATAGCGCGAGAGCCGCTTGACGTACTCCCGGCAGGCGTCGGTCCAGTATGCTTCCTTGCTTTTTCCTACGGATATCACGGTGATCTTCATGGGAGCACTTTACCATAGGAAGTGGTTTCTTGTCGAGCCTCGGGAGCGCTTTACGAAACGCGTACTTTCTGATAAGATGATGCTGGGGTCAAAACAAGTTTTGCCCCCAAGGGAGGTAACCACATGCTTTACTGCACCAAATGCAAGAAATTCGTTCCCGGAGGGGATACTCTCTGCCCCGACTGCGGCAGCCTGCTGGTCATCAAGGCGGAGGACGAACTGGAAGAAAACCGCATTCCCATCGCCACGGAAGCGCCCGAGGTGGTCCGGCGCATCGCCGAATACCTGAAATACTCCGGGCTGGAGGGAGTGGAAACCCTGCCGGATGAAGACGGCGAAGCCGAACATCTGCTGGTCAGGGAATCGGACTACCGGGAGGCCGTGCGGATGCTGGCCGTCTACAACCGGGAAGAAGCCCGTACGCTCGCCGAGGAAGCCGAGGCCGGGCCGGAAGAAAACGGTGAGGAAGACGCTGAGGAATTTGAGCCGGCACCGGCCGCTGAGCCCGTCAGGCCCTACGTGAAGCAGGCGGACCGCCGGGCGGATGTGCACTCCTCCGGCGTGGCCCTCGTGACCGTGGGCTTCGCGGTGCTGATCTTCCTGTTCCTGGCCGCCATGGGCGTCATCCCGCTCTCGCTCACCCTCTCCTCGAAGATCATCTCCGGCTCCGTCATGGGCGTCATGGGGCTGTTCTTCGTGATCTACGGGTTCCTCTCGCTGAAGAAGGCCCGCGACATGGCCGCGGACGTGGTGGAGGAAGAAGAACTCACGGAAGATATCGAAGGGTGGTTCCTGCGCACCTTCAGCGCGGAGGACATCGACGCGGACCTCACCGATGAAGAAGGCGAACTCACCGAAGCCGAGCGTCAGCTCGGGCGTCTGGCCGCCATCCGCACCGCCATCCTGGACGAGTACGAGATCGCGGACGAATCCTTCGTGGACGCACTGTGCGAAACCCTGTACCAGAAGCTGTACGAAAACTGATCTTCTCCAAAAAGAAAGCCTCAGCCGGCTTCCCGGCTGAGGCTTTCTGTTACCCTTTGTGATTGCGCAGCTGCAGCGGCGTGATGCCGTAGGTCTTCTTGAACAGGCGGTTGAAGTGCTCCACGTTCTGGTAGCCCACGTTCTCCGCCACGCTCTCCACCGGCATGTTGCTGTTCTTAAGGAGCGTCCGGGCCTTCTTCATGCGGGCCTTCTTGACCAGCTCCCCGAAGGTCACCCCGCTCTTCTCGCGGATGTACTTGGAGAGATACGGCTTGGACAGGAAGAACTTCTCGGACAGTTCGGACAGCGTCACCGTCTGGTAGTGCGCCTGGATGTAGGTGCGGATCTCGGTCATGCGCGCATCCATGCCGTCGGAAGCATCCTGCAGCTCATCGATCTGGTTGACGGCCACCACCAGCGCCTGGATGGATGCCCGGATGATATCCTCGTCGATGCCCACGCCCCAGTAGCCGTGCCCCTTGCAGGTGATGCCCACGTAGGCCACCGCCTTGGAGGACGACCCGGTGGTCAGAGAGTGCTCCTCGTAGTAACTGAGCTCATAGCTGATGCCGAAGTACTGCTTGACGGCGTTGGACACGGCGTCCAGACGGCCGTTGCCGTTGGCGCTGATCACGTGATCCGCGTCCACGTGGCGGATGGTCACATCCGCGGAAATGCCGTTGATCTGCTTGAAATGGCACTCCGGGATCTGGAAGATGGGCGAATTGTTGATGTAGCGGTCCTCGAAGATCTGGTAGATCCAGCCCGGGGACAACTCCTTGTGTTCGCGGTCGGAGACGCTCTTGACAGCGTACCCGACGGTCTCCTTCATCTTCTCCGGCAGGCTTAAGCCGAAGTTCTGCTTCAGGATGTAGCTGACACCGCCCTTGCCGGACTGGCTGTTGATGCGGATGACGTCCGACTCGTACACGCGGCCCACATCCACCGGATCGATGGGCAGGTACGGCACGCACCACACCTTGTCCAGGTTCTTCTCGCGCCAGGCCATGCCCTTGGCGATGGCATCCTGGTGCGAACCGGAGAAGGCCGTGAAGACCAGGTCGCCGGCGTACGGCTGGCGCGGCGGCACGGTCATGCCGGTGCAGGACTCGTAGACACGGCGGATGGCCGGCAGGTTCTCGAAGTCCAGCTTCGGATCCACGCCGTGGGAGTAGAGGTTCATGGCCAGCGTGATGATGTCCACGTTGCCGGTGCGCTCGCCGTTGCCGAAGAGCGTCCCCTCGATGCGGTCCGCCCCGGCCAGCACGCCCAGCTCGGCGTCCGAGACGCCGCTTCCGCGGTCATTGTGCGGATGGAGGCTTAAGACCACGTTCTCACGGTACTCCAGGTGCTTGCTCATGAACTCCACCTGAGAGGCGAACACGTGCGGCATGGCGTTCTCCACGGTGGTGGGAAGGTTGATGATCACCTTGTGGTCCGCGTCCGGCTTCCACACATCCAGCACCGCGTTGCAGACCTCCAGCGCATAGTCCACCTCGGTGCCCGGGAAGGACTCCGGCGAGTACTCGAACGAGAAGTTGCCTTCCGTCTTGGCGGCCAGGCGTGCCAGCAGCTCCGCGCCGTCCACCGCGATCTTCTTCACTTCCGCCTTGGATTTGCGGAAGACCTGCTCGCGCTGGGCCACCGACGTGGAGTTGTAGAGGTGCACCACGGCGTGCGGCGCACCCTTGACGGCCTCAAACGTGCGGCGGATGATGTGCTCGCGCGCCTGGGTGAGCACCTGCACCGTCACGTCGTCCGGGATCATGTTGCGCTCGATGAGCGTGCGCATGAAACGGTATTCGGTATCCGACGCCGCCGGGAAGCCCACCTCGATCTCCTTGAAGCCCACGTCCACCAGCAGCTGGAAGAACTCCAGCTTCTGATCCAGCGTCATGGGCTCCACCAGCGCCTGGTTGCCGTCGCGCAGGTCCACGCTGCACCAGGCGGGCGCCTTCGTGATGTGGTCTTTCTTCACCCAGTCAAAGCACGGCTCCGGCGGGAGAAAGTAAGCGATGTCGTATTTCTTATAGTTTTGCATGGCCATTCCCTCATAAGAAAAGAGCGATTTTAAGGTATCTGATGGCTATGATAACATACTGTCTCTCATAAAGAAAGCCTTAGTTTTATCATGGTTTTTGATGTATTTTAATCCAGCAGTCAAAAAAGACTCCCGCAAAAGCGGGAGCCCGTTAATTTCGTCTGTGTTTTTCAAAGACATTCTCTGTATCTTTTGTAACCCATACGCCGGAGAAGATTTATTCTTCCTCCAGCGCCGTAGCCGCTTCTTCCCAGGCTTCCACGGCCGCATCGAGCTGCGCGGAGACTTCCGCCCGCTCTTTGGTGAGCTTCTGCAGGGCCGCCGGATCCGTGGCGATGTGCTCCTGGGCCATCTGCCCGTCGATCTCCTCGAGGGCCGCTTCCAGCTCGGCCACCTTCTCTTCGGCCTTGGCCAGGTCACTCTTGAGCTTGCGCAGCCTTGCCTGCTCCTGCTTGCCGGCCCGCCAGGCTTCCTGCGAAGCGCTTTTTGCCGGGGCTTCGGGACGGGCCGATGATGCCGGGGCACCCACAGCCGCCGCTGCCGCTGCCGCCTCCCGCTCCGCTTTCTTCTCGCGGTAGTAGTCGTAATTGCCCAGATAGGTGCGGAAGTTCTTCTCGTCCAGCTCCCAGACGATCTGCGCCGTCCGGTTGATAAAGAAGCGGTCGTGCGAGACCGTCAGCACCGTGCCGGTGTAACGGTTCAGGGCCTGCTCGAGGATCTCGCGCGAGAGGATATCCAGGTGGTTGGTGGGCTCATCGAGGATCAGGAAGTTGGCGTCCGTGAGCATCAGCTTGGCTAACGACAGACGGCCTTTCTCGCCGCCGGAGAGCGATGAGATCTCTTTGAAGACATCGTCCCCCGTGAACAGGAACGCCGCCAGATGGTCGCGCACCTGCGTCTCGGTCATGCGCGGGTTGGCGTCCGCCATCTCGTCAAAGACCGTCTTGTCGGAGTGCAGCACATGCTGCTCCTGATCGTAGTAGGCGATGTGCACCTTGGC
>CAMJGH010000027.1 GCA_946405185.1 uncultured Lachnospiraceae bacterium
CTTTCCCTACACGACGCGTCGTGCCCGAGCAGCGCAACAAGAAGATCCTGGACGTGGTCAAGCAGTCCACCTACCGCGATCTGTGCGACATCCTGCCCGATCTGGATCCGGAGCTGGTGAAGGGAGCCCTGTCCGGCGAGCACTTCAAAGAGTACTTCTACCGTGACTGCAAGTGCGAGAAGGTCTGCGCGGCGGTCAAGGCCATCGTGGGAGAATAAATCATCCGCAAGCCGAAAGGCGCCGGGGAAACCCGGCGCCTTGTTTGTGTGCTGAATATGACAGTTGACCTGTCCCTCTGTCATATGAAAGTTGACCTGTCCCTTTGTCTTATCCTTCCCGCCAGGAGGTGGGGCTGACGCCGAATTCCGCTTTGAACTGTTCGGCGAAATAGCTGGGGGAGCAGAACTGCAGGCGGTCGCTGATGTCCTGGATGGAGAGGGAGGCGTCGCGCAGCAGGGCTTTGGCGCGGTCGAGGCGCTGGCGGCGGATGTACTCCTTGAAGCAGCTGCCGGTCTCCTGACGGAATTTGCGGGAGAGGTAGGTTTCGGAGTAGCGCAGGCGGGCCGCCATGTCTTTCAGACGCAGGTTTTCGTCCAGGTGCAGGCTGATGTAGTCGCAGCACTCCCGAATGGGCTGAGAGAGCATTCTGCTGCGGGCATTGTGAACGCGCGTGACGAAGTCCTTTTGCATGGTGACGGCCACTTCGCGCAGGTCGGTCATCGACCGGGCCGCTTCCACGCTCTGGAAATAGTGGTCGGTCAGCGTCATGGCGATCTCCGGGCCGAGGCCTCCTTCGATGGCGGCGCGGGAGAAGAGGATGATGTTGACCAGAACGGCGTTCTTCATCTGGCGGGTGGTATCGCCCACGGCGAGCGTCCCCATGCTGCCGGTGACGGCCAGCCGGTCCATGTAGGAGAGGATGTTCAGGTCTCCCTCACGCACCATGCGCAGCATTTCCTGTTCCATCTCGTACGTGCCGTGGACGTCCGCCTTGCACTGCTTTGACGGCGCCGGGCGCGGCGTTTCGCTCTCCTGGTAGTGCAGGTCGCTGACGGTGATGGTCTCCCCGGTGACGCACCGGTGCAGCATGATGCTGTACTCAAAGATGCGGGAGAGGCTGATGACGGGCAGTCCGCGCAGGGTGCTCAGATACTCCTGCCGGAGGGCGGCGGACACGCGCAGCCGGCGCAGTTCGTGCTCGAGTTCCTGTGGGGAGCGGCTGTCCATGAAAAAGGGGCCCATGAGATGAATGTGGCGCAGTTCGCCCGCCGTATGCTCCGGCAGGGCGGTCCACATCACGCCCAGCGGATTGGCCATGATCAGGGGCCGGTCATGCGACGCCGCGTAGTCCATCAGCATCTGCCGCATGTCGCCGAGGGAGAAAAGCCAGCGGACGCCGGCCTCGTCGGGGCAGTTGCTGCGGATGAGCGCCAGTTCGCGGTCGTATTCCCACAGATACAGCGCGTGGCAGGAGAGCAGCAGGTCGGCAAATACGTCCAGCCGGTCACGCAGTTCCATCGGTTATTCCTCCATACGGATAAGCAGTTTATGCGAATACCATAACAAATCTGATCTCACCTGTCAAACAGGCTAAATATGTTATGAGAACAGTCTGAAAACGATACTTTGCGTCAGGACCCTCATGTTATCCTCGTCTTAACAAGAACGGAACCCGGAGGTTCTGTCACAGGAGGATGAGCATGAAAGGGAATGCCGGATTGAAAATCTTTGAGTCCCCGAAACTGGATTCGCGCATTACCTCGGCCAACACACAGAAGAGTGAGATGTGGCTGGGGTATTTTGCGGGTCCCTGCTTTGTGTACATGGTCTACTATGCGGTAGCCGGCACGTATCTGACACAGTTCTATACGGACGTGTTGGGGTTGAGCGGCCTGTTCATCACGCTCATGCCGCTGTTCTCCAAGATCTTTGATGCCTTCACCAACGTCATCATGGGCCGCATCATCGATGCCACCCGCACCCGCCAGGGCAAGGCCCGGCCGTGGGTCGCCATCTCCGGCGTGCTGATGGCTGTGACCGGCATCCTGCTCTACACCATTCCGCGCGCAAGCATGGCCGTGCAGATCACGTGGGTCATCGTCAGCTACAACCTGTTCTTCGCGCTGGCTTTTACCATCTACAACATGAGCCACGCGCTGATGGTCCCGCTGTCCACCCGCAACACCAAACAGCGCGACGGGCTGGCCATGGTGACCTCGGCCGGCATGAACATGATCCCGGGCCTTCTGGTCACCATCATCCTGCCCATGCTGATCCGCGTTCTGGGCGTCGGATCGAACGCGCAGGGTTCCTGGATCACCATGATGAGCATCATCTCCATTCTGGCCATTCCCGGTACCTTGGTGGAGTATTACTTTACTAAGGAGCGCGTCACCGAGGACAGTGCCCGCATGGAGGAACTGCAGGGCGAAACCAAGGTGATCCCCATGCGCGAGCAGTTAAAAGCCTGCTTTTCCAACAAGTACTGGCGCCTGATCATGGGCTTCGCGCTGGCGTACAACATCTTTAACATCCTGCAGACCAACATCATGCCGTACTACGCCAACTGGGTGCTGGCGGATTCCGTGGCGGGCGGCACCAACCTTCAGGTGCTCATTAACGCCATCGGGCAGGCACCGCTGGGCTTCGGCATCTTCCTGCTGTGGCCGCTCGTTCGTAAGTTCGGCAAGCGGAAAGTCATGATGATCGGCTTTGTCATCGGCGCGCTCGGGTCGCTGGGCGTCATGCTCAACTCCCGCCCCGAAAGCTTTACGATGGTGCTGATCTTCCTGCTCATCAAGTCGCTGGGCGCCATTCCGACCTACGCCATGGCCGCGCAGCTGGCCGAAGCGCTCGATCACATCGAGTGGGTGAACGGCCACCGGGCCGACGGTTTCTCGGCCTCCGTCAACGCCATCATCATCACCGTGACGGCCGGCATCGGCCAGACCATCATCCTCGGCGGTATCAGCGCGCTGGGCTACATCGCCCCGGAGGGCGGCGTCAACCAGGTGATCGCGCAGCCCGCGGCCATCAAGACGTTCTTCACCGTGTGCTTTGTGGGCGTTCCCATGCTCGGATATCTGATCGGCGCCCTGCTGCAGGTGTTCTTTGATGTGGAGAAGCTGACGCCGCAGATCCAGGCGGACATCGCGGCCCGCCACCGCGCCGAGGCGGAAGCCCGCGGCGAAGTCTATTACTCGCCCGAAGAGAAGGCCGCCATGGAGCTGGCCGAGCAGGAAAAGATCGCCGAAGAAAAGCGCCTTGAGGAACTGAAGGCGAAGTGTGAAAAGAAAGGCCTGAGCTTCGAGGAAGAAGAGGCGAAATACCAGGCAAAGCTGGCCGAGAAGAGGGCGAAAGCTCAGGCCAGGGAAGCAAAGCGGAACGAGAAGTCGTAAACACCCGGAGGGGCTGAAAGGAGTCGCAGTGAAAAAGACGAGTTTCAACGACAGTTGGTATTGCAATGGGGCGGCCGTAACGCTGCCCCATGACGCCATGATCCATGAGAAGCGGCGGGCGGATGCGGCCTGCACCGGCGCCGGCGCCTTCTTCCCGGACGGGGAGTACGTCTACGAAAAGACGTTTGACCGCCCGGCCGCGGCACACGTACTCATCCAGTTTGAAGGCGTGTACAAAAACGCGAAGGTATATCTTAACGGGCAGGAGGCCGGCGGCGCGGCCTACGGCTACATCCCGTTCTTTGTCTGCGCCGATGACTATCTGAAGGACGGCGAAAACACCATCCGCGTGGAATGCTCCGTCAGGCACCCGGATTCGCGCTGGTATTCCGGTGCCGGCATCTACCGGCCGGTCTGGCTGTGGGAAGGCCCGGCGGATGCCATTGAACCCGAGAGCGTGCGGATCCATACGGAGAGCCTTCAGCCGGCCGTCATCCGCGTGACGTCTCCGAAGCCGGTAACGGTGACGGTAGGGGGTATCAGCGGACAGGGGACGGACTTTCTGCTGGAGATCCCGGACGCCAGACTGTGGAGCGAGAACGATCCGTATCTGTACACCGCCAAGGTGACGAACGGCACCGATGAGGAGGAGATCCGCTTCGGCATCCGCCAGGTGAGCTGGTCGAACAAGGGGCTGTTTGTCAACGGCAGAGAGACGCTGCTGCGCGGCGGCTGCCTGCACCACGATTCCGGCATCCTGGGAGCAGCCACGTACGATGAGAGCGAGTGGCGCCGTGTCAGGAAACTGAAAGAATTCGGCTTCAACGCCATCCGGTCGTCCCACAACCCCTGCTCGCGGGCGCTGCTGGAGGCCTGCGATGCGCTGGGCGTGTACGTGATGGATGAAGCGTGGGATATGTGGTACAACCACAAGAACCGGAACGATTACGCCGGAGAGTGGCGCGCGCATCACATGGCGGATCTGGCCGCGATGGTCAGCCGCGACTACAATCATCCGTCGGTGCTGATGTATTCCATCGGCAACGAAGTGTCCGAGCCGGCCAGGGAAGAAGGCCTGGCGGCCATCCGGGAGATGCGGGAGTACCTGCACAGCGAAGATCCGACCCGCGCCGTGACCGGCGGCTTCAACCTGATGATCATCAGCCAGGCGGCCAAGGGGAAAGGCATCTACGATGAGAACGGCGGCGGCCGCGATGAGAGCAAGGATGGCGCCGTGGCCGGCATGAACTCGACCATGTTCAACATGATCGCCTCCGTGATCGGCACCGGCATGAACAAAGCCGCCAACGGCAAAAAGGCCGATGCCGTCACCAGCCCGGCGCTGGATTTGCTGGACATCGCCGGATACAACTACGCCTCCGGGCGGTATCCGAAGGAAGCGAAGTGCCATCCGGGCCGCGTGATCGTGGGCTCCGAGACGTTCCCGCAGGACATCGCCAAAAACTGGGCGATGGTCGAAAAGCTGCCGTACCTGACCGGCGATTTCATGTGGACGGCCTGGGATTATCTCGGGGAAGCCGGCATCGGTGCCTGGGCGTACACCCCGGACGGCAAAGGTTTTTCCAAACCCTACCCGTGGCTGCTGGCGGATACCGGCGCGCTGGACATTTTAGGCGACCCGAACGGCGAAGCGTACCTCGCCGCGGCGGTGTGGGGGAAGCTTGGTCAGCCGGCCATCTGCGTGCAGCCCATCAACCATGATGTCAAGCCCGCCAAGGCCGTGTGGCGCGGGACCAACGCCATCCCTTCGTGGAGCTTCTGCAACTGCGAAGGCAAAAAGGCCTTCGTGGAAGTGTATGGCGAAGGGGAGCGCGCGGAACTGTTCCTGAACGGGAAAATGGTTGGGAAAACGAAACTGAAGGGCTGCAAAGCCGTCTTCACCGTGCCGTACCATCCCGGAAAGCTAGAAGCGGCCGTCTACGATGCGGCCGGCCGCGAGCTGGGCCGGCACGCCCTGGAGACGGCCACGGTGGCCGCCATCCATCTGCTGCCGGAAAAAGAAACGGCAGCGCCCGGTGAGGTGCTGTACGTGCCGGTGGTGATCGGCGATGCCGGCGGAAACGTGGAGAGCAATGCCGACCGCAAACTGACCGTCACCGTACAGGGAGGAACACTCCTGGCCTTCGGCTCCGCGAACCCCCGCACGGAAGAGCGGTTTGACGAGGGAAGTTACAGCACGTATTACGGACGGGCGCTGGCCATCGTGAAGGCCGGCACGTCCGGCGAGGTCACGGTGACCGCTTCGGACGGCCGTGAGACGGCCGCGGTGCACATTCCGGTAAAGGAGGTGTAAGCCCGTGAGAGCCATTCGCCTGAAAACGGATTATCTGACCAACCCCCTCGGACTTGGGAATCCCTGCCCGCGCTTTTACTGGAACGCGGAAGGCGGCATCACCCAGACGGCTTACCGGGTGGTCTGCCGCCTGCGGGGGGAGACGGTCTGGGACAGCGGGAAGGTGGAGTCGTCTGCCATGACGCACATCCGGTACCAAGGGACGCCTCTGCACAGCCGTGACCGGGTGGCGTGGAGCGTGACGCTGTGGGATGAAAACGGGCAGGAAGGCCCGGCCTCCGATGCCTGGTTTGAACTGGCGCTGCTGGAGCAGAGCGACTGGGAGGCCGCCTGGATCAGCGGCAACTATACGCCACAGAAGGGGTACCGGTACCCGGCTGACTGCTTCCGGAAGAGCTTTGCGCTGTCCGGCAGGGTGGCTGCCGCCCGGCTGTACGCCACGGCGCGCGGCGTCTACGATGTGACGGTCAACGGCACCCGTCTGGAAGACCACATCCTGGCGCCGGGCGTGACCGATGTGCGCAAGCGCCTGCAAGTGCAGACGTACGATGTGACGGAACTTCTGGCAGCGGACAATGTGCTGGAGCTGCGCCTCGCCGACGGGTGGTTCCGCGGCAGTTCCGCGGCCTACGGCGTGGTGAACGTGTACGGCACGCAGACGAGCGTGACCGCGCAGCTGGAGATCACCTGTGAAGACGGCACCCGTCAGGTCATCGGCACGGATGAGACCTGGGCGTGGTCCAACGACGGCCCCATCCGCTTTGCGGATCTGAAGGACGGCGAGATCATCGACGCCTCCCGCAAGCCTTCGTACTCCGGGAAGGCCAGGACCGTCAAAGCGCCCGAAGCGCCGCTGCTGGCGTCCGGAAACGTGCCGGTGACGGAGCATGAGGTGTTCACACCGGTGATCCGGACCGCTCCCGACGGCACGCGCGTGTATGATTTCGGGCAGAACATCGCCGGCTATCCGGCGTTTACGGCGCGCGGCCGCAGGGGACAGCGCTTCAAGCTGATCTGCGGCGAGGTGCTGGGCACGGACGGCCATGTGGACCTCTCGGGCATTCAGGAGAGCCGCCCGGCTGCCGGCTGGACGCAGACGGCGCTGCTGAAGAAACTGATCACCAACCAGGTGAGCGGTGCGGTGGATCCGACGCCGCGCCAGGAAGTGGTCCTTTCCTGCTCGGGCGGGGAGGATGTCTACAAGACATCGTTTGCGGTGTTCGGCTTCCGCTACATGCAGCTGGAAGGCGGTCAGGATCTGACGCTGGAGGACGTGCGGGCCATCGCGGTCTACTCCGATCTGGAGCAGACGGGCGATTACACCTGCTCCCACGAGGGCGTCAATCAATTGGTAAAGAACACCCGGTGGAGCATGAAGGGGAATTTCCTGGACATCCCCACCGACTGCCCCACGAGAGAGCGCCTGGGCTGGACGGGCGATGCCCAGATCTTCTTCAAGACCGGCGCATACTTCATGGACACGGCCGCTTTCTTTGCCAAATGGCTTCGCGACATGGAAGACGCGCAGTATGCCAACGGCCTGATCCCGGCGGTGCTGCCGTACGCCGGCGTGGAGCAGATGTACAAGGCCACCGGTTCGTCCGTCGGCTGGGCGGATGCCGTCTATCTGATCCCGGACCGGTATGAAGAGATGTACGGCGATGCCGAACAGGTGCGGGAGTGCTGGCCGATGGTCCGGCAGTACGCGCTGTACCTGCTGGGGCATCTGGGGATGAAAAACAAGAAAGAAGCCAAAGCCAACCCGGACAACGCCTTCACGTACGAGAAGGGTGTCCATCTGGGTGAGTGGCTGGAGCCGGAGGAATTCCGCGACAAGGTGTACGGCGCCAAGGCGCGGCATCCCGAGGAGTGCACGGCCTATCTGTATCTGGCCATGAAGACCATCGGCAGGATGGCCTGCTTCATGGAGGAAGAGGAACTGGCCGGGCAGTGTGAGGCAGTGGCAGCCGGCGCCAAGCGCGCCTATGGCCGTTTTGCCGAGCGCGATACCGACCGTCAGACCAAACTGGTGCGGCCGCTGGCACTGGGGCTGTACGATGGGGAAGAGAAAAAAGCCGCCGAGGCGCGGCTTGTGAAAGCGGTGGAACACTACGGATACCGCGTGGGCACGGGCTTTTTATCCACCACGTTCCTTCTGCCGGTGCTGACGGAAGCCGGCGAGGCCGAAACCGCCTACCGGATGCTCGAAAACGAGGAGCGCCCGGGGTGGCTCGCGGAAGTCAAGGACGGCGCGACCACCGTCTGGGAGAACTGGGAGGGGACGCTGAGTCAGAACCACTACTCGCCTGGCGCGGTCTGCCAGTGGCTCTTTGACACCAGTGCCGGCATCCGGCCGGACGGCGAGAACCGGTTTGTGATCGCGCCGGTGCCGGGCGGAAGCCTCACCTTTGCCGAAGCCTCCTGGAAGAGCCTGTACGGCGAAGTGAAGAGCCGCTGGGAGAAGACGGAAAACGGATACCGATACCACATCACGGTGCCGGCCAACACCACGGCACGGGTCTGTCTGCCGGACGGCCGCACGGAGCACGTGAAAGCGGGGGAATACGACTATGTACGAGAGCATCCATCCGGGAAAAGTATGGCTTGATACCAACGGGAAGCCCATCCAGGCGCACGGGTTTACGGTGTTCTACAACGAAGAAGCCGGGAAATGGTACTGGTTCGGCGAGAACAAGGAGAAGACGGACGGCAAAGGCACCGTCTGGCACTGGGGGGTGCGCCTCTACACATCGTCCGATCTGATGAACTGGGAGGACGAAGGCCTCATCATCCCGCCGCAGCCGGATGACCTGCAAAGCCCGCTGCACCCCACCTACTGCATGGACCGGCCGCACATCCTGTACTGCGAAAAGACAGGCAAGTACGTGGCCTGGCTGAAGATCATGGCCGATGAGGTGAGCCAGTTCATGTCGGTGCTCGAAGCCGACCGCTTTGAGGGGCCGTACCGGTTCGTCAACCGCGTGTACAAGCCGCTCGGCATGGACACCGGCGACTTCTGCCTGCACGCTGATGCGGACGGGAAAGCCTGGATCTGGTTTGAGCGGCCGCACTTCCAGCTGATCTGCGCCACGCTGACCGACGACTACACGGCCGTGACGGGCGAGTACAGCGTCCACTATGACGGGCTGCTGCCGCCGCTGACCCGCGAGGCGCCTACGTACTTTGAGCGGAACGGCAAACGGTATCTGTTCACCAGCGGCACCACCGGGTACTATCCGAACCCGTCGAAAGTCTGCGTGTTCGACGACCCGCACGGCAACTACCGCGATCTGGGCGATCCGTTTATCGGCGACAGGTCCGGGACGTCCTTCTCGTCGCAGATCACCTGTGTCATAAGACTGCCCGGTACGGACCGCTATATCGCCTGCGCGGACCGCTGGATGCCGCAGTGGTACGTGAAGCCGATGGCCGGCGCCATCCAGTCCGGCATGAAGCGGCACTTTGCGGACTACCGGCCGGACCGCGAGCCGAAAGAAGCGAAGCCGCTTCCCGGCGCGGAGGTGCGCCATAAAGAAAACACCAGCGTTTCCCGCTACGTCTGGCTGCCCATCGAGTGGCAGGGAGAAAAGCCGGTGATCCGCTGGCAGAACGAGTGGAGACCGTAAGAGACAAAAACAGGGTGGCCATCCGGCCCGCCGCAGGCGGGAGACGGATGGCCACCCTTTTCATATGATCACAGTTTTCGCATCACCGGCCGGTGCTGTTCAAACACGGCGTAATAGGTGAAGCCGATCTGCTTCAGGAGATCCGAAGCTTCCTTGAAATACTGAGCGACGTGGTCCGGATCGTGGGCATCGCCGCCGACGGTAATCAGCTCACCGCCCAGCTGGCGGTAGCGGAAGAGGATGGTGTCCGACGGGTTGGGCCGGCCCATGAGCGGCCAGGCGGCGGTGTTGCACTCAAGCGCCGTGCCGCGCTCGATGAGCGTTTTCAGCACGGTGTCGATGGCATCGCTGTAGTCCGCCTCCCGGTACGGGCGGCGTTCCCGCAGGCCGTAGCGGATGGGGTAGTCCAGGTGCCCCACGGTGTCAAACCCCTCAAACATGCGGATGTTGTTCACCAGGGCTTCGTAGTAGCGCACATACCCTTCGGTGCCGGGGTGGTCCGCCCAGTAGGAGGCTTCCCACGGGTCCTCGCCGAGGATGTAGTGCGTGGAGCCGATGATTTCGTCGTAGTCGGACCGGTGGTCCTTTAAGAAGCGCTTGATGCGGGCCTCCTGGGTGGTCTGCAGGCCCAGCTCGATGCCGGTCAGCACCCGCAGGCGCCCTTCCACGCGGCGCGCCAGCGCCCGCACCTGCTGCGGGTAGGTGTCTTCATCCTGCTCAAAGCCGCCCGCCGGGCAGCCGATATCGTGGTGGTCCGTGATGATGATGGTGTCCAGCCGGGCGTTGACGGCGGCCCGGCACATGTCCATGGGATCCGCCTCGGAATCCGTGGACCACCACGTGTGCATATGCGAGTCGGCGGTGATCATGCTTCGCCCTCCTCATCGTTGTCTTCCTCGTGGAAATCGGCGGGGAAGGTGATGTCCCCCGCCTCGATGGTGAGGAGCATCTCGTCCGTCAGGGCATCCGCACCGTCTTTCTCGTGAAGGGCAGCCAGGCGGTTGGCCTGGTTGACCACGGCCTTCTCGAACAGGTTGCGGGCCTCGCGGGCGTTGGCGAAGTTTTCGGGCTTGTTCTGGATGCGCAGGGCAAAGGAGAGTTCGATCTTGTCCCGGGCTTCCTGCGAGATCTTGAACTGGTTCTTCTTGCACATGCTCTCGAAGATGGCCGTCAGCTCCGTGGCGTTGTAATCGTCAAAGAAGATGAAGCGGTTGAAGCGGGAGCGCAGGCCGGGGTTGGAATCCAGGAACTCCTCCATGAGGTCCGTGTAGCCGGCCACGATGACCACCAGGTTGTCGCGGTTGTCCTCCATGCCCTTCAAGAGTGTGTCCACCGCCTCCTGGCCGAAGTCGTTCTCGCCTTTCTTGGCGGTCAGCGAGTAGGCTTCATCGATGAACAGCACGCCACCGAGGGCCTTCTCGATCACTTTGGTGGTCTTGGTGGCCGTCTGGCCGACGTACCCGGAGACCAGCCCCGCGCGGTCCACCTCCACCAGGTGCCCCTTGGAGAGCAGGCCGAGGGCGGCGTAGATTTCCGCGAGCATGCGGGCCACGGTGGTCTTGCCGGTACCGGGATTGCCCGAGAACACCATGTGCAGGGTGATGTTCGTGGACGGGAAGCCGCGCTCCTCGCGGAGCTTGCGGATCTTGATGAGGTTGACGAGGCTCTCAATCTCCTGCTTGACGGGCTTTAAGCCGACCAGAGCGTTGAGCTCCTCGATGACCACGGAGACGTCCCGGATGACCGGCTTGTCGTCCTTCTCCTTCTTGCCGGAGACATCCGCGAGCGCGTCCGTGTTGATGGCGGGCTTTTTGCCGGTGCTCTTCGGAGCGGCGCTGCCGGAGGCCGCATTCTTTTTGGAAGTGATGCCGGGGATATCCGCCGGAGCTGCGGGCGCATCCTTTTTCGGCGCCGGCGCGGCGGGAGAGGACGGCGCGGCGGGAGTGGCGGGGACATCCCCGTGGATCTCCTCGTAGTTGCCGATCCACTCGCCGAAGTCGAAATCCGGGTCGTAGACCTCCATCTTCTTGAGGTAGTCCGTCAGCATGGTCATGTAGGCGGTGTAGAGCTGGACCATGGTGTAGTGGTCTTCCGCGTCATCCTGGATGAACGCTTCGCCCAGGCGGGCGTAGAAGCAGACCATGGCCTGCCCGTAGGCCGACTCGCGGCCGCGCAGGCGGCCGGTCAGGTCCGTGCGGATGCACTCCTGGACGCTCCGGGGAACGCGGTTGACAAAGCGGATGGAGCCGAGCTGCTGCGAGTAGTACTGGCGCTCCAGCTCGGAGACGGCGCTGTGGTTTTCGAGGATGGCCTTGAAGAACTCCCGCTGGTAGCGGGAGAGGGCTCCGTCGCAGTAGCCCAGGTGCAGGCAGAACTGGTTCCACTCCAGGCGCGTGAGGTCGGAAAGCGTCATGGTCTCGTGAGCATAGACGCCGGCCTTGTACTGGAGGTCGCGGCACATGGAGAGCATGACGGCGGATTCGTGCTTGACAGATGCGGTAAGATCCATGGATACACACCTTTTCCGATGATCGTGATGGGGGCCGCGGACGATGACCGCGGGCCTTTCTACAGAATATAGCACTCCGGCGGAAAAGTCAAAATCATCTTTACGAAAGCGGGAAAGTGGGTTATAATATTGCGCGGATTTCATTTCCCAAATATCCCATTTCAGTTTTTGTTAGGAGGAAAAGCATGACAAAGTGGGTGTACCTTTTCAGTGAAGGAAACGCCAACATGAGAAATCTCCTGGGCGGCAAGGGTGCCAACCTGGCGGAGATGACGAATCTTGGCCTTCCTGTCCCGCAGGGCTTTACCATCACCACGGAAGCCTGCACGCAGTACTATGAGGACGGCCGTCAGATCAACGACGAGATCATGGGCCAGATCATGGAATACATCGGCAAGATGGAGGAGATCACCGGCAAGAAGTTCGGCGACAAGGAAAATCCTCTGCTCGTGTCGGTCCGTTCCGGCGCCCGCGCTTCCATGCCCGGCATGATGGATACCATCCTCAACCTCGGTCTGAACGAGGAAGTGGTGGAGTATCTTGCGGAGAAGAGCGGCAACCCCCGTTGGGCTTATGACTGCTACAGAAGATTCATCCAGATGTTCTCCGACGTCGTCATGGAAGTCGGCAAGAAGTACTTCGAAGCGCTCATCGACGCCATGAAGGCCAAGAAGGGCGTCAAGCAGGACGTCGAACTCTCCGCGGATGACCTCAAGGAGCTGGCCGAGCAGTTCAAGGCCGAGTACAAGAAGCAGATCGGCGAAGACTTCCCGACCGACCCGAAGGTCCAGCTGATCGAGGCCGTCAAGGCTGTGTTCCGTTCCTGGGACAACCCCCGCGCCAACGTGTATCGCCGCGACAACGATATCCCGTATTCCTGGGGTACGGCCGTTAACGTCCAGTCCATGGCGTTCGGCAACATGGGCGATGACTGCGGTACCGGCGTTGCGTTCACCCGTGACCCGGCGACCGGCAACAAGGGCCTGTTCGGTGAGTTCCTCACCAACGCCCAGGGCGAGGACGTCGTGGCCGGCATCCGCACCCCGATGCACATCACCGAGATGGAGCAGAAGTTCCCGGAGGCCTTCAAGCAGTTCAAGGAAGTCTGCAGCATCCTCGAGAATCACTACCGCGACATGCAGGATATGGAGTTCACCGTCGAGCACGGCAAGCTCTACATGCTGCAGACCCGCAACGGCAAGAGAACGGCTCAGGCCGCTCTGAAGATCGCCTGCGACCTGGTGGACGAAGGCATGCGCACGGAGAAGGAAGCCGTCGCCATGATCGATCCCCGCAACCTGGACACCCTGCTGCATCCGCAGTTTGACCAGAAGGTCTTAAAGGCCACGAAGCCTTTAGGCAAGGGCCTTGGCGCCTCCCCGGGTGCTGCCTGCGGTAAGGTTGTCTTCTCGGCTGACGATGCGGTTGCCTGGGACGAGCGCGGCGAGAAGGTCGTTCTGGTCCGTCTGGAGACCTCTCCGGAAGACATCTCCGGCATGAAGTCCGCTCAGGGCATCCTGACCGTCCGCGGCGGCATGACCTCCCACGCGGCCGTCGTGGCCCGCGGCATGGGCAAGTGCTGTGTCTCCGGCTGCGGTGACATCGCCATGGACGAAGCCAACAAGAAGTTCACCCTCGGCGGCGTGACGTTCACCGAAGGCGACTACATCTCCATCGACGGCACCACCGGCAACATCTACCAGGGCCAGATCGCCACGGTCGATGCCAAGGTGGCCGGCGAGTTCGGCCGCATCATGGATTGGGCCGACAAGTACCGCAGACTGAAAGTCCGCACCAACGCGGATACCCCCGCCGACGCGAAGAAGGCCAGAGAGCTGGGCGCCGAGGGCATCGGCCTGTGCCGTACCGAGCATATGTTCTTTGATCCGGACCGTATCGCGGCCTTCCGCGAGATGATCTGCTCCGACACCAAGGAGGAGAGAGAAGCGGCCCTGGAGAAGATCCTGCCGCTGCAGCAGGGTGACTTCGAGAAGCTCTACGAAGCGCTGGAAGGCAACCCCGTGACCATCCGCTTCCTGGATCCGCCTCTCCACGAGTTCGTTCCGACCGAGGAAGAGGACATCGAGAAGCTGGCCGCCGCGCAGGGCAAGACCGTCGAGCAGATCAAGACCATCATCGACGGCCTGCACGAGTTCAACCCGATGATGGGCCATCGCGGCTGCCGTCTGGCGGTCACCTATCCGGAGATCGCGGTCATGCAGACCAAGGCCGTCATCCGCGCCGCCATCAACGTCAAGAAGGCTCATCCGGACTGGGCTGTCAAGCCTGAGATCATGATCCCGCTGGTCGGTGAGATCAAGGAGCTCAAGTACGTCAAGAAGTTCGTGGTCGAGACCGCTGACGCCGAGATCGCCGCTTCCGGCATCGATCTGCAGTACGAAGTCGGTACCATGATCGAGATCCCGCGCGCCGCGCTGACCGCCGATGAGATCGCCACCGAGGCCGATTTCTTCTGCTTCGGCACCAACGACCTCACCCAGATGACGTTCGGCTTCTCCCGCGACGACGCCGGCAAGTTCCTGAACGCCTACTACGATGCCAAGATCTACGAGAACGATCCGTTCGCGAAGCTGGATCAGAAGGGTGTCGGCAAGCTGGTGAAGATGGCCATCTCCCTCGGCAAGCCGGTCAACCCGAAGATGCACGTGGGTGTCTGCGGCGAGCACGGCGGTGATCCTTCCTCCGTCATGTTCTTCCACGAAGTGGGTCTGGACTATGTGTCCTGCAGCCCGTTCCGTGTGCCGATCGCCCGCCTGGCTGCCGCTCAGGCTGCCATCGCCGAAGAGGGCTGATCTCCTTTTCGGAAAACCGTACAGTCTATTCGCCCGCCGGTCACATGACCGGCGGGTTTTTCTGTATTTCTGATATATGCGCAACTTGTTCAGAATTCAGTTGCGCACGTCTTCGCAGAAGTTAAAACCGGTAAACCACACTTTATTGTGCGAAATGCACAAAGAAGCCGGAACAAGTTTGTTCTTTCTTTCGGTTTACAGTTTATTGTTCCGCAGTTAATATATTCTCAAGGACAACCGATTGCGCAAGCAGTCAATCTATGTGTGTCTTTCAAAAAGGAGGAGAACATGAAAAGGATTGCAGCATTGATGCTCGTTCTGGTCCTCGCCATGGCGTCTCTGGCCGGCTGCGGCGGAAACCAGCAGGGCGGCGGAGAAGGCAGCAAGGCCGAAGAGGTCAAGAAGCCGGAGCTGAAGGACTACGGCAGCGGCGAGATCAAGATCTGGGTCGCCAACGAAGTCCTTGACTTCACCAAGCAGAAAGCGGAAGAGTTCATCGCCGCTCATGAAGCCTACAAGGGCTACACCATCGCCGTCGAAGAAGTCGGCGAAGGCGATGCGGCCGGCAAGATGATCACCGACGTCGACGCCGGTGCCGATATCTTCGGCTTCGCGCAGGACCAGCTGGCCCGCCTTGTCTCCACCGGTGCCGTTTCCCCGGCTCTGTGGGATGCCGCCTGGATCACCGAGCAGAACGATGCCCTTTCGGTCGGTGCCGCCACGATGGGCGGGACCATTTATGCCTACCCTGTCACTTCCGACAATGGTTACTTCATGTACTATGACAAGTCCGTCATCACCGACCCGTCTTCCCTGGACAAGATCCTCGAGCAGTGCGAGAAGGCCGGCAAGAGCTTCTACATGGAGATCAACTCCGGCTGGTATCAGACCGCGTTCTTCTTTGCGGCCGGCTGCAAGATGGACTTCACGGCCAACGACGAAGGCGGCTTCACGGCTGCCGACATGACCTATGCTTCCGAAGACGGCGTGAACGCCCTCAAGGCCATGATCAAACTGGCCGAGTCCCCGGCGTTCGTCAACGGTTCGTCCGTTTCGGCGGCGGCCAACGCGGCGGCTGTCGTGTCCGGCACCTGGGATTCCGGCGCGGCCAAGGAACTGTTCGGTGACAACTACGCGGCTGTCAAGCTCCCGACCGCCAACATCGGCGGCAAGGACGTGCAGCTGTCCGGCTTCGGCGGCTTCAAGCTGATGGGCGTCAAGCCTCAGACCGAAGAAGGCAAGCTTGTTGTCTGCAAGGAACTGGCTCAGTACCTGACCAGCGAGGAAGTGCAGTTGGCCCGCTATGAAGCGGTTGGCTGGGGCCCGTCCAACAAGAAGGCCCAGGGCAACGAGGCCATCAAGAACGATGTGGCGCTTTCCGCTATAAGGGATCAGCTGCAGTACACCATCCCGCAGGGTCAGTATCCGGGCGACTACTGGGGACTGGCCACGTCTCTCGGCGATTCCGTTATCGCGGGTGAGTTCAAGGGCAAATCCGATGCGGATATGATGAAGGCTCTGGAAGACTTCCAGAACACCTGCCTGTCCTATGTGACCGCCAAATAAACAGTTGTGAATGACCGGAAAGGGCAGGGCTTGTCCCTGCCCTTTTCGGCTAGACAGATCCGTTGGAGGAGAGTATGAAAGACAAAAAGAAAGGCGCCGTCGGCCGCTTTTTTGCCTGGCTTGGCGCGGATCTCAAGGAAATCGGAAAGACATTCTCCGAGGGCGACTGGAAGACCCGCGTGTCGTATCTGATCTTCGGTTTCGGACAGATCATGCGCGGGCAGCTGGTGAAAGGCATCACCATGCTGCTGCTTGAAGCGGCAGGGCTGTACTTCATCATCGGCTTCGGCAGTCAGTATCTCGGAAAGTTCCTCACGCTCGGCACGAAAACACGCGGTTTCAATCCCAACGGAACCGTATCCTACGGCGACAACTCGTTCTTCATCCTGCTGTGGGGCCTGCTGTCCATCATCGTGGTCATCGCACTGATCTACCTGTGGCGGCTCAACATCAAGCAGAACCGCGAGGCGGAAAAACGGCTCGCGGAGGGAAAGGCACTCCACACCAACAAGCAGGACCTGGCAAGCCTTCTGGACGAGAACTTTGACAAGACCCTGCTGGCGCTGCCGGTGCTGGGCATCTTCGTGTTCACCGTGCTGCCGATCATCTTCATGATCCTGGTGGCCTTCACCAACTACGACTACGACCATCAGCCGCCGGCCAAGCTCTTTACCTGGACGGGCCTGCAGAACTTTGCCAACATCTTCAGCTTCGGCGGCAACGGCTTCGGCTCCACGTTCTTCTCGGTGCTGGGGTGGACGCTCGTGTGGGCGTTCTTTGCCACGTTCCTGAACTACATCCTGGGCATCGCCGTGGCGCTGCTGATCAACCAGAAGGGCATCAAGTTCAAGAAACTGTGGCGGACCATCCTGGTCATCACCATCGCGGTGCCGCAGTTCGTATCGCTGCTGTACATCGGCAAGATGTTCGCGGCGGACGGCCTGGTCAACGCCTATCTGATGAAGTGGGGGTGGATCGACAAGGCCATACCGTTCTGGACCAACAAGCACTATGCGCGCATCCTGATCATCCTGATCAACCTCTGGATCGGCATCCCGTACATGATGCTGATCGCCACGGGCCTTCTCATGAACATTCCGGAGGATCTGTACGAGTCGGCCAGGATCGACGGCGCCAACAAGTTCCAGATGTTCCGCAAGATCACCATGCCGTACATGCTGTTTGTCACGGGGCCGTTCCTGCTGACGCAGTTCACCGGCAACCTGAACAACTTCAACGTCATCTACCTGCTGACGCAGGGCAAGCCGCAGTCGGTGAACCTGACCGGAAAGGCCGGCTACACGGACCTGCTGATCACCTGGCTGTACAAGATGACCGTGGATGACTCCAACTACAAGATGGCTGCCGTCATCGGCATCATGGTGTTCGTGGTCACCGCCGTGGTCTCGCTGGTGGTCTACAACATCCTGCCGTCCGTCAAAGATGAGGAGGGATTCCAGTAATGAGCAGAAAGAAAAAGACCGGACTGGCCGTATCCTACATCATTCTCATTCTCATCAGCATCGTCTGGCTGTTCCCGTTCTTCTGCCTGATCATGCAGAGCTTCCGCTCGTACGCGACGGAGTACGGCGGCATGGTCAACTACCTGATGCCGAAGAACTTCTCGCTGGACAACTACAAGTTCCTGTTTGATACGGAGCAGACCAAGTACCTGCACTGGTACGGCAACACGCTGATCATCGCCTGCGTGGTGTCGGTGCTGCAGACGCTCATCGTCATCTGCGTCAGCTACGCGCTGTCCCGCATGCGCTTTGCCGGCCGTACGGCGCTGATGCGCATCTGGCTGGTGCTCGGGATGTTCCCCGGGTTCCTCACCATGATCTGCCTGTACTTCCTGTTAAAGCAGATGGGCCTGACGCAGGCCAACGCGGTGCCCGGCCTGATCCTGATCTCCATCGCCAGCTCCGGCATGGGGTATTACGTCTGCAAGGGCTACTTTGACACCATCCCGAAGTCGCTGGACGAGGCCGCCCGCATCGACGGCGCCACCCGCGCCCAGATTCTGGTGCAGATGATCGTGCCGCTCTCGAAGCCCATCATCATCTACACCGCGCTGGTCGCCTTCCTGGCACCGTGGTGCGATTACGTGTTCGCGTCCTACGTGGCCTTCGGCAACTCCGACGGCTACAACGTGGCCGTGGCCATGCAGCGCTGGGTCTGGACCAACGACTATCAGGGGTATTTCACCCGCTTCTGCGCGGGCGGCATCCTGGTCGCCATCCCGGTGACCGTGCTGTTCATGTTCCTGCAGAAGTATTACGTGGAAGGCATTACCGGCGGCGCTGTCAAGGGGTGATGCTTCACCCGGGCTCCGCGGGGAGCTCCTGGAAGAAGGTGCTGTCATGAATGAAAAACTGACCATCGACGATATCGCCGCGGCGCTGGGGGTCTCCAAGACGACCGTCTCCCGGGCCATCTCGGGGAAGGGCCGCCTCTCCCCGGAGACCATCCGGCGCGTGCAGCAGTATATCGACGAGCACGGGTACACCCCCAACCACCAGGCCAGAGGCCTGGCCAAAAGCCGGACGTTCAACATCGGTGTGGTGTGCCCGGTGGATTACGAACTCTTTGATCTGCAGTACTTTCACCGGTGCCTGCAGGGCATCAGCCAGGTGACAGGGGAGGCGGGGTATGATATCCTGATCTCCATGGTGGCCGGGACCGATGTGGCGCCGCTCAGGCGCCTCGTGGAAAACCACAAGGCGGACGGCGTGATCCTGACGCGCACCATGTTTGACGACCCGGCGGCGGACTATCTGAAAAAGAGCGGCCTGCCGTTCCTGGTCATCGGCACCAGCCCGGATCCGGATCTGGTGCAGGTGGACAACGACCACCTGGCCGGGTGCTGTGAGCTGACGCAGGTGCTGCTGGGCAAGGGCTTCAGGCGGCTGGCGCTTTTGGGCGGCGATGGCACGCATACCATCACCGCGACCAGACGCCGCGGGTTTGAACTGGCCTACGAACGGCTGGGCCTGCGGCCGGATCCGTCGCTGATCTACATGGATGTGTCCGGGGTGGAGCAGACGGAAACCGTGGTGAAGGACGTGATCGCCAAGAAGGCAGACTGCCTGGTCTGCATGGACGAAAAGCTCACCGGCCTGGCCCAGACGGCCTGCCGGCAGCTGGGCGTCGTCATCCCGCGGAATCTGCGGCTGGCATCGTTCTACAACAGCTCGTTCCTGCAGCACTCGGTGCCGGCGGTGACCGCGCTGGACATCGACGACAAGAACCTGGGCAGCGTGGCCGCGCGCGAACTGCTGTCCATGATCGACGGAAACGAACCGCAGAACAGGCTGGTGCGCCGCTATCAGGTGATCCTGCGGGAAAGTACGGCCGTTTCATAAGAGAGGTAAGACGTGATCGGATTTACGAAAGACTACATGACCCGGGACGGGAAGCCGTGGTTTCCCGTCATGGGCGAAATGCACTACAGCCGCGTGCTCCCGGATACCTGGGAGCACGAACTGTATCTGATGAAGGCCGGCGGCGTGGATGTGGTGTCCAGTTATGTCATCTGGATCCACCACGAAGAGGAAGAGGGGAAGGCTGACTTTACCGGACAGAATGACCTGCGACGCTTTGTGGAGACGGCCGGGCGGTGCGGGCTGTCCGTCATCGTGCGCATCGGGCCGTGGGTGCACGCGGAAGTGAGAAACGGCGGGTTCCCGGACTGGCTGATGGAAAAGGAGGAGGCCGGTCTCTTCCGCCTGCGCACCAACGACGCCGGGTATCTGGCGGAGGTGAAGCGCTGGTACGGGCTCATCGGGGAGCAGCTGACGGGCCTGTATGAAAAAGACGGCGGACCCGTCATCGGCATTCAGGTGGAGAACGAGTACGGCCACTGCGGCGGGCTGACCGGCGAGGAAGGCGAAGCGCACATGCGGGCTCTGAAGAGCCTGGCTGAAGAGGCCGGCATGGACGTGCCGCTGTGGACCGCCACCGGCTGGGGCGGCGCCGTGACCGGCGGGATGCTGCCCGTCATGGGCGGGTACTGCGAAGCCCCGTGGGCGCAGACCGCTGAAAAACTTCCGCCCAACGAAAACTACGTGTTCACCGCGGAGCGCAACGACAAAGCCATCGGCGGGGATTTTGGCGAGGGGTCAGGCATCACCTTTGATCCTTCGGCGTTCCCTTATCTGACGGCAGAGCTGGGCGGCGGCCTGCAGGTGACCGGGCACAGAAGGCCTGTGGCCACGGCGAAGGACATCGCGGTCATGAGCCTGGCCAAGATCGGCAGCGGCTGTCAGCTGCTGGGGTATTACATGTACCACGGCGGCACCAATCCGGTGGGGAAGCACTCCACGTTTGAGGAGAGCCGCGCCACCGGGTCGTTAAATGACCTGCCGGCGCTCTCGTATGATTTCAACGCACCGCTGAAAGAGTACGGGCAGATTTCGGATACCTACCGGGTCATAAGACGTCTGGCACTCTTTGTGCACGATTTCGGGGAAGACCTGGTGCAGATGCCCTACGTCCCGCAGCCCGGCAATCCGGAGGATCCGAGGGATCTGTTAAGCCTGCGCACTGCTGCGCGCCTGCGCAAAACCGAAGACGGGCGGACGGAAGGGTATCTGTTCGTGAACCGCTATATCCGTCAGTATCCGACTACGTCGCTCTCCCGCAAGCGCCTGGAGGTGCACGATGCGGACGGGCATCTTCTGGTACGTTTCCCGGAGCGCGCCGTGGACAACGGTGACTGCTTCTTTTATCCCATCGGCATGCGCCTGCGGGAGGATACCGTGCTGGAGTACGCCGAGGCGGCACCGCTGTGCAAACTGGCCGGCGCCGGCCCGGACGGCGGGGACGCGTTCGTTTTTTACACGGACAAAGAGAAGAAGAGCGGCTGCAGCGGTGGCTGCGGCGGCGGATCGTGCGCTTCGTGCAGCGCCCGACAGGCACAGTTTGTGCTGCGCGGAAACCGGAAGGACCTGCGCCTGATCGTGCTGGATGCCGACGAGTCCCTGTACGCCAGTAAGGTGATGATCGGCGGAAAAGAGTATCTGTTCGTGAGTACCACCGGCGACGATGTGTACACCGGTGCGGACGGGCGCCTGCGCCTCATCAGCCGCATAAAAGAGGACAAAATGCCGGCGTTCTTCACCTTCCCGGCGCTGCCCGAAGTGCCGGATGGGTATGTGCGGGAAGACGAGAAGGCGCTTTCGCTGCTGGCGCATTATCGCCGGGGCGACGCACTGGTGAACCCGCTGAAGGCGGCCGTGACGGGCAGTCAGGAAAGCGCAGAAGGCCTGACGGCGGACATTCTTGCCGAAGGTGTTTCTTCGGAATCCCTGTCGAAGGCGCTGCTCTGCATCCGCTACGCGGGTGACCGCGCGGTGATGACGGCGGAGGGAAAGCCGGTGGCGGACAGCTTCTACACCGGCCAGGTCTGGGAGACGGACCTGCGGCAGATCCCGTGCGGCGCAGGAGACGTGCGAAACGTGCGTGTGGCGGTGCAGCCCCTCACCAAAGACACCCCGGTCTTTCTGGAGCAGTGGCCGGAACTGACGGACGGACGCGCCTGCCGCGTGGAAGACGTGTGGTGTGAAGCAGTCATGGAAGAGGTACTGCTGTAAAGCGTGTCGGGAGACCGAACCGGTTCCGGAAGGAGGTCTGTATGGGAAAGAACAGTATAAAGCGGTGGCTGGCGGTTATTCTGTCGGCCTGCCTGGCGTTTTCTGCCTGCACGCCGCCGGCCAAAGGCGAATCCCTGCCGGCGCCGGATGTGCGGACGGATCACGCCCGCACCAGCTATGAGATCTTTGTCGGCTCGTTTGCGGACAGCAACGGCGACGGCATCGGCGATCTGAACGGCATCCGGCAGAAACTCGACTACCTGAACGACGGCGAATACGGGAAGGGCGATGACCTCGAGGTGACCGCTCTGTGGCTCACGCCCGTCTTCCCATCGCCCACCTACCACAAGTACGACGCCACGGATTACTATGCCATCGATCCGGCGTTCGGCACCGAGGAGGACTATGTGGCGCTGATCGAAGACTGCCACGCCCGCGGCATGGAAGTCTACATGGATCTGGCGGTCAACCACACCTCCTCCGAACACCCGTGGTTTACCCAGGCGGCGGACTATCTGGCTTCTCTGCCGGACGGGCAGGAGCCGGACGCCTCCGTCTGTAAGTACGTGGACTGGTACCATTTCTCCCGGGAGCAGCAGGCAGGCTATGAGCCGCTCGGCGATACCGGGTGGTACTACGAGGCGCGCTTCTGGGGCGGCATGCCGGACCTCAACCTGGACAATCCGGACGTGCGTGAGGAGATCCGCTACATCTGCGACTACTGGCTGTACCGTGGCGTGGACGGCTTCCGCCTGGATGCCGTGACCAGCTACTACACCGATGACCAGGCCGCTTCCATCGAGTTTCTTTCCTGGATGCGCGGCACGGTGGATTCCATCAAGCCGGGCACCTACCTGGTGGCGGAGTGCTGGTCGGCCAAAGAAACGGTGGCCAAGTACTACGCCAGCGGCGTGGATTCGTTCTTTGATTTTGCCTTTGCCGGCGCGGACGGGCTGATCACTTCGGTGACGCGCGGAAACCGGCGCGCGTCGGCCTGGGCGGAGGCCGTGCAGGAGGCGGAAGCCCTGTATGCCGCCGAAAACCCGGCGTTTATCGACGCGCCGTTCTACACCAACCATGACATGGCCCGCTCCGCCGGGTATTATTCCGGCGATGACGGCACCAAAGTGAAATTCGCGCAGGCCCTGAACCTCCTGATGAGCGGCAACGCCTTCCTGTACTACGGGGAGGAGATCGGCATGAAAGGCTCCGGGAAGGATGAGAACTTCCGTGCGCCGATGCTCTGGACCAGTACCGGCAGCGATGCGGCCATGACGGCGGGACCGCCGTACATGGACAAGGTGACGCACAAATTCCCGGGCGTCTCCGAACAGCTGGCCGATGAAGCCTCCATCCTGAATTTCGTGCGCAAGGTGATCCGGGCGCGCAACAGCCTGCCGGCCATCGCCGGCGGCCGTTCGGAAGCGGTGGATACCGGTTCGGAAGCAGCCGGGCTGATCCGCCGGGAAGACGGCCAGACACCGGTGCTGATCCTCGTCAACGACACCGATGCGTCCGTCAGGGTGAACCTCACCGGGCAGATCCTTCCGTACCGGGAGCTGGCCTTCTCGCTGCACACGGGGGAGAAAGCCGCTTCCATCAGCGGTTCGACGGTCACGGTGCCGGCGTACGGCATCGCCATCCTCACGGGGGAGAAAGGAGAGTAAGCATGAGCAGCTGGCTCAAAAGCGCCATCTTTTACGAGATCTATCCGCAGTCGTTTCAGGACACCAACGGCGACGGCATCGGGGATATCCCGGGCATCACGAGGCGCCTGCCGGATATCCGCCATCTGGGCGCCAACGCTCTGTGGATCAACCCCTGCTTTGACTCGCCCTTCAAGGATGCCGGGTACGATGTGCGCGACTACAAGAAAGTGGCCCCGCGCTACGGCACGAACGACGACCTGAAGGCGCTGTTCGTGGCGGCCCATGAGGCCGGCATGCACGTGATCCTGGATCTGGTGCCGGGGCACACCTCCGAAGAGCACCCGTGGTTTCTGGCCAGCTGCCAGCCGGATAAGAACGAGTTTTCCGAGCGCTACATCTGGTCGGATACGTGGCTGGGGAATATGGAGGGGCGGCCGTTCATCGCCGGCGAAGCCCCGCGCTTCGGCATGTACATGCTGAACTTCTTCAAGTGCCAGCCGGCCTTAAACTACGGCTTTGCGCATCCCACGCACGCCTGGCAGCACGCGGCGGACAGCCCCGAAGCGCTGGCCACCCGGGCGGCCATGGAGGATGTCTGCCGGTTCTGGCTGGAAGCCGGATGCGACGGCTTCCGCGTGGACATGGCGGCCTCCCTGGTGAAGGATGACGATGACGAAAAGTCATACACCTGCGCGCTCTGGCGGGATCTGCTCGGCAGGCTGCGCAAGGACTTCCCGGAGGCGGTCTTTGTCTCCGAGTGGTCCGACCCGGAGCGGGCGCTGGCCTCGGCGGGGTTTGACGCGGACTTTTACCTGGACCACGTGGGCAACGGGTATAACTATCTGGTGCGTGACGGCGAGAGCGGCGAGAAGGACCTGTCCTACTTCCGCAAGGACGGCGGCGGCCTCCAGCCGTTCCTTACCGATTATCTGCCGAAACTGACTGCCACGCAGGGCAAGGGGTACATCAGCTTTATTTCGGGCAACCACGATACGCCGCGCCTGGCGCGGTGCCTGGATCCGGCGGAGCAGGCGCTCGCCATGGCGTTCCTGCTGCTGATGCCGGGCGTGCCGTTCATCTATTACGGCGATGAGATCGGCATGCGCTACATCGAGAACATGCCCACCAAGGAGGGCGGCTACACGCGCACCGGCACCCGCACGCCCATGCAGTGGGACCGCGGGACCAACCTCGGCTTTTCGGATGCGCCGGCCGACCGCCTCTATCTGCCAGTTGATCCGTCACCGGATGCGCCGGTGCTCTCGGAGCAGCGCGGGGACGCGGATTCCCTCTACGAGACCCTCCGCCGCGTGACGGCCTTCCGGAACGCCAATCCGGAGCTGCAGGCGGACGGGACGCTGTCGGTGGCGGAGATGGCTGCGGACGGCCGCGCCGTGCTGCTGTGCCGCGGGCACTTTGTGATCGCCGTCAATCCGGACGCCGGCAAAGCGCTGCTGGCGGCGCCGGACGGGCTGGCACCGCTGCAGCCGGCCTTCGCCATCGGGGAAGCTTCGCTTTCGGGGGGCTTTCTGCAGCTGGGGCCGCAGTCGCTCTCCCTGTGGGAGATCGCCTGAGACCTCGAAAATCATCAGCATATAGACACACACAGGCCGGGGCCGTATCGCCCCGGCTTGTTCATTAGCCTGCAGGGCTACCCGGGCACCCTTGCGCAATCGGCGTCTTTGCGGTACGATGGTTTTCGTGTGAGGTGACATCATGAACGATTTCAAGAAAGCTTTTATGGCCTATATGGACGCCAACGACGTCAAGTACACGGAACCGGCGGAGGAGTCCCTGCGCATCATCTACACGGGGGATTCGCTCAAATCCATCCGCATCACCGTGTTCTTCGACGAGCGCGGCAGCAACATCGTGGGGTTTGACTCCTTTGACATCGCCCGCTTCCAGGCGGAGAAGATCCCGGCCGGCATGATCGTGTGCAACACGCTGAATGCCCGCTACCGGTGGGTCAAGTTCTTCCTGGACGACGATTACGACATCCGCTGCCAGATGGACTGCTACGTGGAGATGAACACCTGCGGCGAGATGCTGATGTCGCTGGTGCGGCGGATGGTGTCCATCATTGACGAAGCCTATCCGGACCTGATGAAGGCCCAGTGGGGCAACTGACCGGAAGGAGTGGCATGAAACTGACATTGGAATACCGGCCCTCCTGGGTCATGGACCCTTCCGGGCACAACCAGTTTGCGGTGCCGCGGACGGTTAAGCTTCTGCGGCGCCATTTTGGCCCCGAGCATTTCCGGATCGTGTATCAGAGCACGTTCGAGCTGACGGTCATGCTGGATGACCGGATTGATGACCAGGCGCTGGCGGATCTGGTACTGGCCGTCCGGGAAAAGATCACCGGCACGGATGTCCCGTTTGAGGATGTCTGCCGGATGCGGGCGGAAGGTGCGGAGTCCATACCGAAGACCCCGGACCGCAAGAAGAAACTGTCTGATACCGAGATTGAAGAAGGCATCCGTGACCTGCTGGCCCAGGGGCAGCTGCCGGAAGCCCTGCCGCAGGATACGTCTCCCGAGCAGGTAAGCGTGCCGCAGGAAGCCGCCAAGGATCCCGATGACGGCGACCGGAAGCCCCCGGAGGCGGACCGGAAGGATGCCGCCCGGCTGATCGGCCGGCAGGATTTTGATGCGCTCTGCGCGGACATCCGCCGCCGGGCGCCCGTCATCCGGGCGGACGGCACGGAGTACGTGTTCTCCCGCCAGGCGTATCTGTTTGCCGTAAATACGGGCGACGGGTATTCCACCTGCCTGTCCCGCCTGTCGGCGCTGTTGAAAGAAGAGAAACTCTACCCGTCCGAGCGGGAGCCGTGGGAGTTCCGCCTGCCGGAGCCGGACGAGGAGCATCTGCCGGAAAAGATGGCGGATTTGCTGGAGCAGGTGCGCCGCGTCTCGCAGACACCGCGTCTGGTCTCGTTCGACCTCGAGCCGTGGCTCGGCCGTACGGCCCGCGCGGATTTCAAGCGGTTTCTCCTGACGCTGGTGCGGCACGCCACGAACATCATCCTGTTCTTCCGCATTCCGTACGCCGCGGCCGGTGTCCGTGACCAGGTGCTCGAAGACCTGCGGGATCTGTTCCGCATCCGCGTGGTGCTATGCCCGCCGTATGAAGGGGAGAACGCCCACCGCATCGCGGACCGCGTCTTTTCGGAGTTCGGCTTTGCCGTGGAGGACGAAGCCTGGAACCGGTTTGACGACCGCATGGAAGAAGAGAAGCTGGACGGGCATTTCTACGGCATCCACACCATCGACAAGGTGGCTGGCGAGATGATCACCCTGGCGGAGGGCAAGGGGGAAGGCCGGGAAGTCCTGCGCATCACCGGCGAAGCCGTACAGGCCCTCACCCGCGGGGAGGACCGGCGCGAAGCCTCCATGAACCAGTTAAAGAGCATGGTCGGCCTGGCCTCGGTCAAGCGCGAGATCCCGTTCATCGTCAACCAGATCCTGCTGGCGCGCACGGTGGAGGGCATGAAAGCCCCCGGCATGCACATGCTGTTTGAAGGCAACCCCGGCACCGGCAAGACCACGGTGGCCCGCATCATCGCCGGCATCCTGAAAGAGAAAGGCGTGCTGCGCTCCGGGCGCCTGTACGAACACCACGGAAGAGACCTCTGCGGCCGGTATGTGGGTGAGACCGCCATCAAGACCAACCGCATCTGCGAGGAAGCCTACGGCAGCGTCCTGTTCATCGACGAAGCCTACTCGCTCTTCCGCGGCGAGTTCGGTTCCAACGACTTCGGCCGCGAGGCGCTGGATGCCCTGGTGGCCCAGATGGAAAACCACAGCGACGAGCTGTGCGTGATCCTGGCAGGCTACCCGGAAGACATGAAGACCCTCCTGTCCGCCAACTCCGGCCTGGCCAGCCGCATCCCGTACCGCATCGTCTTCCCGGACTACACGCGGAATGAACTGCACAAGATCTTCGGCGGCATGGTGCAGGAGCACTTCACGCTGACAGACGAGCTCAACAGCCACACGGAGAAGTTCTTCGAAGGGCTTCCGGAAGAGAAACTCCACGCCAAGGATTTCGGCAACGGCCGGTACGTCCGCAACCTCTATGAGCGCGCCTGGGGCCTGGCCGCCGAAAAGAACCCCGGCAAGAAATTGACGGACGTGATCATCACCCCTACGGACTTTGACGAGGCCGTCAAAGACGTGGAAGGAGCGGAAGACAAAAAGATCCCGAAATTCGGATACGTTCGCTGACAGCTTCAGCGCAAAAAAGAGGCAGCCCTGCCGGTTTTCCCGGCAGGGCTGTCTGTCTTTTACAGCGGATTTACTCCTTCGGGTTTTTGAACTCCGTCTTCCGGACACGGAAGGGTTCCCGTCCGGCGTAGGTGGTGTGCAGCAGCTCGTGCGCCAGATGCGAGTTGGGCTCGCCCAGGAACTTTTCGTACAGTTCCTGGATCTGCGCGTTGTTGTGCGACTGGCGGACCACCTGGCGCTCGTCCTCGGAGTAGAGGGCGGAGGCGCGCTTGGCGCGGTAGGTGTCCAGGATGTCCAGATCCTCGTGCGGCAGGAACGCGTGGCGGACGTACGGCTGGCCGCCGCCGTTGATGCACCCGCCCGGGCAGCACATGATCTCGATGAAGTGGTACGGGCTCGTGCCGGCCTCGATCTGGTCAAGCAGGACCTTCGCGTTTCTCATGCCGCTGGCCACGGCCACACGGACGGTCATGCCGCCCATCTCCAGGGCCGCTTCCTTGATGCCTTCAAGGCCGCGGACTTCGGTGAACTCCACCGGATCGTGCTCCTTACCTTCCAGTACGAAATAGGCGGTGCGCAGGGCGGCTTCCATGACGCCGCCGGTCACGCCGAAGATCACGCCGGCGCCGGAGTAATCGCCCATGATATCCTGGTCGTACTCTTCATCCGGGAGCTTGTGGAAGCGGATGCCGGCGCGCTTGATCATGTCGCCGAGCTCTCTGGTGGTGATGACCGCGTCCACGTCTTTCAGGCCGTTCGTGACCATCTGCGGGCGCTCCTTCTCAAACTTCTTGGCCGTGCACGGCATGACCGAGACCACGAAGATGTCCTTCGGGTCGATGCCCTTGACCTGCGCGTAGTAGCTCTTCAGGATGGCGCCCTGCATCATGTGGGGCGACTTGCAGGAAGACAGGTGCGGCAGCAGGTCGTGGCAGTAGGTCTCGGCGTAGTTGATCCAGCCGGGCGAGCAGGAGGTGATCATGGGCAGCACGCCGCCGTTCTTGACGCGGCCGAGCAGCTCCGTGGCTTCCTCCATGATGGTCAGGTCGGCGCCGAAGTCCACGTCGTAGACTTTCTCAAAGCCCAGGCGGCGCAGGGCGGCGACCATCTTGCCGGTGACCGGCGTGCCGATCGGCAGGCCGAACTCTTCGCCGAGGGCGGCGCGGACGGCCGGGGCGGTCTGCACGATCACGTGCTTGCCGGCGGCCATGGCGGCGTAGATGCGGTCGTCCTCCGGCTTGCTCATGAGAGCCCCGGTCGGGCAGACCGAGACGCACTGGCCGCACATCAGGCAGGGCGAATCCGCCAGCGAGATGTTGCCGACCGGGCCGACGATGGTGTCGAACCCGCGGTTGATGAAGCCCAGCACGCCTTTGCCGTGCGCCTTCTCGCAGCGCACGATGCAGCGGCCGCAGAGGATGCACTTGCTAGTGTCGCGGACGATGGACGGCGTGAGGTCATCGTACGTGGAAGGGGTGTGCTCGCCTTTGAACTTGTCCTCGCGGGCGCCCACGACCTTGGCCACGTGCAGCAGCTCGCACGAGCCGTTCTTGTCGCAGGCCTGACAGTTGGTGTGGTGGTTGCTCAGGATGACTTCCACGCTGTTGCGGCGGGCCAGCACGGCCTTCGGCGAGGAGATCTTGATCTCCATGCCTTCGGACACCGGGTAGACGCAGGAGGCGACCAGGCCTCGGGCACCGGTGGCTTCCACCAGGCAGACGCGGCAGGAGCCGGGCGAACATTCGCCGTCGTGGAACGAACAGAGAGTGGGGATCTCGTAGCCGCACTGGCGGGCCGCCTGCAGAATGGTGATGCCGCTTTCGACTTCGTAGGGGACGCCTTCAATCTTAATGTTGACTGTACTCATGATCTCATCCCTCCCTTACTCTACGGAAATGGCCTTGAACCGGCAGGTCTGCACGCAGGTGCCGCACTTGACGCACTTGGTCTGGTCGATGACGAACGGTGTCTTGCCGGGGACGCCGGAGATGGCTTCCACCGGGCAGGCGCGCGAGCAGGCCGAACACTTCTTGCACAGCTCCGGATCGATGGTGTAGGTGATCATGCCCTTGCAGACGTGGGCCGGACACTTCTTGTCGACCACGTGGGCGATGTACTCGTCGCGGAAGGAGCGCATGGTCGACTGGATGGGATTGGCCGCGGTCTGGCCGAGCGCGCACAGGGAGTTGTTGCGGCAGACAGAGGCCAGTTCTTCGAGGTCATCGAAGTCCTGCATGGTGCCGCGCCCGTCGGTGATGCGCTCGAGGATCTCAAGCATCCGCTTGGTGCCGATGCGGCAGGGCGAACATTTGCCGCAGCTCTCGTCGCGGATGAAGCCCATGTAGAACTTGGCCACATCCACCATGCAGTTGTCCTCGTCCATGACGATGGCGCCGCCGGAGCCCATCATGGAGCCCTTCGCCACCAGGT
>CAMJGH010000028.1 GCA_946405185.1 uncultured Lachnospiraceae bacterium
CACCTCCCCCGGCCCGCGCGGCCGGGGGTTTTTGCTGCTTTTGCGGAAATACGGGCGGCCAATGCGCGGTCTTTGCCTGTATTCTTTTCAGTGAATATGGTATTCTAGGGGCAAGGCTGAGGAAACAGCCGCCAAGGAAAGGGGGACAACATGGCCAACAATTCATCCTGGTTCGGCCGCCGTCCGGACGATGCGGGACAGTCCGCAGGGCCGGCGCGCCGCAAGGGAAACGGCAAGGGGACGCTCCGGACCGTCGCGCTCATCGCGGTGGGCGTGCTGATCGCCAACATCATCCTGGGAAGCTTCTACCGCGTGGATGAGCAGGAGACGGCGGTGGTCACCATGTTCGGCAACGTCATCCGCACCGACACTGCGGGACTGTACTTCAAGATCCCGTTCATCCAGCAGGTGCACAAGGTGGATACCACCATCCACGGCACCGGCATCGGCTACGTGGTCACGAACGACGGGCAGACGTTCACGGTGGACACCGAAGGCATCATGATCACCAGTGACTTCAACCTGATCGACATCGACTTCTATATGGAGTACCGCGTGACGGATCCGGTGGCGTACCTGTACAACTCGCAGAGCCCGGAGTACATCCTCAAGAACATGGCGCTGGCCGCCATCCGGTCAACGGTCATCGACTACACGGTGGACGATGCCATGACGGTGGGCAAGTCGCAGATCCAGGCCGAGGTGAAGACCAAGCTGCAGGAAGCGCTCACCGAGCACAACATCGGCCTGCAGGTCTTAAACATCACCGTGCAGGACGCCGAGCCGCCGACGGCCGAGATCGTGTCCGCGTTCAAGGCGGTGGAAACCGCCAAGCAGGGGAAGGACACGGCCATCAACAACGCCAACAAGTACCAGAACGAGAAGATCCCGGCGGCGGAAGCCTCCGCGGACCAGATCATCCAGCGGGCGGAAGCCCAGAAGGCCGCGCGTATTGCGGAGGCCGAAGGCCAGGTGGCGCGCTTCAACGCCATGTACGAGCAGTACAGCCTGAACCCGCTGATCACCAGACAGCGCATGGTCTACGAGGCGCTCGAAAAAGTGCTGCCGCACGTGAAGATCATCATCACGGACGGCACCACGCAGACCCTCTACCCGGTGGAATCGTTCATGGATCAGGTGACGGGAGGTGAGAACTGATGAAGAAAGCAGGAGGAGTCTTACTGGCCGTGCTGGCCGTGGTGGTGATCATCCTGGTCGGTTCGTGCTTCTATACCGTGCAGCCCAACGAGTACGTGGCGGTACGGCAGTTCGGGCGCATCGTGCACATTGAAGAGACGCCCGGCCTCAAGTTCAAGCTGCCGTTCGTGCAGAGCACGCAGTCCATCTCAAAGGCCGTCAAGCTCTACGACGTGCCGCTCTCGGACGTGATCACGCGCGACAAGAAGTCCATGATTGCGGACAACTACGTGATGTGGCACGTGACGGACGCCACCAAGTACATCCGGACGCTCGAGGCCATGGATGCCCGCGCCGAGGAGCGCATCGAGGCGGCCGTGTACAACGCGCTGAAGAATGTCATTTCCTCCATGACGCAGGACGAGGTGATCGAAGCCCGCGGCGAGAAACTCACGCAGATGCTCACCGATGAAGCCAACTCGGATATCTCCGGGTACGGCATCGAAGTGATCGTGGCCGAGATCAAGGCGCTGGATCTGCCGGACGACAACAAGGCGGCCGTCTATGACCGCATGATCTCGGAGCGCCAGAACATCGCCGCCTCCTACACCGCCGAAGGCGAGATGGAAGCCCAGAAGATCCGCAACGACACGGACCGCACGGTGACCATCATGCAGGCGGAGGCCGAACGGCAGGCGGAGATTCTGATGGCCGAAGGCGAGGCGGAGTACATGCGCATCCTCCAGGAGGCCTACAACACGGAGGACAAGGCGGCGTTCTACAACTTCACCCGCTCGCTTGACGCGTTTGAGAAGGCGCTGTCCGGCACCGGCAACACCATCATGCTGGACAAGGATTCCGTGCTGGCGCAGGTGCTCTACGGCATGGGAGAATAAAAATATGAACCGGCCGGGGGGGGGGCTCCGGCCGGGCATAAAGAGTGCCGGCCGGGGAGGCTTTTCCGGCCGGGCACAAAAACAGAAGCGGCCGTCCTTTCCGGGGCGGCCGCTTCATGTACGAATGGGGGTGTCAGTCTTCTTTGCCGTAGGCGCGCAGCACGGCGCGCATCTTCTTGAGTTCGTCCTTGCTGATTTCGGTCTTCATGAGGGATTCGACCAGGTCCGCCGCGGAGCCGTCGAAGGTGAAGTCACGGGACTGGGCAATCTCGGCGTCGCGGTAGTCCTGCTCGTTGATCAGGGAGCGGTACAAAAAGGCGTGGCTCTTGCGGTTGAGACGCTCGACAAGGCCTTTCTCCGCCATCAGGATGAGCATGGTGTTCATGGCCTGGCCGCTGAGGGAAGAACCGTAGTTTTCCATCATGCAGTCCGAGATGGCCGGGATGGTGGCTTCGCCGCCCAACTTCCACAGACACTTCATGATCATCTGCTGGCGCGTGCCGATCTGCACCTGTTTGATGCGGGAGCGGCCCGCTTTCGTTGTCATCATTTCCATTGAGGCACCTCTGATTTGTCGGCGCCGGATGGGCGCCCGGATGGAAGCGGTTTACTCTTTTCCATAGTTGCGGATCAGGGCACGGATCTTTTTGAGCTCTTTCTCGTCGACACCGGTCTTCAAGAGAGAGGCCAGCAGTTCCGATGCGGACCCGTCGAAGGTGAAGGAACAGGAACGGGCCACTTCGCGGTCACGGTATTCCTGCTCGGTGATGGTGGCACGGTAGAGGAAGGCGTGGCTCTTTCTGTCGCCCCTCTCGACGATGCCTTTGTCAGTCATCAGCAGCAGCATGGTGTTCATGGCCTGCCCGGTAAGGCTGGAACCATAATCCTCCTGCATGCGGGCGCTGATGGCGGGGATGGTGGCTTCGCCGCCCAGTTTCCAGAGGCTCTTCATGATCATCTGCTGACGGATGCCAAGGTGTTCCTGCTGGATGCGCGGCTGTTTCGCTCTTCCTGCCATGGTGGGTGTACCTCCTTGCATTAAGGTAGTGACATCTATACATGGTTAGCATAGCATAAACGTAGAAAGACTTCTAGTATGATTTAGCAAAAAATCAAAATTTTTTCGAATTTTGCTTATAATCAATTCAACCCAGTTTTTGAGTTTTGTGCAACTAATCCACCCTTGCGTTGACGAATGGATTGAATTTTGTTAAAATAGCCGTGCCGGTCTGTTCGGGGGGAATGAGGCCGGCGAAGGAGAGTATGAAAATGGATCTGTTCGAAAAATGCAGGCAGTACACACTGGTGCGTGATTACCGTGAAAAGGGCATATATCCGTACTTTCACGCACTCGAATCCCGGCAGGCGCCCGAAGTCATCATGGAGGGAAAGCGCCGCATCATGCTGGGGTCCAACAACTATCTGGGCCTGACCACGGAGCCCTCCGTGGTGGAGGCCGGCATCAGAGCCTTTGAGCAGTACGGCAGCGGGTGTTCCGGTTCACGCTTTCTAAACGGCACACTTATCATGCACCTGGAGCTCGAAAATGAGCTGGCGGCCTTCGTAAACAAGGAGTCTGCTGTCACCTTTTCAACCGGTTTTCAATCCAACCTCGGCATCATCAGCGCCATTGTCGGCCGCGGCGACTACGTGATCTGCGACCGCGAGAACCACGCCAGCATCTATGACGGGTGTAAACTCAGTTACGGCACCATGCTCCGCTACAAGCACAACGACATGGTGGGGCTTGAAAAATGCCTGCAGCAGGTGCCGGAAGAGGCCGGCGCGCTCATCGTCACCGACGGCGTGTTCTCCATGGGCGGCGACATCGCCAACCTGCCGGAGATCGTGCGCCTGGCAAAGAAGTACGGCGCCCGTGTCATGGTGGACGATGCCCACGGCCTCGGCGTCATCGGCGAAGGCGGCCGCGGCACGGCCAGCTATTTCGGCCTGGAAGACGACGTGGACATCATCATGGGCACCTTCTCCAAGTCGCTGGCCAGCCTCGGCGGCTACATGGCAGCCTCGGAGGAAGTCTGCGACTACGTGCGCCACAATTCCCGGCCGTTCATCTTCTCGGCTTCCATCCCGCCCGCAGCCTGCGCCTCCGCGCTGGCCGCCCTGCGGTATCTGAAAGCCCATCCGGAACTCCCCGGCCACCTGCTGGATCTGGCCGCCTACGCCAGAAAGCGCTACAAGGAAGAAGGCCTGCGCATCCGCGAGTCCGACACGCCCATCGTGCCCATCTATACGTACGAAGCCGAAAATACGCTGATCAAAGCCAAACAGATCTACGACGCCGGCGTGTACGTCAACCCCGTCCTGCCGCCCGCCACCGCGCCCGGCGAGTGCCTGCTGCGCACCAGCTACATGGCCACCCTGACGGAGAATCTCATCGACGAAGCCGCCGGCATCATCGGGAAAGCCCTGCGCGCGTGACCAATTGGGACGCAGCTTACCATTAGGGACGTTTCTGTTTGGTAATGTTTGATACCAAAAAGAAACGTCCCTTTTGGTAACGAGAGAGGAGAGAATATGGATATCCGACAGACCGCCCTGGCCGCGGAGGCCTGGGTGCGGGAGCACAGAGAAGAACTCATCCGTGATCTCATGGCGCTGGTGAACATCCCGTCCGTCACGGCGCCCGGAAAAGACGGCTTCGCGTTCGGCCCGGACTGCAAGCGCTGCGGCGATGCGTTTCTGGCCATGGCGGCCGGGTACGGTTTTGAGACGGACAACGATGACGATCACTGCGTGAGCGCCGCGATACCGGGCACCGGCGCGGGCGAGCTGGCGCTGCTCGGTCACCTGGACGTGGTGCCGGCCGGCAACGGCTGGACGTTCAAACCGTTTGAGGCGGTGGAGAAGGACGGTTTCGTGATCGGCCGCGGCAGCGGCGACAACAAAGCCGGCGTGATGGTCTCGCTGTACACCCTGCGGGCGCTGAAAGCCCTGGGCGTGCCGTTTGTCCACACCCTGCGGGTGATCGGCGGGCTGAACGAGGAAGCCGGCATGGAGGATGTGAAGTACTACGCCGCCACGCGCAGACTCCCGGATTTCACGCTGGTCTGCGACGGCGGCTTTGCCGGGTACATCGGCGAGAAGGGCATCTGCGAGGGGGATCTGGTGATGCCGGTGACGGATGGCGGGCTGCTGGGGTTTGCGGCCGGTGTGGCTTCCAACGCCGTGGCGGACCGCGCGGAAGCGGTGCTGGCGGGGCTGACCGAGGAGCAGGAGATGGTGCTGCGGGCGGCTGGTATGGACGTCACCCGGAGCGATGCGGGCGTCATCGTGCTGGCGCGCGGGCAGGCGGCCCATGCGGCCACGCCGGAAAAAGGCGAGAGCGCCATCCGCAGCCTGGCGGGTGCGCTGGCGGCTTCCGGCGCCCTCAGCGGCGCATCGCTGGCGGCCATGAAAGGCCTGTACGAGCTGTTTGCCGATGATCACGGCACCGGCCTGGGCATCGCGTTTGAGGATGAGATCTCCGGCAAGACCACGGCCATCAACGGCATGGCGAAGATGACGGACGGCGTGCTGTGCGCCAACTTCAATATCCGCTACGCCATCACGCAGGATTCGGCCGACCTGCAGGAGAAACTGCGGGCGGCGGCCGCGGCGAAGGGCTTTGCGGTGGAAAACATGACCGACAGCCCCGGGCGGTACTCCGACCCGGCGGACCCGGTCATCGACATGCTGATCAAAAACTGCCAGGAGTTTCTGGGCGAGGAGTTCACGGCCCACGTGGTGGGCGGCGGCACGCACGCCCGGAAACTGCCGAACGCCTTCCCTTACGGACCCGGCGGCATCTGCAAGGACAACCCCTACGGCGGGGCGCACGGCCCGGATGAGGGAGTTCACATCGACAGCCTGATCAAAGCCGTGGCGGTGTACGCGGCGGCGCTGATGCGGCTGGATGAGATGGTGTAAACCAAATGGAACCAAATGGGACGTAGCAAACTGGTACGTTTTTGTACCACTTTGCTACGTCCCATTTGGTTTAATCTCTTTGGTCTTGCGGAAGGCGGTCCGCACCTGTTCTTCGGTCAGCAGGACCGGCTTGAAGCTGGAGATCTGCACGCCTGTTTTCATGATCTGTCCCTTTCCGGTGCAAAATGCACCACGTCGCGGCAAAGCCGCTCCGTGTCCGTTGGCCGTCCTATGAGCGCTCCTGCAAGCAGGGCGCTCGCATGACGGCCTATCGCTCATGATACGTCCCCGACTGGTTCAGCATAACGTATGCAAGGAGGAAAAGCAACGGAAGGAGGCTTGACAGCATACCCCCGAGCGGTATATGATAGCGATGTTTGAAATACCCCCAAGGGGTATCGTAACGGAGGTTTTGCATGGAACACATAAAGAATGGCAGTGCGTCCGCACCGGCCGGAGAGTGCTGTGAAATGCCTTCCTGCGGCTGTGAGCGCCACCGCGTGCGCACGCCGGAGGAGCAGAAGGCCCTCATCCACCGCCTGAACCGCGTGGAAGGGCAGATCCGCGGCATCCGCGGCATGATCGAAAAAGACGCCTACTGCGTGGACATCCTCGGGCAGGTGTCGGCGGCCAACTGCGCGCTGAACAGCTTCGCGAAGGAACTGCTCAGCGAGCATCTGCGCACCTGCGTGGCGGAGGATATCCGCGCAGGCAGCGATGAGAAACTGGAAGAATTGGTGAAGACGCTGCAGAAACTGATGAAGTGATGCCGGCAGGGATGTTACCAAAAGGGACGTTTCTGTTTGGTAATGTTTGATACCAAAGAGAAACGTCCCTAATGGTAAAGGAGGGATATGACACAGTATACGGTTACGGGCATGCACTGTGCGGCCTGTCAGGCGAGGGTAGAGAAGGCGGTGGCGAAGGTGCCGGGGGTGACGTCGGTATCGGTGAGCCTGCTGACCAATTCGATGGGCGTGGAGGGCGATGCCTCCGCGGCGGAGGTCATCAAAGCGGTGACGGATGCGGGGTACGGCGCGTCGCAGAAGGGCGCCGGGAAGGCGTCTTCTGCGGGGACGCTCGCGAGGCTGGCCGAGCAGGAGGAGGCGCTGGCGGACCACGAGACGCCGAAACTCAAAAAGCGGCTCATCGCATCGCTGGGCTTCCTGCTGGTGCTGATGTACTTTTCGATGGGCCACATGATGTGGCACTGGCCGCTGCCGGCGTTCTTTGACGGCAACCACGTGGCCATGGGCCTGGTGCAGCTGCTGCTGGCGGGCATCGTCATGGTGATCAACCGGGAGTTTTTCACCAGCGGCTACAAGAGCCTGTTCCACGGCGCGCCCAACATGGACACGCTGATCGCGCTGGGGTCTTCGGCGGCGTTCGGCTATTCGACCATCATCCTCTTTCTGATGACGCGCGCGCAGACGGACGGCGATACGGCCGCCGTCAGCCGCTACATGATGGAGTTCTATTTCGAGTCCGCGGCCATGATCCTCACGCTCATCACCGTGGGCAAGATGCTCGAAGCCCACTCGAAGGGCAAGACCACGAACGCCTTAAAGAGCCTGATGAAGCTGGCGCCGAAGACGGCGGTCCTGCTGCGGGACGGGAAGGAAGTGACCGTTTCCATCGATGAGGTGGTCACGGGCGATGTCTTCGTGGTGCGCCCGGGCGAGAGCATCCCGGTGGACGGAAAAGTGCTGTCCGGCGAGAGTGCCGTCAACGAGGCGGCGCTGACCGGCGAGAGCATCCCCGTGGACAAGGTGCCGGGCGATGCGGTCTCGGCGGCGACCATCAACCAGTCCGGGTTCTTAACCTGTGAAGCCACCCGTGTGGGCGAGGACACCACGCTGTCGCAGATCATCCAGATGGTCAGCGATGCGGCGGCCACCAAGGCGCCGGTGGCCCGCCTGGCGGACAAGATCTCCGGTGTGTTCGTGCCGGTGGTCATCGGCCTGGCCATCCTCACCATCGCTGTCTGGCTGCTGCTGGGCCGCGAGGTGGGCTACGCGCTGGCGCGGGGCATCACGGTGCTGGTGGTCAGCTGCCCGTGCGCACTGGGCCTGGCCACGCCCGTGGCCATCATGGTGGGCAACGGCGTGGGCGCGAAAAACGGCATCCTTTTCAAGAATGCCGAAGCGCTGCAGGAGACCGGAAACGTGCGCATTGCGGTGCTGGACAAGACCGGCACCATCACCACCGGCGAGCCGGCGGTCACGGATGTCTGCCCGGCGGAAGGCATTTCGGAAGAGGAACTGTGGCGAACGGCGCTGGCGCTTGAAAAGAAGAGCGAGCATCCGCTGGCCAAAGCCATCGTGAAGCGCGCGGAAGAAGAAAACCGCGTGGCGCCGGATGCGGAAAACTTTGAAGCCGTCTCCGGCCGCGGCCTGACGGCCTTCGTGGACGGGCAGCCGGCCTTCGGCGGCAACCGGGACTACATCGCCGCGCAGGCGGCCCTGCCGGACGATGCCGTGCGCCAGGCCGGGAAGCTGGCGGAAGAAGGCAAGACACCGCTCTTCTTTGCGGCGGGAGGACGGTTTCTCGGTATGATCGCGGTGGCGGATGCCATCCGTGAAGACAGCGCGGCGGCTGTAAAAGAGATGCAGGGCATGGGCATCCACGTGGTGATGCTCACGGGCGACAACGCCCGCACCGCCGCGGCCATCGGCCGCACCGCCGGCGTCAACGAAGTGATCGCGGGCGTCCTGCCGGACGGCAAGGAAGAGGTGGTCCGCAAGCTGCAGGCCTTTGGAAAGACCGCTATGATCGGCGACGGCATCAACGACGCGCCGGCCCTCACCCGCGCGGACATCGGCATCGCCATCGGCGCCGGCACGGACGTGGCCATCGACGCGGCGGACGTGGTGCTGATGAAGAGCAATCTCTCGGATGCCGCGGCCGCGGTGCGCCTGTCCCGCCGCACCTACGTGAACATCCTGGAAAACCTCTTCTGGGCGCTCATCTACAACACGCTGCTGATCCCGGCGGCGGCCGGCGTGTACGCGGGCCTGGGCATCACCATGAACCCGATGCTGGGCGCGGCGGCCATGAGCCTGTCCAGCTTCTGCGTGGTCACCAACGCGCTGCGCCTGAACCTGGCGGATATCCGCGACGCGCGCAAGGATAAGAAAAAAGGCGCCCCGCTGCCGCTGCAGGCGGACGGGACGCTGCTGGGGGATACCCTGACAGCCGGCGCGGCCTGTGCCTGCCCGGCGGATGAAACGGAAACGGATGCCTGCCCCGTGAGCGCAGGCGGAGAGGAGACTGCCATGAACATGACCATGAAGATCGAAGGCATGATGTGCCCGCACTGCGAGATGACCGTGAAGAAAGCCCTCGAGGCGTTCGATGCGGTGACCGAGGCTGTTGTCAGCCACGAGAAAGGCACCGCGGTGCTCACGCTTTCCGGCCCGGTGGACGTGGAAGCGCTCAAGAAGGCCGTGGAAGACAAGGGGTACGAAGTCGTCGGATAAGCGCAGAAGGTTCCGGACCGGGATAAGACAGATGACCTGTCCCTTTGTCATATAAGGAGGTTTGATCATGCAGCTGACTTACGAAGGCATCCGTGACCGTTCCGCCTGGGAGGCGGCGGGCATTGCGCTTCCGGCGTACGACGTGGAAAAAACGGCGGCGCTGGCCAAAGCCGCCCCGCGTTGGGCGCATTTTGGCATCGGGAACATCTTCCGGGTGTTTCTCGGCAGCATCGCCGAGAAGCTGCTGGAGGAGGGGAAGCTTGACCGCGGGCTCACCTGCCTGGAGACGTACGATGAAGAAGTGGTGCGGCACATCTACGACTCGCACGATAACCTGGTGCTCTCGGTCATCCTGGAGCCGGACGGAAGGCGGGATGTGCGCGTGTACGGGTGCCTTTCCGAGGCGCTCTTTGCGGATCTGACCGAACCGGCAGCCGCCGCCCGCCTGCGGCAGGTCTTTGCCGCGCCGTCGCTGCAGCTGGTCACCTTCACCGTGACGGAAAAGGCCTACGCCCTGCGGGATTCCGCCGGGGCGTTCCTGCCGGCCGTTGCAACGGATCTTTCCGCCGGGCCGGACGCGGCCCGCACGGCCGTGGGTGTGGTCACAGCAGGACTGCTGGCCCGCTTTGAAGCCGGCGGTGCGCCGCTGGCGCTGGTCTCGTGCGATAACTGCTCCGGCAACGGCGACCGCCTGCGGGAGGCCGTGGTCACCATGGCCCGCGGGTGGGAAGCAAACGGCTTTGTACCGGCGGCCTTCGCGGAATATGTCTCGGACACCTCCCGCGTGGCCTTCCCGTGGACGATGATCGACAAGATCACGCCCCGGCCGGATGCGGCCATCGCTTCCTGGCTGGCAGAGAAGGGGGTGGAGGGGCTGGCGCCCATCGCCACCCAAAAGCACACTTACATCGCGCCGTTCGGCAACGCGGAACGCCCGCAGTATCTGGTCATCGAGGACGATTTTCCGAATGGCCGGCCGCCGTTTGAGGAAGCCGGCGTGCTGCTGGCCGACCGGGCCACCGTGGCCCGCACCGAGCGCATGAAGGTGACGGCGTGCCTGAACCCCATCCACACGGCGCTGTGCACCTATGACTGTCTGCTGGGGTATGAGCTGTTCGCGGACGGCATGCATGATCCGGAACTGCACGAGCTGGCCCGCCGCCTGGGGTATGACGAAGGCCTGCCGGTGGTGGAAGACCCGGGCATCCTCTCGCCGAAAGCGTTCCTGGATGAGTGCATGAACGAGCGCTTCCCGAACCCGTACCTGGGCGACACGTCGTCCCGCATCGCCACGGACATCTCGCAGATGACGGCCATCCGGTTCGGCGAGACCATCAAGTCCTGGGTGCAGAAGACCGGCACCGCCGCACACCTGACGGCCATGCCGCTCGCCATCGCCGGGTGGTTCCGTTACCTCCTGGCGGTGGATGATGAAGGCCGCCCCATGGAACTGGCCCCGGACCCGGAGATCCCGGCGCTGCAGGAAAAGCTTGCAGGCGTGCGCCTGGGCGAGCCGGAGAGCGCCAAGGGCGTGCTGCAGCCGCTCTTATCCGACGCCCGCCTGTTCGCATCGGACCTGTATGAAGCCGGCCTGGGCGGGACCATCGAAGAGATCTTCGCGGAACTCATCGCCGGGCCCGGCGCAGTGCGGGCGACACTCCGCCGGCGGCTGAGCCTCTGACTCATTTTCGGCGATTTTGCCTTTGCGCAAGACGGGATGTGGTGGTATAACCGATCATACAGTGTGCCGCGAAAGCGTAAGTCCGACTTATGCTTTCGCGGCACCTTTTTTGTGTTCAGGGAGGTTTTCACATGAATGACCAGGCAAGGGAGGCGTCCGCGAACGCCTTTTTGGGAACGGAGCCGGTAGGGAAGCTCATGAGAAAGTACGCGCTGCCCTGCATCATCAGCCTGCTGGTGGGCGCGCTGTACAACATCGTGGACCAGATCTTCATCGCCAACGCGGACTATCTGGGCTCGTACGGGAATGCCGCCAACACAGCGCTCTACCTGATCTTCGCCAAGCCGCTTCTGACCATGTTCGGCGGCACCGTGAACGCGGAGACCTGGCGGCACTCGCGGGAGTACTTTTTCTGGATCACGACAGGCATCCCGTTCTACATGTTCGGACAGGCCATGAACCCGGTGATCCGCGCGGACGGAAGCCTGAGGTTCGCCATGGCTTCGACGCTGGCCGGCGCAGTGGTCAACATCATCCTGGATCCGGTCTTCATCTTCTTATGCCGGTGGGGCATGATGGGTGCGGCGGTGGCCACGGTCATCGGACAGGCCGTGACGGCAGCGCTGGCGGTCTGGTATCTGCTGCATATGAAAAACGTCCGCCCGGGGCGGGAAGACTTCCGGCCGGAGGGGTGGCTGGTGCGCTGCATGGCAGCGCTCGGCATGACCAGCTTTCTGTCGCAGATCTCGCTGGTGGCGTCGATGGCGGCAGTCAACAACATGATCCGCAAGTACGGCGCGCTGGACCCGGTGTTCGGGCAGGAGGAGCTGGCGCAGATTCCCATAGCGGTGGTGGGCGCCGCGGCGCTCGTCATCGTGGAAGTGTTCCCGACACAGCTGACGGCCGTCTTCGGTGCCGCCAACGAAAGCCCGTACTACCTGCAGTTCGCGGTGAAGTGCTTCCGCATCTACCTGTGCATGGTGGTGTTCGCCTGCGTGAACAAGGCCTGCTTCATCTTCCTGCAGGCCATGGGAAAAGCCCTGCCGTCCACCGTGCTGTCCATGATCCGCGAGGTGCTCTTCGGCGTGGGGTTCGCCCTGCTGCTGCCGCTGTGGTTCGGACTGGACGGCGTGCTATATTCCATGCCGGTGTCCGATCTGCTGACGTTTGTCATCGCCGCGGTGCTGATCGCGGGGACGTACCGGGAACTGCGGTGAGGCAAAAGAGCAGACGCGGTTCCGATGGCAGGCTCTCGTCGCGCGCTTTCTGACAGCACGATGGGGAAGGGATGTTCCGGAGAATGGGGGTAATACTGCTTCATATCGACACCTCACAGGAGAATTGATGTACCCCGCCCGGGAGCCGGTGAACCGTGCCGTCCGGCAGCTGTACCGTCAGGGGCACGCCTTCCGGCGCCTGCACGGTCAGGGTGAAAAGGCGCCCTTTTCGCTCCCATGCCGAAGACACAGCCCCCTGCGGCGTCCGTATGTCCGCTCTGGCCCAGGTGAGCGTACCGCCGGGGACGGGCCGGATCAGGATCTCTTCAAAGCCCGGCCGCAGAGGCCGGATACCCGCACAGGTATGGAACAGCCAGGCCACGACGGAGCCGGGGGCAAAGTGATTGTGGGAATCGGTGGGCACTCCCTTTTCATCAATCCCGTACCAGTTTTCCCAGGTTGTGGTCGCGCCTTTCCGGATCTCATAGAGCCACCCGGGGGGGTTCTCGTTCTGTAAGATCCGGTAGGCGGTATCCGGATAGCCGTTTTCCGTCAGCACCGGCAGCAGCTGCCACGTGGTAAGGAAGCCCGTACCGATGGTATAGTCCCGCTCGCGGCATTTCCCGTTCAGCCCGGCAGCCACCTCGGCGGTCTTTTCTTCGTCGATCAGCCCCATGGCTAACGGCCGCACATACCGGCAGAGCCGCCGGCTCTTCACCAGACCGTCCGTCAGGAAGTTCTCCTGATAGACGGTCTTTAATTCTTCCTGCAGCGCCCGATAGCGCCGCTCATCGGCTGTCTTGCCGAGGATTTTTGCCATGTCCGCCAACTGCTTCACCGTCGTATAGAACCAGGCCGCGGTCACCTCGGTGTCGGGGTAGAACAGATCCCGGATATAATCCCGGAACATTTTGCTGCCGGGTTCCAGCCACTCGCCGTAGTGGAAGCCTGTCTCGATGATCCGGTTACGGTGTGTAAAGCGCCGGAACAGCAGGAAAGGGTTGCGTTTTTCGGCCCGCTTTATGTTGAAATCCACGAAGCGGACGACCGTATCATAGACGTTTTCCAGGATCGCTCTGTCCCCGTAAAAGCGGTACAGCGTCATGGCGATGTTGGCGATGGCGTTCGACCATCCCATGCAGCCTTTCTGCATGCCGTCCTTGCCGCCGTTCGGCACCACGAAGGGCAGGTTGCCGTCCGCCCCCTGCTCCCGCTTGTAGTCCTCCAGCCACTTTTCGAGAAATTTGCGGGGGTCGGCCAGATAGCAGGCGGTCTCGGAAAAGACGGAGATATCCGCTGTCCAGCCGGTGCGCTCGCGGGTGGGGCAGTCGCCGGGAATATCCACGAAGTTGGACTTCATGCTCCATCGGACGTTTCTCACCAGCCGGTCGATCCGGTCATCGGAGCAGGAGAACGTCCCGGTGTAGGGCAGATCGGAGTAGACGGCGATGCCGGTGAAGTTTTCGGCCCGGATTTCTTCCGGCCAGTTTTCCGTCAATGCGTAGCGGAAGCCGCAGACCTGAAACAGCGGCTCGTATTCCTGACTGCCGTCTTTCAGCGTGTATTCCAGACGCTGGCCCACCTCACCGCTGATGAGGGATGCCCCCTCAGCGGTGAGGTTTTTCATCGTGAAATTCCCGTGCTCGTCCAGCGTTTCGCCCATGGTGAGGGCAACGGTGCGGCCGGCCCGCCCGGTAACGCGAAAGCGGATGATCCCGGCAAAGTTCTGGCCGAAGTCCAGCACCGTTCTTCCGTCCGGCGTGTGCAGTACCCGGGGCGTGAAGCGTTCGTGACGCAGCACCTTTTCTCCCTGCTGCGGGATGACGATGCCCGTATATTCCGCTTTTTCGACGCCGTGCCAGGCACTGTCATCAAACCCCGGCGCATTCCACCCGGGCATCTCCGCCCGGGCGTCATAGCGCTCGATGGTCTTGAGATTGTTCTCCCGCAGGGCGCCGTCCTGCGTGGCCCGGCATTCCTCGTCGGAGGTGATGACATCCGTGGTTCCGTCGGCATATTCCAGTTCCAGCACGAAGGCCAGTACCAGATGCGTACCGTAGGAATTGCGGACGCTCCCGATGTTGATGCAGCCCCGGTACCAGCCGTCCCCGACGATGGCGGCTAGGACGTTTTCTCCCTCCCGGATCCGGCCGGTCACGTCATATTGCTGGTACTGGACGCGAAAGGCGTAATCCGTATAGCCCGGTGTCAGCAGCTGATCGTCCGGTTCCGCACCGTTCAGGTATCCCCGGTACACCCCAAGCGCCGTCATGGAAAGGACAGCTTTTCGGACTTTCTTCGTGACCGAGAAGCGGCGGCGTACATAGGAGGCCGGCTGTTCGGTCTTCGGATCGAAGGGTTCGATCTCCGGCCGGATAAAACAGTTCTCAAGCTTCATGTTCCTCACCTCGCAGTCCCGCACGGACGTTGTCCATCTCCGGATCCACATTGCAGCAGTAGAGGCAGATGGTGACGATCACGTTCAGCGCCAGCGGCAGCAGCGCCACCGAAGCGCGCTCAACTCCCACGGTGTAGGCGGACTGAGCGATCCCTGCCGCCGCGGCGGCGCCGTCATAGTGTGCCAGCTCCAGCAGAAGTCCCGTGACAGCCGCGCCGAGCCCCAGGCCGATCTTGTTGCAGAAGCTGGTGGCGCTCATGAGTGTGCCCGAGGCGTTCAGGCCAAAGCGCCACTCGGCATAGTCGCAGATGTTGGCAAGCCGCGCGGTGAAGCAGGCGGCAAATGTGGCCCCGGAGAGGCCGCAGAGGATGATACCCGCAAAGTAGAGGGGCAGACTGACCGCAAACAGTCCGGCCGCCTGAATCACCAGTCCGATCATGTACACGATACGGCCGTAGGTGAGCGTCTTATGGTGCCCCAGCTTTCTGGCGAGCATCACGGCAAAGGGAAGTCCCAGGAGCGTCGGGAACAGCAGCGCAACGGTCACGTAGGTGTAAAGCCCCGCATCGCCGAAAATGTCGCGGCAGAAGTAGACGCCCATGCCCGTGGTGATGCCGTTGATCAGGTTGATGAGCAGGCCGGCCAGGACCGCGTGCACATAGTATCGGTTCTGAAACATGCTCCGGACGATCTCGCCAAGAGACGCTCCGGACTTCCTGTCCGCACGCTCCGGATGCACCCGCTCCCGCAGACGAAGGAAGGAGAATACGCCGAAAAGAACGACAACTGCGGCATAGATCCACATGGTCCTGTCGTAGGCATCCTGTTTATACCCCCAGCGGCTCAGCAGCACGGAGGTCACCGCCGTGGCGATCACGCCGCCGATATAGACACCCGCCATGTTGGAAGCTCCCAATTTATTACGCTGACCGGAATCGTCGGTCAGATAGATCATGATGGTATTGCTGGCCACACCGCTGACCGTGCCGAACACCGTCATAATGAAGAAGTACGTCACCGCCAGCCATGCGATCCTGGCCGCGGCGGGCAGGCCCGCCGGGACGTGGAAGATCGACAGCAGCGTCACCGCCAGTCCGACTGTTCCCACCAGCAGCCAGGGGCGTGCTTTACCCCAGCGGGAGTGCGTGCGGTCGATAATGCGGCCCATGATGAGGTCGCTGATGCCGTCGGTTATGCGCATGATGAGCACGATGCTGCCCACCGCGCCGGCGGCCACCAGCGCCACATCGGTATAGTAGGCCGAGAGATAGGAGCTGAGCAGGTACTGCGGCAGGATATATACCACCGCCGAGCAGGCGTAGGCGATATAGTCCCAGGCGTTTGTTTTGGTTGCTGTCATCACAGTCTTCCTCCCTTGACAGGCGTAGCGTTTTGTGATAAGAACGTAACACCTGTGACGCAACAGGTGCAACATCTTTTTGCCGCTGCGCCTTAAAATGCAACAGAAAGGAGGAATGCGTTGCATGGATCAGACGAGGGTTTCCGCCAGAGAATGCCTCACGCAGGCACTCATCCGGCTGATGAAGGAAAAGCCTTATGAAGAGATCAATGTGTCGGAGATCTGCCGGGTGGCAGGCTATAACCGCATTACCTATTACCGGCATTTCTCTTCCAAGGAGGAGATCCTGCAAAGTCTCCTGGACGGGATCGCGCAGGAATTCCAGTCGAAAATGGAACTGCACCGGGGCGAATACTTCGCCTCTTCGGCCGCACGGCTGTTTACGATCATCAAGAGATATGCCGAGCCGCTGACGCTGCTGCACCGGGCGCATATGGACTATGCGCTGATGGAAACGCTGGACAAGGCGTTTCACCACACCATCCCCGACGGCAGCCGGGAGGACGCCGGGTATTACCGCGCCTTCCAGAGCGGCGGATATTACTATGTCATCACCCGCTGGCTGCTCACCGGCATGAAAGAGAGTCCCCGGAAGATGGGACAGGTGCTGGCTGACGTAGTGGAAGGCTCTACAATCTATTGAAACTGTCCGGCCCCGGCCGGTGTCAGCCTGCGCGGAAACTTGCCCGGAACGCGGCAGTCTCGGCTACCGCTTCGGGGCCGGACGGGTTCCAGTCTTCTTCGGGCCGCCGGTAAGCCACGCCCAGTCCGTCAAGATACGGGAGAAGCAGCCGGAGGCGCTCTTCAAAATCCGGATAACCCGGGCGGCCATCCCCGCACCAGGCCGCTTCCGCCAGCGCCGCAAAGCGCGGCCAGGCAAGCTTTTCCAGCTGTCCGGCGGTGCGGACATGTTCCGTCCAGAGCAGGCACTCGGTGCCGATCACGCTCCCGGCCGGCAGTGTTTCGGTGGACAGGGGGACCTCGTAGATGGTCTTTAACGGCAGCGCGCCGTACGGATAGTCACAGTAGCAGCTGCCGACCGGCGAGTAGATGACGCGGCCTCCTTTTGCCACATGACGTTCGGTGTGTACGTCGGAGTTTCCGGTCCAGAGCTGCAGGATGACCGAAGCGTCCAGGGCATCTCCTTCGGCGGCTTCGTTCCAGGCGATGGGCGTCCTGCCGTACCGCGCCAGGACCTTCGCCACGCGGTTGCCGAACCACGCCTGAAGGGAGGCTTCATCGCGCAGATGCTCCGCCTTCAGGCGGGCCTGGCAGGCCGGACAGACCTTCCACCGGTCCTTCGGCGCTTCATCGCCGCCCATATGAAAGTAAGGACCCGGGAAGAGGGTGACCAGCTCGCCGATCAGATCATCCAGAAACGTAAAAACCTCTTCCTTTCCGGCACACAGGATATCCGGGAAGATGCCAGGCGTCTCCGCCACCTTCTGCGGCTTTCCGGTGCACGAGTACTGCGGGTAAGCGGCGAGGATGGAAAGCACATGGCCAGGGAGGTCGAGTTCCGGGATCACCTCGACGCTGCAGGCGTTTGCGGTACGGACGATGTCCCGCACTTCCTCCTGTGTATAATATCCCCCTTCGCGCCCGATATGGCGGTAATTGCCGGTGATATCGGCACCGCGCCAGGCACCGATCTTGTGCAGGAGCGGGAAACGCCGGGATTCGATGCGCCATCCCTGATCGTTCTCAAACACCCAGTGAAAGCGGTTGAGCTTAAAGGCCGACGCCGCGTGGATCATTTTTTTGATCTCATCGGCCGGGAAGAAATGCCGGGCGGTGTCCAGCAGGAATGCGCGGTGCTCCCGGGCGGGGGCGTCTTCAATGGTCAGGCAGGGCAGCGCATCCGGGTACAGGTGGGAGAGCTGGGCAAGCGTCGCCTGTGCACGGGAAAAGCCGGTGCTCCCGGAAGCGCTCATCGTGACGGCTTCCGCTGTGATGCGCAGGCGGTACCCTTCAGCGGGAAGGGAGGAGTCTGCTGTTCTGGTGACGGGAACAGTAACGGGAGCCACGCCGTTTTCCATGACGAGGCGGGCGGGAAAAGGGATCAGAGCGGGTGTTTTCATGAGGATTCCTCCCGGGTGAATGTCTGACTCATGTTCCGGAATGCCGGTGCCGGAAGACCACGGCGGCGAGGGACGCTTCCATGAGGATGGCCAGCGCGATGCCGCCGGCTTCGCCGCCCACGAGGCGCAGGTGGATGTAGGCTTCGGCGGTGTTCTCCTGCACCCAGTTGACGGTGGTGTAGAACAGATCGCCTCCCGGAATGAGCGGGATGAGCATGGGCACGGCCAGTACGATGACCGGTGTTTTCAGGATGCGGGCGGCGCCTTCCGCGAACGCCATGATGAAGAAGGCTCCCGCGATGACGCCGGCGGAGATGCTGCCGGTCCAGGAGGAGACGAGGAGGTACAGTTCAAAGCCGGCGAGCGACCCGGCGGCCATGGCCGCGTACTTGGACGGGCCGCGCACTTCGTTGACGATGGCCCAGGAGACGGTGGAGAGGATGCAGGGGATGGCCAGCTGCAGGCAGCGGCTCACCAGCGGCAGCACGGCGGCCGGGGTGGCATCGTAAAAGCCGCGGCCTTTCCACCACAGGAGCACCAGGCCCGTTCCCACCGCGATCATCATGGCGCGCACCAGCGCGGCCAGCAGTTCAGTCACGCCGCTGGTGAGGTCGCCGTTGATCATGTCGCGCAGGGCGGTGACCAGCGCGAGCCCCGGGATCATCAGCATGATGGTGCCGATGATGGTCTTGTCCGCGGACCGGGCGATGCCGGCCTTGACCATCAGGACCGCCAGGATGCCGGTCATGACGGAGCACAGGAGCGTGCGGATCATGTCCTTCATGCCGATGCGCCTCAGCACCCGCTCGGCCAGCCACACGGCCAGGCCGCACAGCGCGGCGCCGAGGGAATCGGAGAGGCTGCCGCCAAAGACGCCCGCGAAAGCGCCGGCCATGAGGAGGCTGGCCAGGAGGTTCACCCAGGCGGGGTAGAGGGGGAGGGCGGTGATGCGCTCCACCTCTTCATGCAGCGCGGCGGCCGGCATGGGCGCGGCACAGAAACGCCGGGAGAGGGCATTGGCCTGCTCCACCTGGTTCATGTTGCCTTTGGCGCCGTCCACGCGCCGGCTGGCGGTGAAGGAGAATCCGTCGTCGGCGGAAAACGTGCCCACGATGAGCGTGGGTGTCACGTAGACGTCGCGGCGCGCGCAGCCGCAGGCGGCTGCCATGCGTGAGACGGTGTCTTCCGCGCGGGCTACTTCGGCACCGCCGGTCAGCATCACGGCTCCCAGATTCAGGATCTCATTCAGAAGCGCTTCGCGCTCGGCATCGGTTGGTTTCAAAACGGTTGTCTTCCTTTGCGGGTTTACCCGTGCAGTGTAGCCGTGCGGGGCTTTCCCGTCAAGACGGAACCCGGCGGATGTGTCTGCATTTTCATAGTCAAACGGCGGGAACTGTGATAAAATATTCCAAATGCGCGCGGTCAGAGACTGCGCGGAAATCCCAGCAGAGAGGGCACGTCATGAACGCATACGAGAAGACACACCTGTCCATGCTGCGCGGCCATCTGGCCGGCTGCACCGTCCTGTTGAAGAAGAGCGGAGACTTCCCGTTGTCCGCCCCCGGCAAGATCGCGGCCTACGGCAGCGGCGTGCGCCGCACCGTCAAGGGCGGCACGGGTTCCGGCGAGGTGAACTCCCGGTTCTTTACCACGGTGGAAGAGGGGCTGGCGGATGCCGGCTTTACCGTGACCACCAAAAAGTGGCTGGACGGGTACGATGCCATCCGCAGGGACGCCTGGAAGGAGTTCATGAAAGAGATCAAGGCCCGCGCCAGGAAAAACCACAGCAACGCCATGGTGGAAGGCATGGGCGCCGTGATGCCGGAGCCGGAATACGACCTGCCGCTGGACGCGGAGGGCGATGTGGCCATCTACGTGCTCGCCCGCATCTCGGGCGAAGGGTCGGATAGGACGGACGCCCGCGGCGATATCGCCTTAAGCCTGACCGAGATCCGCGACATCTGCGTGCTGGCCGGGCAGTATGAGAAGTTCATGCTGGTCGTCAACGCCGGCGGCCCGGTGGATCTCTCCCCGGTGCTCCCGGTGGTCAAGGATATCCTGGTGCTCTCGCAGCTGGGCGTGGAGACCGGCGCCGCGCTGGCGGACATTCTGCTGGGCAAGGCCAACCCGTCCGGGAAGCTGACCACCACCTGGACCTCCATCGCGCAGGCCTGCCCGGTGGGCGAGTTCGGTGACCGCAATGACACGCGCTATAACGAAGGCATCTACGTGGGCTACCGCTATTATCAGACGGTGGACGCCCCGGTCATGTTCCCGTTCGGCTATGGCTTAAGCTACACCGAATTTGAGATGGCGCCCGCCGGCTTCTCGGCGGAGGGCGAGACCATCACGGTCTACACCCGTGTGACGAACGTCGGCATGCGTGCCGGCCGCGAAGTGGTGCAGGTGTACGCGTCGATGCCGGCGGGCACGCTGCCGCAGCCGTATCAGGCGCTGGCCGGGTTCGCGAAGACGTCCGAGCTGGCTCCCGGCGCCTCCGAAGAGGTGGCCGTCAGCTTTAAACTCTCGAATCTGGCTTCCTATGACGCCGCCCGCCCGGGGTGGGTGCTGGAAGCCGGCACGGCCGTCATTGCCGCCGGCGCCTGTTCCGCCTGCGCCAAGCCGGTCGGCAAGGTGGTCATCCCGGAGACCATTTCGGTGCTGCGCACCAAAAACGTGTTCGGCCAGCCGGATTTTGAGGATTGGCAGCCGGAGAACCCCGTTACCCGTGAGATCCCGGACGGCGTGCCGGCCGTCACCGTGACCGCTGCGGACATCCCGGAGCAGGAAGTCGTCTACGGCGAGGAGCCGGACATCGATCCGCTGGTGGATACGCTCTCCGCGGAAGAACTGGCGTACCTGAACATCGGCGCCTTCAATCCGAAGGGCGGTGTGGCTTCCGTCATCGGCTCGGCGGCGCAGAGCGTCCCGGGTGCGGCCGGCGAGACCACGCCCATGCTGAAGGAGAAGGGCGTTCCCACCATCGTCATGGCCGACGGCCCGGCGGGTGTGCGCATCTCCAAGGAGTACTTTGTCGATAAGACCGGCAAACGTGTGGGCCTGGGCGGCGGCATGCCGGAATCCATCGCGGCCATGCTGCCGAAGGCGGCCGCCCTCTTCATGAACGCCACGGCGGTGAAACCCGGCAAGGGGGATCCGGTCTGCACGCAGTACTGCACGGCCATCCCCATCGGCACGGCCATCGCGCAGAGCTTTGACGTGGACTTCGCAAAGCTGTGCGGCGATATCGTGGGCGATGAGATGACGCGCTTCGGCATCCACTTCTGGCTGGCGCCGGCCCTGAACATCCACCGCAACATCAAGTGCGGGCGCAACTTCGAGTATTTCTCGGAGGATCCGCTGGTATCGGGAAAGATGGCGGCCGCCATCACCGCGGGCGTGCAGCAGCACCCCGGGTGCGGCGTGACCATCAAGCACTATTCGGCCAACAACCAGGAGACCAACCGCTACGCCAACAACTCGCTGGTGTCCGAGCGCGCCATGCGCGAGATCTATCAGCGCGGGTTCGGCATCTGCGTGCGCGAGGCAAAGCCGCTGGCGGTCATGACGTCCTACAACCTGATCAACGGTGTGCACACGTCGGAGCTGCGCGGGCAGAACGAAGACATCCTGCGCGCGGAGTTCGGGTTTGACGGCGTGGTCATGACGGACTGGGTCATCGGCGGAAACTACCTGGTGCCGAACGCCAAGTATCCGCTGCCGCACCCGGCCAAGGTGGCGGATTCCGGCAACGACCTGTTCATGCCGGGCAGCGCGGCCAACTACAAGGATATGCTGGACGGCCTGAACAAGGGGTATGTCACCCTGCACCAGCTGAAGATCAACGCCACCCGCGTGGTGCGGATGGCGCGCAGGGTGAACGAAGAAATGGAGGCAGCGGTGATCGCGGCGGATGCCGCGGCGGCTGCCGGAAACGAGGCATAAGAGATCATGGCTATGACAGTACCGGAGCGCCTTACGGCCCTCCGCGCCGAGATGGCGGAACGGAACATTGACACCTACATCGTCCTCTCCGAGGACGCCCACCAGAGCGAGTACGTGGCCGATTACTGGCGCGCCCGCGCGTTCATCACGGGCTTTACCGGCTCGGCCGGCACCGCGGTGATCACGAAAGACACCGCCGCCTGCTTTGCGGACGGGCGGTACTTCCTGCAGGCCGAAAAGCAGCTGGAAGGCACCGGTTTTACGCTGATGCGCATGGGCACGGACGGCGTGAAGCCCTTCGCGGACTATGCCGTGGACGTGACGCCGGAAGGCGGCGTGCTGGCCCTGGACGGCCGGACCATCGGCACGAAGCAGGCGGGGAGCCTGCGGGGGAAGCTTGAGAAGAAAGGCGCTTCCCTGAAGGTGGATGAAGACCTGGTGGGGCTCATCTGGGCGGACCGCCCGGCCCTCCCGCAGGATGAAGTGAAGGAACTGCCGGAGTGCTTTGCCGGCGAAAGCCGCGCCGCCCGCCTGAAAAAGGTGCGGGAGCACCTGGCGGAGCGCGGGGCGGACTGGCAGCTGGTGGCGGCGCTCGACTCCGTGGCGTGGCTCATGAACCTGCGCGGAAACGACATCCACTGCACGCCGGTGGCCTACGCCTATGCGCTCATCGGCCGCGAGGAAGCCTTCCTCTTCATTGAGGAGGCGAAAGTGGGAGAGAGTGTGCGCGCGTCCCTGGCCGCCGACGGCGTGAAGGTGCTGCCGTACGACGCGCTGCTGCCCACACTGGAAAGCCTGCCGGCCGGCACCCTTTCCTGGGATGCCGCGCAGATCAGCGAGCGCATCGCGCAAGGCCTGCCCGCCGGCTGGACCGTCAAACCGGAGGACGGGGCGGACATCGTGACCGTGCTGAAGGCCGTCAAGAACGATACCGAGATCGAAAACATCCGCAAGGCCCACGTGAAGGACGGCGCCGTGATGGTGCGCCTGCTCAAGTGGGTGAAAGACCACGCGGATGCCGGCGTCACCGAGTGCGATGCGGCCGACTGGCTGGATGCCGAGCGCCGCTCACAGGTGAACGCCCTGGACATCAGCTTTGATACCATCGCCGGGTACGGGTCGAATGGCGCCATCGTGCACTACAAGCCGGAGCGCCCGGAGTGCGCGACGATCAAGCCTGAAGGGTTCCTGCTGGTGGATTCCGGCGCCCAGTACCTCGAAGGCACCACCGATATCACCCGGACCATCGCCTGCGGGCCGCTGACCGATGAGATGAAGCGCGCCTACACGCTGGTCCTGAAGGGCCACCTGGCGCTCGGCCGTGCGGTGTTCCCGGATTCCGCCACCGGCACGCATCTGGATGTGCTGGCCCGCCAGCCGCTGTGGGAGGAAGGCCTGGACTTCCGCCACGGCACCGGCCACGGCGTGGGGTACGTGCTGAGCGTGCATGAAGGGCCGCAGCGCATCTCCACCGCGTGGAATTCCACCAAGATCAAACCCGGCATGGTCATCTCCAACGAGCCCGGGTATTATCCCACCGGAAAGTTCGGCGTGCGCATCGAGAACCTCGTGATCGCGCAGCCCGCCTGTGAGACCGAGTGGGGGCGGTTCCTCCGCTTCGAGACCGTCACCCTCTGCCCGTACGAGCGCGAAGCCATCGTCAAAGAGATGCTCACCCCGGATGAGATCGCCTGGGTGAACGCCTACCACGCCGAAGTGCGCGAAAAGGTTGGTCCGTTATTATCTGTGGAAGAGCGCGCGTTTCTGGAGGAGGCAACCAGACCGTTATGAACAACCACATGATCTACCGCATGTCCCTCGGCGCCCTGATGGCTGCCATCCTCTGCGTCGTCGGTCCCCTGTCCATCCCCATCGGCCCGGTGCCGGTGTCCCTGGGCGTCTTCGTGGTGTGTCTTGCCGCGTGGGTGCTGGATACACCGGAAGCCCTGTCCGCCGTAGGCATCTATCTGCTGCTCGGCGCCGTCGGCCTCCCGGTCTTCACCGGCTGGCAGGGCGGCCTGGCCAAACTGGCCGGCCCCACCGGCGGGTACCTGATCGGGTATCTGGCCATCGTGCTGACCGCCTGCCCGGTGAAGAAGAAGACCGGCGCGAAGATCATCCCCACCGTACTGGCGCTGGCGCTCGGCGTGGCCGTCTGCTATGCGTTCGGCACTGTCTGGTTCATGCACCTGACCGGCAACGACCTGGCCAAGTCCCTCACCCTCTGTGTGTGGCCGTTCATCCCGTTCGATCTGGGCAAGATCGCGGCCGCCACGCTGATCGGCAAGCCCGTGCGCGATGCCCTGCGCAAGGCCGGGCTGGCCGCCGAGACCGTGTAACCCGTCCACCGCACCGGCTGCGGCCGGTTCCCAAAGGAGGGCCCCATGATGAACAAAAAAGCTCTGGCTGTGCTGCTGACCATCGCCGTTTTCTCGGCATCCGTTCTGGCCGGCTGCGTGATCACGCAGGTGAAGGAATCCGGCACTTCCGGGGAGGGGGAGACGCCCACCGAGCGCCGCACCCGCACGGAAAAGACCACGGAAGCGCCCACAGAAGGGCCAACGGAAGCACCCACGGAGGGGCCCACGCCGCCCGAAACCGCGAAGACGCGGGAAGGCGAGCAGCTGAAGGAGTTCCGCTATTCGTCCGGCGGCGGCATGAACGGCGATACGTACTCCGTGGAAATGAACTATCAGAAGGATGGTTCCGTGCGAATCGTCATGCGCCAGAGCCCGGAGCACTGGATCGCGCAGTTTGAGACCATCGTGGATCCGGGCGATGATGCGCTTGCGCGCATGCAGGCGCTGCTGGAAGACTCCGGCATGAACAAGTGGAAGGATGTGGAGCCTTACTACATCGCGCTGGACGGCCCTTCCACGAGCCTCACCTACACCTTCCAGGTGGGGGATGACTGGAACACCAGGCGGCACGTTTCCGTGAGCCTGGACGGGGACTTCACCGATGAAGACTCGGAGAAAGTGAAAGCCGCGCGGGATCTGCTGTTCACGCTGTACCGCGAGGGCACCGTCATCAGCGCCCACGCGCTGGATGAGGACGGCGAGCCCATCCCGGAAGGTGCGGACGCCAGACTCCCCGAAAAGACCATCCGTTACCTGCTCTCCGGTTACTGGAACGCGGTGGATGTGGTGCAAAACGGTGAGTATGTCGGCTCCGCGGAAGCCGTTCCGGAAAAGTGGCAGTGGGTGTGGCTCTCGGGCGGACAGATCGAAATGACCGTCAACGTGCCGGAGAACATGACCATCCGGCAGGGGAGCGAGCCCGTCTTCCCGGTCGAAACCTCCTGGAGCGCCGTCACGAAGGACGGCTCGGCCGAGATGACCATGGCCGGCTTCAAACTCTACATTTACGACCACGAGACAGAGCTGGTATATATCTATGAGCGAAATGACTGACGAAAAAGCGTGTGACGACGTATCGGAGGCCGTCGCAGCCGGCGCCTCCCGCGACAAGGTGATCGTGCGGACCTCCGTGATCGGCATCGCGGCCAATTTTTTGCTGGCCGGGGTGAAAGCCGTGATCGGCCTGCTGGCGCACTCCATCGCCATCGTGCTGGACGCGGTGAACAACCTGTCGGACGCCGGGTCGTCCGTGATCACCATCATCGGCGCCAAGTACGCCAACAAGCCGGCCGACAAGAAGCACCCGTTCGGGCACGGCCGCGCCGAATACCTGAGCGCCATGATCATCTCGGTGATCGTGCTGTACGCCGGTATCACGTCGCTGGTGGAATCGGTGAAGAAGATCATCACGCCCGAAACGCCGGACTATTCGGCGGTGACGCTGGTGATCATCGGCATCGCCGTGGCGGTCAAGCTGGTGCTGGGCCGGTACGTCAAAGGCGTGGGGCAGAAGGTGGATTCGGATTCGCTCATCAACTCTGGCGAGGACGCGCTGATGGATGCGCTGATCTCGCTTTCCACCCTGGCGGCCGCGGTTATCTATCTGATCTGGCATCTGCCGGTCGAGGCGTGGCTGGGCGCCGTCATCTCGCTGATCATCGTCAAGAGCGGCGTGGACATGCTGCGCGAGACCCTCTCCCGGATCCTCGGCGAGAGCGGCGATGCGGAACTGGCGCGGGCCATCAAGGCCACGGTCTGCTCGTTCCCGGACGTCTCCGGCGCGTACGATCTGGTGCTGAACGACTACGGTCCCGAGCGGTTCAACGGGTCGATTCACATCGAAGTGCCGGACACCTACTCCGCGGATGCACTGGATGAGCTGATCCGGCAGATCACGGTGAAGGTCTACCAGGAGCACCGGGTGCTGCTGACAGCCGTGGGCGTCTACTCCATCAACACCAAAGACCCGAACGCCATCAAGATGCGCGACGACATCCGCGAGATCGTGCTCGGCCACGAGTACGTGCGCGAGATGCACGGGTTCTTCGTGAACGAAGAGAAGAAGATCATCCGGTTTGACGCGGTCATCAGCTTTGACGCCAAAGACCGGCGGGCGGTGTACGAGCACATCCGCAACGAGATCGCCGAGCTTTACCCGGACTACACGGTGGAGATGGCGCTGGATACGGATTTTTCGGAAGCATAAACCATGGCATGCAAAAGCGGCGGGAGATCAACCCGCCGCTTTTGCTGTGCGAAAAAGCTTCTTCCGTCCCTTCCCTTTTTGGCGGAACTCTGCTATAACAGGAGGACAAACCGATAATGAAAGCGCTTACGAAATGAACCAACACACGCATGTCCATGTCCATCCCTCGGTCCACGAGGTCAATATGACGGAAGGCCCGCTGGCCGGCAAGATCCTGCGCTTCGCGCTGCCGCTGGCGGCCAGCTCGGTGCTGCAGCAGCTCTTCAACGCGGCGGATACGGCCGTGGTGGGGCGCTTTGCCAGCTCCGTCGCCATGGCGGCCGTCTCCAGCAACGGCGCGGTCATCAACCTGCTGGTGGCGCTCTTTACGGGCCTGTCGGTCGGCGCCAACGTGGTCATCGGCAACCTCCTGGGCGCCGGCAAGCGGAAGCACATCCCGGAGGCCGTGCACACCGTCATGGCCATCGCGCTGGTCTCGGGCGTGTTCCTGATGGCTCTCGGCGCGGTGATCGCCCGGCCCATATTGCAGCTGATGGGCGCCCCGGACGATGTCATCGGCCTGGCCGTAGTCTACCTGCGCATCTATTTTGCGGGCATGCCGGCCATCCTGCTCTACAACTTCACCTCGGCCATCCTGCGCAGCCGCGGGGATTCCAAACGCCCGGTCATCGCGCTGACCATCGCGGGCGTCCTGAACGTCCTCTTGAACCTCCTGTTCGTCATCGTGTTCAAACTGCACGTCATCGGCGTGGCGCTGGCAACGGTCCTGTCCAACTGCGTGTCCGCCGGCATGACGCTGTACTGCCTGATGACGGAGGAGGATGAGTTCCGGTTCCGCTTCCAGGATGTCTTCCGGCTCTTCCGCAAGGAATATCTGAAGACGACGGCCCGCATCGGCATCCCGGCGGGGCTGCAGGGCATGGTCTTCTCGGTCTCCAACGTGGTCATCCAGAGCGGCATCAACAGCTTCGGCTCGGACTGCGTGGCCGGCATGGGCGCGGCGCTCTCGTTCGACCACATCTCCTGGTGCATGATGAACGGCTTCTCGCAGGCGGCGGTCACCTTCGTCAGTCAGAACTACGGCGCGAAAAACCGCGCGCGCTGCAAGCGGTCGCTGCAGCTGTGCATGCTCCTCGGCATCGGCTCGGATGCGTTCGTGGTGCTGCTGATGATGCTGTTCCGCCACCCGCTGATCCATCTGTTCACCACGGACGAGGCGGTCATCCACTACGCCATGGTGCGGCTGATGTGCGAGGTGTCGGTGCACTTCCTGTGCGGCACCTATGAGATCCCGGCCGGCGCCATGCGCGGCATGAACCACTCCATGGTGCCCACGCTGATCACGGTGTTCGGCACCTGCGTGCTGCGGCTGGTCTACGTGTGGTTCATCTTCCCGCTCCACCGCACGCCCGAAATGCTCATCCTGGTCTATCCCGTCTCGTGGATCATCACGGCCATCTTCATGAACACGGCCTGCGTGCGCGTCTTCCACAAGGCTTTCCCGGCGGAGGGGAGCGAGGCAGCCGGCTAAACATACGGTTTTATCCCTTACGGCATACCCGTCCAAACCCGGGTATGCCGTTTTTATGCCGAGTGAAGACAGAGATTGCAACGTGAAAGATTTTATGACACTAGGGGCGCAATGCCGTCCGCAATCTGATCCAGAGCATGGATGACTTCCGCTACGGCTATAAAAAGATGGATAAAAGGATCAACGATATGGGTGCCCTGGGCATCTGATCCGAAAACAGTTCTTGAAAAGGCCGGCGGTTCATCCCGTCGGCCTTTTTTTTGCGTCCGGTTTATGGTATGATGAACAAACCGGATGAAAGCGGTTTCAAAGACCGACCGGAAAGGAGGCGTCTATGAACATGAAAGCCATGCAGAAACTCAGTTACGGCCTGTTTGTCTGTACCGCCCGCGACGGCAGCAAGGACAACGGCTGCATCATCAATACGGTGACGCAGGTGGCCAGTGAACCGAACACCATCAGCATCGCGGTGAATAAGGCCAACTTTACGTGCGAGATGATCGACAAGACCGGCGTGTTCAACGTGTCCATCCTGAGTGAGGCGGCCACGTTTGATACGTTTAAGCACTTCGGCTTCCAGTCGGGGCGTACGGTGGACAAGATGGCGGACATTGAGTTCTCCCGCGCGGAGAACGGGGTGGCGGTCATCCGGAACCACTGCAACGGGTATCTGTCGGGGAAGGTCCTCTACCGGCTGGATCTGGGGAGCCATCTGCTGTTCATCGCGGAGGTGACGGACGGGGATGTGTTCGATGACACGCCTTCGGCCACCTATGCCTACTACTTTGCGAACATCAAACCCAAGCCCGCTCCCGCGCCCAAGAAGAAGGGGTGGGTGTGCACCATCTGCGGGTACATCTACGAAGGCGAGGAGCTGCCGGCGGATTTCGTGTGTCCGCTATGTAAGCATCCTGCCAGTGATTTCAAACCCTTATGATCATACCTTGACAGAGGAATAAATACGCAGGCACCGGCGTTCCTTCCCGGCTTCATCCTCGCTCCTTGCTTTTTTGCCTCCGCCAAATGCCCGCCC
>CAMJGH010000029.1 GCA_946405185.1 uncultured Lachnospiraceae bacterium
CGTTGCGGATGTTGACAGCTGCATTCTCATCGCGAAGATGATGCATACCGCACTTTGGACAGTCCCATGAGGAAACGCCGAGCCGTGGATGAGATCCACCGGATATTTATGATGTTGTCTGGCTTGAAACTTGAAAAAGGGCTGAAAGGGGTTGCTGCTAACAAGCCGACACCTGCAAAGACGAAAATCATCGGGCTGGCGTGTGCGACTAGCGGCGGGAAAGATTGGCGCTGTTCAAAGTGTGGGTCAATGAACCCCGCCCAGTCACAATACTGCAGGGATTGCGGGACTTACCGGCGACAGGAAAGGATAGCGAAGCGGACTTGTGCGCAAAAAGCGGGAGCAGGCGGCTCCTGCTCCCGCATCGTCCGTTAATTGCATACCGGAATTGCAAACGCTTGCCATGATAAGCGGTCACGACATGCCGCCGGCTTGCCTTCTTGCATATTTGCCCCCGGTTATCCCCTGACGGCGATGACTTCAATCTCGATCTTGGCAGCTTTCGGAAGAGCTGCGACCTGCACGCAGGAGCGTGCAGGGTATGGCTCTGTAAAGAAAGTGGCATAAACGGCGTTGACAGCGGCAAAATCCGCCATGTCTGCCAGAAAGACATTTACCTTGACGACATCGGAAAGGCCAAGGCCTGCTTCAGCTAAGAGCGCCTCGATGTTTTTGAAGCACTGGGCGGTCAGTTCGCCGATATCATCCGATGGGAAGTTGCCCGTGGCCGGGTCAACGGGGAGCTGGCCGGAAAGGTAGATGGTCGACCCCGCGTCGATTCCCGGCGAGTAAGGCCCGATGGCGGCCGGGGCGGCGAAAGAGGAGAGGCTCTTTTTCATAGTATTATCTCCTGTAAAAATCAGATGATGGACTTACGAGGGGGCAGGCCGTTTTGGACCTGCCCCCAAACTGTTTGGATCATTCGGAAGGCATCTCGACGATCTCTACCTGATATCCGTCGGGGTCTTCGATGTAGTACAGCCTGTGCTCCAGTTCTTCTTTCACAACGATCCCATCACCCCGGTGCTTGGCCAGCGTTGCGTCGAAATCGTCCGTGTAGAAGGCAACGTGGAACTCTTTGTCCCCGAGCTCAAAAGGCTGGGGATGGGACTTGTACCAGGTGAGCTCCAGACGGAAGTCGGTAATGCCGTCACCGAGGAACATCAGGCGCAGGTCACCGCCATAGGCGTTTACCTCGCGCATGACCTTCAGCCCGAATTCCTTCTCGTAAAAAGCACGGCTCCGGTCGATGTCCGTCACACTGTGGTTGCAATGATAGAATCGCAGCATGCTATACCTCGCTTTCTTCCGTTACTCGTTCGGATACGGTTCAAGGAAAGCGTGGAAGTGGCGCATCGGCAGGTCATGCCCCATGACGATACGCATGTTCGGGATGCTCTCCCGGTCTTCGTAAAGCGCCTTGACAGCGGCGATCACGTAATCGAGGGCCTCCTGCGAGAGCTGGCTGCGGTTGATGGCGAAACGGACGACGTTTGCCACCTCTGCCTGCTGCTCCGGGGTCTTCAGGTCATATTCCATGCTGTAGTCGCCGAGCTCGGAGACGCGGATGCCGTAACGGCGGATCAGCTCGAGCGAGAAGCCTTCACCGGCAAAACTCTCGTGGGAGCGCTTCCCATCAAAGAATTTGTCCATGTTCAGGTAGACGCCGTGGCCGCCGGCAGGGAGCACGACGGGGACGCCGGCTTTATAGAAGCCCTGGGCCAGGTATTCGCACTGGGAGACGCGCTCTTCCAGATAATCGAACCGGCAGCACTCATACAGGCCGCAGGCAAGCGCCATGATATCATGCCCGGAGATGCCGCCGTAGGAATCGTTGCCGTAAGCGGAGATCTGGCGGACCTTCAACAGGATGCCGATATCGGTCTTGACCGAGCCGTCCTCGTTGAAGTCGGAGAACTTCTTCCAGAAGTAACCGCGGTCACGGAAGGCGAGGACGCCGCCCATGTTGGCATGGCCGTCTTTCTTCAGGGAGGCGCTGAAGCCGTCGCAGTAGGAGAACATCTCTTTGGCGATCTCCGGGATGCTCTTGTCAGCGTACCCTTCCTCGTTCGTCTTGATGAAGTAGCAGTTCTCTGCCCAGCGGGCCGCATCCAGCATGAAGGGGATCTCGTACTTGTGCGCCAGCTCGCTGACTGCCCGCAGGTTAGCCATCGAGACAGGCTGGCCGCAGACGGAGTTGTTGGTGATCGTGGAGTAGATCATTGGCACGTTTTCGGGGCCGACGACGTCGATCAGGCGCTGCAGCTTCTCAAGGTCCATGTTGCCCTTGAAGGGGTTCTTCTCGTACTTGCCGCCTTCAGGCACTTCCCACAGCAGTTCCTTGTTGTACAGGTTGCGCGGGATGGCGCCCATCTGCTTGATGTTGCCCTCGGTGGTATCGAAATGGGCATTGGAAGGGATGGTGAAGACCTTCCCGGGGTACTTCCTGGCTAAGATCGGGCGGATCACGTCGAAGAGCAGGCTCTCTGCGCAGCGGCCCTGGGGGACAAGGAATGTGTTCGGGCGCTCCATCTGGGCAGCGCCGCCGTTAAACAGGCCGCCCTCATACTCGCAGAGGTACATCTCGTTCATCATCTGCTCGATGTCCTCGCAGCCGGTCCGGATCAGGTTGATGATCTTCTTCTGGTCATCGCCTCTTTCGAAGCAGTCACGCATGGCATCAAGCAGCACGTAGTAGCCTTTGTTCCTGCCGTAGGATTCATCGCCAAGGAACAGGGAGCTCCACTGCATGTCCGTCATGGAGGTGGTCCCGGAATCGGAGAGCATATCGACCGTCAGCATGCCGGCCGGGAAAGCGAATTCGTTGTAGTGCGTGGATTGGAGTGCCCGTTCCCGCTGTTCAACGGTAACGGTCGGCAGGTTACGCCGGACATAAGCGAATGACTTCGGGGTCTTGACGTCCAGTTTGTATTCCATAGATCAGGTTCCTCCAAAAGATATAGTATTTTCGTTCAGGTAATCTGATATCCTTATCAGTTTTGAATGAAATCATCGATGGCCGCTAAAAGCATGGCAATGGCTTCGGCGCCCGGGTCCTTCATCCCGATGGTGCGCTCGCCCATGTAGCCAGCCCGGCCGATTTTTGCGACCATGCCGGCCGCTTCATTGGCCCCGGATTCCGCAGCCTCCCTGGCTGCCCGGGAAACATCCCCTAATTTCGGAGGAACATCGGAAGCACGGCGCGCCAGAAGGTCAGCGGCGGCTTCAGCGGCGGGGATTAAGGCATCCAGAAGGGTCTTGTCGCCGCGCTTGCCTTTCCCGCGGTTCATGACCCCTTCGGCTGCCCACTGGAGCAGCTGCGGGTAAGTCTGCGCATCGATCGCCGCCAGCTCCTTGCCGTTGCGCGCGATCGTCCGGAACATCGTGGCGATGAAGGTCCCGAAGGTCGAAGGGGCGGTCTCGCCGATCGTTTCATACAGGTTCCGGAAAAAAGCGTCCAGCGAAAGGCTTTCCGTAACGGCCCCGGCGCACTCTTTGGCGGCGCGGAAGACGAGGGCGATGGTAACGCCCATGTCCCCGTCGCCGGTCTGGGAGTCCAGTTCGGCTAAGACGCTGCGGCGGGGTTCCATATACTCAGCGGCTGAATCGATCAGCGCAGGCATGTCCATGATCGTCAGTTGTTCTTTCATAGGACCTCCCTCTGGAATGAGATCGTCTCATCCGGGTATCGATTTTATGACTGGCGGAAGAAATAGGAATCGGCCGGCGCATCGATCAGGCGCTTGAGCTCGTCATCTAGTTTCATCAGCGTAAGGGAGGCACCCTGCATCTCCATGGAGCAGGCATACCGCCCCACATAGACGCGGTACGGCTTCACGCCGGCTGCCGCCAACAGCTCATCGATCTTGCGGTAAAGGACATATAATTCTTCGAGCGGGGTGGAGCCGAGGCTGTTGACCAAAACGGCCGCCTCCTCGCCTTCCTTGTACGGGAAATCGGCAAGGATCTTTTCGACAAGGAGGGCAGCAATCTCATCGGCGGATCGCATCGGGACCCTTTCCACGCCCTGCTCGCCATGGATGCCCATGCCGACTTCCATCTCGTCATCGCTGATCTCGAAATTCGGTTTGCCGACGGCCGGGATGGTGCACGGCCCGAGGGCGACGCCGAGGCTTCGCATGTTGTCGACGGCTTTCTGGGTGACGCGCTTTACCTCGTCAAGGTCGGCCATCTCTGCGGCCATGGCGCCGGCCACTTTGTAGGCGAAGAAGATGCCGGCGACGCCGCGGCGCTCATGATGGCGCTCCGGCGGTGCGGAAGCGATATCGTCCGATACCACGACGGTCTCCACGCGGATGCCGTCATCCTCCATATCCTCGGCGGCGTCATCAAAGTTCATCATGTCGCCCTGGTAACGCCCGTACAGGTACAGGACGCCCGCCCCGGCATCGATCGCTTTAGTGACGCGCTTCATCTGCCCGGTCGAGGGGGAGGAGAAGACGTTGCCGATGCAGGCGCCGTCCGCCAGGCCCTTCCCGACGTACCCCATGAAGACCGGCAGGTGGCCGCTGCCGCCGCCCGTGGCAATGGCTACTTTTCCGGCAACCGGACCATCTGCACGGACGATGGCACGCAGGTCACCATCCACGCAGCGGAAATAGTCCGGATGTGCTTTGAGGATCCCTTCCGTGAGCTCATCGACAAACTCAAAAGGGGAATTGATGAATTTTTTCATGATCCTGTTTCCTTTCCGGTATTCCGAGTGTTGATTGTGCAGCCGTTATGGCGCCCGGTGCCTGTCAGAGCATGATCTCGCCGCCGGCGACGAAAAGCGTCTGGCCGGTGATCCCTTCCGATAAGGGCGATGCAAAATACAGGACCGTATTGGCAACTTCTTCGGAGGTGGCCAGCCTTCCGAGAGGGCATTTCTTGATGAATTCCGCGGCCATCTCATCCCAGTCATCGCCCTGCTGGGTCTGGGCATCGGCGATGCCGCCGGGGCAGACGATGTTCACGAGGATGTTGTTTTTCCCTTCTTCCATGGCGAGCGTGCGGCAGAAGCCGTTTAACCCGCGCTTGATGGTGGTGTACATGGAACACCCTTCCCCATAGCGCACCGCGAGGGCGGCGGACACATAGATGATGCGGCCGCCATGCTGGGCTCGCATCTGGGGAAGCGCTTCACGGGAGATCAGATAATGGCTCTTCAAGGCATCCAAGTGGCGCCCCCAGTCCTCCTCCTTCGAGTCGGCGACAAAAGCCGGGTCAAAGGGCGGGTGGACCGTGTTGACGACGATATCGAGGGACCCGAACGCCTTGATGGCCTGGCCATACAGCGCTTTTACCTGTGATGCATCCATGGCATCTGCCCGGATGGCGATGGCGGTCTTCCCGGAGGGGTCAAGTTCTGCGGCAAGGGCTTCGGCCGCCCGGTTATTGGCGTGATAATGGATCACCACCGAAGCCCCTTCTTCGTGAAGGCGTGTAGCGATCGCTTTTCCGAGTTTCCCGCTGCCCCCGAATACGACAGCGGTCTTATTGCTTAATAGGCTCATAGGGGCTCCTTTCACGCCGGCGTTACAGCATGATCTCTCCGCAGGCAACGTACAGCGTCTGCCCCGTCATGGCATCGGCGAGGGGGGACGCAAAGTACAGGACAGCATCCGCTACATCCTCCTGCGTGGCGAAGCGGCGCAGGGGCGTGCGTTCCAGAAGTTCCTGCTCTTTGTCGTTCCAAGAGAATTCGCCGTCGGTCTCTAAGGAAGTGATCTTGCCGGGCGCTACGATGTTTACGGTAATGTTGTTCGGGCCTTCCTCGATGGCGAGGGTCTTGGAAAATGCCGTGAGCCCGCTCTTGACAGCCGCAAAGGCAGCGCTGCCGCCCATGTGCCGGACTGCCAGCCCGCCGGAGATGTAGATGATCCTCCCGTATTGATGCTCCCGCATGATGGGGATAGCATACTTGCAGAGGAGGAAATGGCCCTTCTGGGCGATCAGGTGGTTGCGCCAGTCGGCCCAGTCCATGTCCGTGACCTTCTTGGGGACGAATTCCGGGTTATGGACGAGGTTGACGAGGATGTCCACCCGCCCGAACCGGTCCTTGACGGCCTGCATGAAGTCCCGGACAGACTCCTCTTCATTGACATCGCAGAACAGGGAGAGCATGCGGCTTTTCCCGGGGTCCAGCCTTTCCAAGAGCCGGTCGGCTTTCTCCTGCTCTCCTTTGTAGTAATTGATGGCAACGGATGCGCCGTGATCCATCAGGGACTGCGTAATACTCGTACCCAGGTTCCCGACAGCGCCGAGCACGAGGGCGACTTTTCCGCTAAGATCCAGCAACCGTTCTGTCATGTGGCTTCTCCCTTCTGATATACAGGGGAGAGCTGCCAAATAAGCAGCTCTCCCCCTTGGTCGTTCCGCTATACTCAGACCGTCTTCTGGCCCCTGTCAAAAGGATAGTTGGCTTTCAGGCTTTCTTCCGTGAGATAATAGCGGGAGAGCGCTTCGTTCTCTTCTTTGCTGCGGAAGTTGTAGCCGGCGCCGCCGTTGCCCCAAGGTGCCATCAGGTGGGTCCAGGCATGCACGTAGTTGAGGTAGATCATCAGCGAACGGCAGACATTGCGCAGGTCTTCCTTCTCATCGATGGAGTTGATCATGTCGATGAACTCCTTCAGGTACTTCCACGTGTCGCGCAGCCCGGCGTAGTCAAGGAATTCGCCGCTGAAGGGGAGCATGTACCCGGCGATCACGCGGATCTGCTCCATGGTGAAGCGGTCATCACGCAGGCAGTGATCGATGGTGTTCATGTTCATGCCCAGGCCGCGGATCTCGGCGTCGGCAAAGAAGTGGTTCGTGAAATACTGGTTGTAGGCCCCGGCAGGCGGATCCATCAGCCCGAGACGCATGCGCTTGCTGTCATCAGGCTCGTTCAGGGTGAGTTTTTCCCTTTCTTCATCCAGAATACGGGCGAGTTCTTCACATCTAGCGTTCATCTACCGCACCTCCTTAGACTTCGATCACACTGTAGCGGACTTCGATCACTTCCTTCGTGTACATGACGGCTTCCCAGATACGTTTGCCGACATTGCGGAGGGTCTCCAGATCTTCGTCGCGCACCTTGGCGATCGGAATGGTTTTCAGATACTCGGTGTTGTGACCATAGGCACAGCCGACAAGGCCTGCTAACGGCGTCCACAGCAGCCACCCGTCATCGATTTGGTCCAGACGGGGGTTGTAGTCGATCAGGTCGTTGACTTCGTCCACGATGCAGGGGCTGTAGTGATACCACTGGTAACCGGCCACCATGGCGTGGATCTGCAGGGCGTGATAGGGCAGACGCTTGCAATACTCATCAAACATTTTTGCGTTCTTGTCGGTCTTGCACATCTGGACCTTTGCGCCCAAAGAAGGCCATTCGATCAGAATTCGTTTCTCAGCCACATTTTTGTCCTCCTGTGAATTGTTTTTTCCTCCTGTGGACCTTTTTGGCGATCCCGTTTTCGCCATCCAGGCTTCGGGGGGAAGGAAGTGCTGTTGGATCTCGTCCAACCCGTTACTGTGTGTGTTTGTATGCATTGGTTAACTCGCGATTTCATACTAACCCAGAAAAGTTAGTTTGTAAACAAAGCGTAATAACTAAAATTGAGCGGGGTTTATTGTCGAAAATGCACATACTGACGCAATCGCTTCCTATTTAGTGTGTGCAACAAGGGCAAAGCGGAAATTGTGTTTATCAACTTAGTTGACTATTGACAGAGGCTGCAGGGGCGGTGTATTGTATGGTCAAGAGAGTAGCAGAGTAGACCTATAGGGTATGTGGTGAGGGGTTCCACAAAAAAAGAAAGGTTAAGGCGACCGAATGGCATTTGAGAGCAGTGCGCAGAGCGGGGTAAAGCCCAGAGACATTAAAGAGTACAACAAAGCGCTTACAGTTGATTTATTCCGGGAGAGCGGGGACCTGTCCATGCTGGAAGTGTCCGAGAGGACCGGGCTTTCCAAGACGACGATCTCAAAATTGTTTGCGGAGATGGTGCAGGAAGAGAGGATCATCCAGAGCGGTACGGGGATGTCCACTTCAGAAGGCGGGAAAAAGCCCGTTCTGTACCGGTTGAATGCCGCATTTGGCTACATCGTGTTCTTGTCCATGGGATTTGCCCGCCATATCTCCTGCACGGTAGCGGATTATTGCGGGAACCGGATCGGGTATTACCGGATGGATACGCCGGAGGATGCCGACTACGAAGACGGGAAGGTCCTGCAGATGGCAGCTGACAGCGTCGTCCAGATGCTTGAGTCCCTGCATATCCCTTACAGCAAGGTGATCGGCGTGGTCATTGGGTATGACGGCATCGTGAATACCCGGAAGGGGACGATCTTGCAGTCGGCCCACAGGCCCTGGGAAGGGAACCTCCCTATTTGCAACGACTTAAAAAATAGGCTTCCTTTCGATACGCGCGTCGTGCTGAATAATGCCAGCGTGTTTGCCGCTTATGCCGAACTGGCTGTCGACGCGAGGTCGCAGAGTTCCCGCATCGTGATCAACTGGGACGAGAACCGGACGCTGGGGTGCAGTATTTTTTCCGGGAACCAGCTGATGGAAAACAGCAGCGGCATCGAGGGGGGCTTCAGCCATATCATTCTCGACCCGTCCTCGAAGATCCCCTGCCGCTGCGGGAGGATGGGATGCCTGCAGTCGCTCCTTTCCAAGGAAAGCGTCGATGATTATGTGAACCGGGTACGCGGCAGGTACCCGGATTCGGCGCTTATCCCGCTTATCGAGGCAGGGACTTTCGACATAAAGGATATATTCATCCACGGAGGAAGGCAGGATGTGTTTGCCCTTGACCTGATGAAACACATCGTGAATTACAGCTCCATCCTGCTGTACAACATCTTCAGCATCTACAGTTCGCGGAAGATCATCCTGCAAGGGGTATTCTCCCTCTCCGGTGACGTATTCCTGAATATGCTGAAAGATAAGCTGATCCATTTCAACAACCTGAGACTCTATTCCGATGTCGAGGTGGAATATTCCCGATACAGCAAGGGGAAGTCATTAAGCGGCACAGACCCTTATATCAAGGGTGCTGTCATGTATATGTCGGATCTGTCATTCAAAGTCGGCGGAGGGAAAGTCGAAAACGCACAGTCAACGGAGGCCTCATAAAGCACCGTCGGCACGTAGAGAAGATAACAGAAGAAGATAACAGAGAGGTGGCGGAATGATCTACAGGGAAATCGGTAAAACAGGGATCAAATGTTCGGGAATCTCGCTCGGGACATGGGAACTGGCCGGGAATGTGTGGGGGGCCGTGGATGATAAGCAGGCCATCGATACAGTCCTTGCCGCGATGGACGCCGGGATCACACTGATCGATACGGCTGCCAGTTACGGGGGAGGCAGGTCTGAGATCTTGGTGGGCAAAGCGCTTGCGGGCCGCAGGGACGAGGTGATCCTTTCGACCAAGGGCGGCGCCCATTTCAATCCTGCCAAAGGCGCGCTTGACCATGACCTGACCGAAGCCGGCATCCGCAGGGATGTTGAGGAGTCCCTCACCAGGCTGGGTACGGACTATATCGACCTGTACTTCTTCCATTACCCGGACCCGGATACGCCTGTTGAAGAGAGCATACAGGCCGCGGAGAAGCTCCGCCGGGAAGGGAAGATCCGCATGATCGGCCTTTCGAATTACGATGCGGGGCAGTTGAAAGAAGCCATGAAGTACGGGACTATCGATTGCGCGCAGTTTAGGTACTCCATGCTGACACGTGAGAACGAAGAGACCCTTGCCTTCTGTGCGGAAAACGGCATCGGCGTCCTCTCGTACGCCTCCTTGGCGGGCGGGATGCTCAGCGGCCAGTATAAGGAAGAGCCGGTCTTCGAGGCAGGGGACCGCAGGACCTTCTTCTACCCGTTCCTTCAGGGAGAAGAATTTGCCCGCTGCAGGAAGGTAGTGGACGTGGTGGAAAAGGCCGCCGAAGAGAAGGGGATCTCCACCGCGGATGCGGCCATCCAGTGGGTGCTGGCGCAAAAGGGTATGACCTCCGCCCTTGTCGGGACCAAGAACCCGAAGCGGGCGGCCAGGAATGCCAAGGCGTTTGACACGATGCTCGATGATGCGGCGTTTGCCTCGTTCGACGAGGCCTATCACCGGATCTTCGGATAAGGAAGCGGCAAAGGGGAACTCCCGGCACGGAGGCAGCGGTATGGGAAAGAAGGTATCGGGGATCGGCGGGCTGTGCTTAGACGTTCTGGCACATACGACAAGGATCCCGGCAAAGGACATGATGAGCCCGCTGCTTGGCACGAGCTGCCAAGGCGGAGGCAAGGTGCCTACGGCTTTGACGGCGGTGAAGCGCCTCGGGGTAGATGCCGTGCTGTTTTCCACCGTGGGAGATGATGCAGCCGGGCGCTTCTGCGTACAGGAGCTGCAGGATTGCGGCGTGGATGTCAGCCACCTGGCCGTCATAGAAGGCGGCCAGACCAACTTAACGATTGCCTTATCGGAGCAGGAGACAGGGGGGCGGAGCTTTATCGGGAGATATGATATGCGCAGCATCCTCCCGTCGGAACTGGACCGCGAAGTGATCAAGGCCAGCGACGCCCTGCATTTGTGGGATGTGAGCGATGCGGCCTGCCAAGGGGCGGCATGGATCCGGGAAGCCGGGGGAAGGGTCGTATTTGATGCGGATCGCTTCACGCCAGAGATTGCAGGCCATCTCGGGATGGTGGACGTCTTTATCTGCTCGGAATTCTATTTTGAGGGGATGTTCGGCAAAGGCCTGTCAAAGAAGGACCAACAGGATGCCTTAAAAGAGCTCTCCTCAAAGGGCCCCGGGACCGTCATCGTCACGCTGGGCGATAAAGGATATGCCGGGTACGATGATGACGGCTGGTTTGACGGGGATGCGTATCACAACATCACCCCGGTCGATACGACCGGCGCCGGGGACGTCTATCACGGGGCATTCATTTACGGGATGCTTGCCGGGTGGGACAACCGGGAGAGCGCCAGATTCGCCTCGGCAGTCAGCGCGATAAAGTGCACGGTCCAAGGCGGCAGGGCCGGGATCCCTGACCTGCAGACAACACGGCACTTTATGGAGACGGGGCAGATCCTGACAGGGGTTCAGGAGAAATGGGAGGCTTATTACAAGAGCCGCTCGATCCTGTAAGCAGCAAGGCTGAAGGTTATTCGGGAAAGGGCTGCCGGCCCTTAGGAGGAAGCCAGGTATGAGGATGGCAGATGCTGGGTTTGAGTGTGACGGGATCCCGGTCAAGAACTATACGGTCGGCAGCGAAAGCGGCCTCCGCCTGACGGTTTCGAATCTGGGCGCCGCGGCGCTTTCCCTGATCGTCCCTGAAAGCAACGGGGACCGGGACATCCTGCTTGGCTTTGAGGACCAGAGGCTCCAGACGACGTTTGGGCCGATGTTTGGCGTAACGCTCGGGCGCTATGCCGGGAAGGTCTGCGGCGCCTCCTATATCTGGAACGGGAAGGCCGTCTCGTTAACACCGAACCGCGGGGCCCATCATTCCCATGGCGGCGCGCGTGGCTTTGATAAACGGGTATTCCAGACGGAAGAGGCCGCGCCCGACCATGTCACCTTCCTGCTTAAAAGCCCGGACGGCGAGGAAGGGTATCCCGGGAACTTAGACCTTTACGTGACCTACCGCCTGACCGGGAGCGATACGCTTAGGATCACCTATGAAACAACCTGCGATCAGGACACGCTGGTGGGGATAGGCAACCACCTGTACTGGAACCTTTACGGGAACGGGGAAGGGAATGCCGACCTGCACAGGGTGAGGATCGCTTCGGACGAGACTGTAAGGATCGGCGGGGACGGGTATCCCGACGGGGAATCCTACCCGGTAGCGGGGACGCCGCTCGATCTGCGGGAAGGGAAGCTTTTGCGGGATTGCCTGAAAGTGGCGGACCCGCAGATGGCACTGACTGGCGGGAGCTTTGACCACGATTACGTCTTGAAGGCGCCGGGGAAGGGCATAAATGCCGAGATCGCGGCCGAAGGGACGGACAGGAGGGTGGAGATCCGGACAGACATGCCGTGCCTCCACTTTTACCTCCCGGATTTTAAAGACATGGATTACACAGGCAAGGGCGGGAAGGCCTATCGCGGGTTCATCGGGCTGTGCCTCCAGCCGCAGTGCGGGGGCGACAGCGTTCACAACCACATCGCGGGAGAGCCGATCCTTGCCGCAGGGCAGAAGAGGGTCAGGAGTATCGAGTACCGGATCTTTTAAAGGAGGACGTTTTGGAAACCGGAGGGAAAGTCAGGATCTTATGTGCGGACAGGGCGGTGACTGGGGACGGCTCCACCGTGATCAGCCCGGCCGCGGTAGCCATATCAGAGTCGACCGGGGCGATCCTCGGGGTCGGCAGCAGGGAGCAGGTCTGTTCCCGCTTCCACGGGGAGGCCGTGGAATTTGATGGGTGCACGATCCTTCCGGGGCTGATCGACCTCCACGTCCATTTAAGCGGGTGGGACCACCGGCCGTTCGGGTATGCGGGAGGAGACTTCAGCCATGCCTACGTCACGTTAAGGAATGCCAGGAAGGCCTTCCGGATGGGCGTTACGACCATCCGTTCCGTTGCGGATAAGAACGGGTTGGTGGCATCCCTCGTGTGGGCCGATGAAAACGGCATCCTTGATGAGCCGATCCCCCGGATTATCCCCTGCGGGAACGGAATCTGCATGACCGGCGGGCACGGGAGCGAGTTCCCGGAAGGTGGCGATATAGCGGACGGCCCGTGGGAGGTCCGCCGCCGCGTAAGGAAGAATCTGCAGGACGGCGCGCAGTGGATCAAGCTGCTGACCAGCAAGCGCGAGTTCATCCCGGAATTTACCCAGGAAGAACTGGACGCCGCCGTGGATGAATGCCACCGCCGCAACCGCAAGATTGCGGTGCATTCCGGTGTCCCGGTAACCATCCAGATGTGCATCGATGCAGGGGTGGATACCATCGAGCATGGCACTTACATGAGCGTGGAGCAGGCGGAAGAGATGAAGCGCAAAGGGATCGCCTGGGTCCCGACCGCGATGGTCTACTCAGAACACGCCAAGCAGGCCGAGGAAGCGCACCGGAAGGACGCGGCTGTCTGGGTGAAGGCGAGGGATGCATACCGTGACAACCTGCGCAAGCTCTATGATACCGGGGTCCTTGTAGGGGCGGGGACGGATGTCTCCGTGGACGAGTTCAACGTGATCACCTACCGGGAGCTGGAGTACATGGTCGAATATGGCCTGACCCCTCTGGAGGCTATCCAGGCTGGTACGCAGAACGGGGCAAAGATCCTGGATTTGCAGGATGTGACCGGGACCCTCGCAGAGGGCTTGGAAGCAGACCTTTTGGTGGTGTCCGGAAACCCGGCTGAACAGATCGGGGACCTTAAGAATGTGAAGTCTGTATGGAAGCACGGCGTAAACGTCTACACCGCCTGCCAGTAAGCGATATTATTCCCTGATCGTTTTTCCTACCTGAAACTGGAATCAGATGAAGAGTTTTCCCGTGACGGCAAGGGGAGGCATAGACATGAAAAAATTCTTCAGGAAATACTGGTTGCTGAATCTGATGGTCCTGCCCGGGCTGGCGTATTTTATCCTGTTCAAATACGTCCCCATGTACGGCCTGATCATCGCGTTCAAGAATTATAACGGCGCGGCAGGGGGCCTCAAAGGGATCCTGGATGCCGATTTCATCGGGCTGACGTACTTTAAGATCTTCTTCCGTTCGGAGCAGTTTTCAAGGCTTTTGCGGAACACGCTGATCTTAAGCGGCCTACGGCTGCTGTTCTGCTTCCCTGCACCGATCCTGTTGGCATTGCTGCTCAATGAGATCACAAATCAGAAGTTCAAGAAGTCCGTCCAGACCATCACCTATATCCCTTACTTCCTTTCATGGGTCGTGGTGGCAGGGCTTTTGCGGATCCTTGTCGGGACAGAAGGCCCGTTAAACGGCCTGCGCGCCCAGTACGGGCTGGCACCGGTCTATTACATGGCATCCGTCAAGCATTTCAGGGCGCTGCTTATTATCAGCGAGATCTGGAAAACAGTAGGGTACGGGACAATCGTTTACCTGGCTGCGATCTCCGGCGTCGATATGCAGCAGTATGAAGCGGCGGAACTGGATGGCGCGAACCGGTTCCAGAAGATGTTTTACATCACGCTTCCTTCCATCAGCGAAATCGTGGCGATCATGCTGATCCTGCAGATGGGCAAGATCCTGTCGGATAACTTTGAGCAGATCTATACGATGTACAGCGACAGCGTATATGAAGTGGCAGATGTCTTTGAGACTTATATTTACCGGACAGGTATCGTCGGCAGCAAGTTCTCCTATACATCAGCTATCACGCTATGTAAATCCGTTGTCTCGCTTTTCCTGATCCTGCTGACCAATAAAGCCGCTAAGAAGCTGGGGTCGGAAGGGCTGTTCTGACGGCGGCAGGAAGGCATGATCAAGGAGCGGTGTGAGGAAAGGAGTGGGCAATGAAAAAATCCCGTGGTGAAATTACCTTCCAGATCATCAATACGGTATTCATGGTCCTTGTCTGCGCGGCTATGCTGTATCCGATGCTGTACGTCCTTGGGCATTCCCTGATGGGTGACGCGGAGCGCGCCTTAAACCCCCTGCGGCTTTTCCCGCATAAGCTCGACGCCACCGGCTATAAATACATTTTTACGGCGAAAAACATCTGGAGGTCCTACGGCATCACGCTTTTCCGGACGGTGGCTGGGACGCTTATCACGCTGGCAATCTCGACGCTTCTCGCATACCCGCTGTCCAGAAGGGATTACCCCCTTAGGAAGGTCCTGACGTTTGTGGTCACGTTTACGATGTGGTTCTCGGGAGGCATGATTGCCAACTTCCTGCTGATCCGTTCGCTTGGCCTGACGAATTCCTACTGGGTCTACATCTTTCCGCACCTGATCGACCCGTTCCATCTGATCATCCTGAGGAACTTCTTCATGCAGATCCCGGAGTCCCTGGAAGACTCCGCGAGGATAGATGGCGCGAATGACTTCGTAATCCTTACGAGGATCACCCTGCCGCTGTCAAAGGCGGCCATCGCGACCATAGCGTTGTTCACGGCAGTCTTCCACTGGAACACTTGGTGGGACGCCATGCTGTATGTTTCCAAACGGGAACTGTGGCCGGTCCAATACCTCCTCCAGCAGATCATTGCGAGCGCCAATGTCTTTGACCTGTCTGCTAACAGCAACATGGTCCGGCCGCCGGCCGAGGCGATCCGGATGGCATGTATTATCGTTGTAACTATTCCGATACTGTGTGTGTACCCGTTCGTGCAGAAGTACTTCGTCAAGGGGGTGATGATCGGGTCCGTAAAAGGTTGACCCGCACTTACCCGCAAGTAGTAACGAAACCCGTAAAGCCAAGCCCGCAATGCCTAACCCGTAAGGTATCCCGGGCGCCGTGATACGGGGGCAACCGCCTCTGGCCTGCCGTTAAATGGAGGGGCAGCTAGGGGCATCACTGCAAAAGCAAAAGGAGCAGAGGGCAGGAAATGAAAAAAAGAATATCGAAAATCATTAGCCTGGTGCTGTGTGTCTCCCTGATCTTAGGGATCGTGGCTTGTTCTAATCCCACTACCCCCACCAATGGAACAAACGGAAGCACCGCGGCGCCGTCCGGGACCAACGCAACTACGCCGGCACAGCCTTCCTCGCAGGGCGGGACGGAAGAGGTTCAGACAGAGCCCGTTATCTTCGTCGTGCGAAGCAACAACAACTACGAGAACAAGACCAGTAATGACGCGATCTACCAGATGATCAAAGAGCAGTCCGGCATTGATTTCGAACTGCAGATCATCCCTCAGGATTCCTGGGCTGAAAAAGTCAACCTGATGATCACCGGCGGCGACAACTGGGATGTCTTAAACATCACAGAAAGTGGCGGCAACTGGAGCCAGTACTATCAGAAGAACGCCCTGCAGCCGTGGGACGAATACCTGCAGTATATGCCGAATGTGGCGAACCGCTTAAACGATGAGTCGTTAAAGGGCTGCACGCTTTCGGATGGCTCGATCTACGCGCTCCCGCGCAAAGAGTACTTCTCCAAGCAGTTCATCCCGGCAATCCGTCAGGACTGGCTGGATGCGATGGGCATGAAGTGCCCGACCACGATGGCGGAACTGGAAGCTTACTTCCAGGGTGTCATTGACAATAACCTGAATGGCAGCGACAACGAGATCCCGATGATGACGTTCCTGTTCATGGAGAACCAGAACCTCCGCCCGTTCTATCTGGGCTTCTACGGGGATCACTACCTGACGGCTGACGGCGAAATCTATCCTTGGTATATGCATGAGAACAGCTACCTGCTTCTGGAAGAACTGCAGAAGTGGTATAAGAACGGCTGGCTGTACAGCGAATACCAGACCATGGCGATCCAGGACGGGTTTGACCTTATCTCCGCAGACCGTGTCGGCGGCTGGACCGGGCCGTATAACGCCGGTGTCGGCTCCTCGACCGTGATTTTGGAGAACAACCCGGATTCGAAGGTGGAATGGGTCTCCCTTGGCAACTTCACGGATTTCCCGAGCGGCGGGTGCGGTGCCTGGGGCATCAACCCCGAGTACCAGCCTGAACTGGTTCTGAACAAGAACAGCAAGAATGCCATGTGGGCAGCGAAGCTCCTGAACTGGATGTTCGACAACAACGAGAACTACATGCTGACCCTGCGCGGCGTGGAAGGAAGCGAGTGGGAATACACGAACGAATCCAAGACGGAATATAAGCTGCTCGAGGGCAACAGCGACCGGTACCTGAGCCTGTACCTGCTGAATGAATGGTACGACGACACCGTTTACCCGGTTCAGTTTGTTTCGGAAGAGAACTGGCGGCCGTTCCAGCAGAAGAAGCTGCAGGATAAAATCAACACGCTGGATGTGATAGCCCCTTGTGACTGGTTCGTGCCTTATGACTTGACGGGCACCGAGGCAGAATTCTTGGTGGGCGATTCCGATACGACCATCAATGAAGCCTGTGCCAAGGTGGTTACCGGCGAATGGGGCGAGACCGAATGGAACAACGCCGTCAAGAGCGCCTGGGAATCTGAAGGAAAGATCTTCAGCAAGGTTTGGACAGAGCAGTATCACGCATTCGTAGACTAACGTGGCGTGATGCCCATCTTTGGCCGTGAGTAAGAAAAGCTACGGTCAGGACGGGAGACGAGAGCTTGAGAGGCCCCGCCTGCCTATATGGGCGGGCGGGGCCCTGTAGCAAGGAGCTTAGCATGCGCGAAAAACTGTCAATGGATTTCGGGTGGCGTTTCCATCTGGACAACATGGAGCGGCCGGTCCCGAAAAATATGATGTACTACTATTATCACACCAAGGCGGAACGGGGGACCGGCCCGGCGGCACCCAGTTTTTATGACATGGACTGGGAAGTGGTCGACCTCCCGCATGATTACTGCATCGGGAGTAAGGTAGACTTTTCCGTCGGTGACACGGAAGGGTACCTGCGCCGGGAAAACGGGTGGTACCGGCGGCTGTTCAAGCTGGACCCGTCCGATAAAGGGCACCGCATCCAGCTGCAGTTCGACGGGGTCGTGACTCATGCGGTGGTGTGGGTCAACGGGCATCTTTTGTACCGCAATTTCTGCGGGTACACGTCCTTTTGCGTCGACATCACGGACTGCGTGAATTACGGGGACATGCTGAACGAGGTCTCCGTCTATGTTGACACCAAGACCTTCGAGGGCTGGTGGTACGAAGGGGCAGGGATCTACCGGCATGTCTGGATGGTAAAGACCGCCCCTATCAGCGTGGAGACGTGGGGGACTTATGTAGATCCCGAGAGGATTGAAAAAACGCAGGATGGGTCCGTATGGGACGTGCCGGTCGAGGCAAGGATCCGCAGCATCCTGTTTGAGGATAAGCCCGTCCTTATAAGGCAATCCATCCTTGGCCCGGATGGGGGCGCCGTGGCACAGGGCGAGCAGGAAGTGACCGCTTTGGCGCGGGGCATTACCGAGGCCTGCATGACGCTTCGCGTAAAGGACCCGGGGCTTTGGGATGTTGATGACCCTATCCTTTATACGATGCGCACGGAATTGCTTGATGTAGGGGAAGGTGCCACGGAGCCGTTTGATACCTATGATACGGCGTTCGGGTTCCGGACAGTGGAATATTCCGTGGAGGGGATGACTCTCAACGGGAAGCCCATCAAGTTAAAAGGCGTGTGCGCGCATGAAGACCACGCAAACCTCGGCGTGGCCGTGCCGGACGGGGTCCGCGAATACCGCATGAAGATCCTAAAGGAGATGGGGTGCAACGCCTACCGGTGCTCGCATAACCCCCCGACGCCGGAAGTGCTCGACCTGTGCGACCGCCTTGGGATCTTGGTCATGGACGAGAACCGGTGGTTTGACAGTTCGGAAGAGGGCCTTGCGGAACTGGAGCATATGTTCAGGCGGGATAGGAACCACCCCTGCATTATCATGTGGTCCATGGCCAATGAAGAGCCGATGCAGGGAACGGAGCGCGGGCAGCGTATCATGCGCAGCATGAGGTTCCATGCAAGGCGGTTTGACAAGAAGCTCCCGATCATGATGGCGATGCATGACGGCTGCCTTGAAGAAAGCGGTGTCGCCGCGATATCGGACGTCATCGGAATCAACTACCAGATCCCGCTGTTTGACGAGATCCATGCGAAGTTCCCGGACATCCCGCTCGTGGCATCCGAGATCGGCGGGAAGATGATGAAGTTCGACATCATGGGGGACGGGAGCGGCGAGGACTGGGAAGCCGTGGACACCCGGCCGTTTATGATGGGGATGTTCAAATGGGTCGCATTCGGGTACCGCGGGGAGTCCCGTGGGTGGCCGAGGCTCTTTTCCCGGAGCGGCATCGTGCACCCGACAGGGGAACCGAAAGAAAACACGTGGTTCTACCGGCAGATGTGGGACGAGAAGAAGCCGTTCGTGAAGATCTGGCCGAAGCACTGGAACTTCGAGGGCAAGGAAGAAGAGGCCGTCATTGTCAAGGTCTATTCCAACGCCGGGGAAGTGGAACTGTTCCAGGACGGGGTGTCGCTTGGAAGAAAGAAAGTGAACCCCTACGAGCGGACAGAGTTTTCCGTAACGTACCGGCCGGGGACGCTTACAGCGGTCGGGTATTGCGAAGGCAGGAAGGCCGCACAGGATGAGGTCAGGACGAGCGGGAAGCCGTATGCTATAGTCCTGCGGGCAGACAAGGCAGAGATCCCTGCCGACAGGGCGTCCGTTGCGATCATCCGCATCAGCACCGCTGATGAGAACGGCATCCCTGCCGAGTGGGCCGAACTTCCGGTACACGTGGAGGTGGAAGGCCCGGCAACGGTGCTTGCCTTGTCGAATAATGACGCGTACGACGCCGATGCGGCAAACAAGGCTGACAGGAAGCTGTTCGAAGGGAACTGCCAGCTGATCATCCGGAGCACCACGAAGCCCGGGCAGGTCCGGGTGCGGGTCACGGGGGACGGCCTCAAGGAGTCCGTCCTGACACTTCAAGCGAAGCCGTGCGTGCGGCCGCCTCATGTCGAACTTGAACTGGATACGGATGCCATGTGGCTGTTTGCAAAAATGGGAGGGCCGAACTGATGGAGAAAAAAATAAAGATCGGGCTGGCGCCGACACGGCGCGACACAAGGGACTTTGAACTCCATTTTGCGCACGAGAGGAAAGCGGAAGCGGAGGAGAAGATCCGGGAGATCATGGACGGGCTTGGCGTGGAAGTCGTCAACGTAGACTTCCTCAATGACGAAGGCCTCCTTATCTTCCCCGATGAGGCCGAGCGTGCGGCAAAGTACTTCCGGGACCAGGAAGTGGATGCGGTCATCGTCCCGCATGTCAATTTCGGAGCGGAAGAATCCGTCGCCATCTTAGGGAAGCTTGTCGGCAAGCCCCTGCTGTTATGGGGGCCCCGGGATGATGCCCCTCCGGCCTTCGGGCCGAGGCAGACGGACACCCAGTGCGGGCTGTTTGCCAGCGGTAGCATCTTAGACCACTACAACGTCCCGTTCACGTATCTGGAGAACTGCCGCATGGACTCCGATACGTTTAAGGAAGGGCTTGAGCGGTTCGTCCGTGTGGCCGCTGTCGTCAAGGCGTTCCGCGGCCTGCGTGTCGGGCAGATCAGCGTGCGGCCGAGGACCTTCTTAACCGTCAAGGTGAATGAGAACGAGCTGCTCGAGAAATACGGGATCGAGATCGTCACCATCGATTACACCGAGATGAGCATGGAGATCAAGTCCGTGCTTGAGAACGGCTCCGAGAAGGCAGACAAGATCTTGGCCAGGCTGAAAGAGACTTATGATGCCTCCCCGATGGAGGAGGTGCAGCTGCGCAACATGGCGGCGATGGAGGCAGCCTTCCTGAACCTGGCGGAGAAATACCGGTGCACGTGCTTTGCCAGCGAGTGCTGGAGGACCTTCAGCGTCCCGTACGGGATCATGCCTTGTGCCGGCTGGGGCGATTTGAACGGGGAAGACGGGCTGTTCGTGGCCTGCGAATGCGATATCCTCGGAGCGGTCTCTTCCGTTATGCTGGCGGCGGCCTCGCTGTGGAAGGACCCGGCCATCCTGATGGATCTGACGATCCGCCATCCGGAAAACGACAATGCCGAACTCCTCTGGCATTGCGGCCAGTGCCCTGCCAGCATGACGGCAGATGGCGGGAAGCCGAAGATGGAAGGATGCCTTGGGCATATGTGCTTAAAGGACGGCGACCTTACAGTCTGCCGGTTCGGCGGCACCCATGGCAATTACCGCCTGTTTATCGGGGAAGGCCATACGACGGACGGGCCGACCACGAACGGCAACTATTTGTGGCTTGAAACGGCAAACTGGCCGAAGTGGGAACGCCGGCTGGTGAAGGGCCCGTATATCCACCATATGTCCGCGATGTATGGCAGATATGGTGATGTTTTGGAAGAGGCGTGCCAGTATCTTGGCATTGAGGCTGAACTGGCTGACGCATGATGATGACGCCTGAGGCGGTTAGGAGGACGAAAAATGGCATTAGAGAGAGCGGTTGATATCTTAAAGTATGCGGATGAGCAGAAAAAGTGCGTCATCGGTTTTGACGCATTCGACTACAACAGCGTTAAGTGGATCATCGACACTGCGGAAGAAGAGCAGATCCCGGTCATTATGATGATCTATCCCGGCGACCGTACGCTGATCCCGCTTAGCACGTTCGCGGCTATCACCAAAGACCTCGCGAAGAAGGTGAAAGTCCCAGTGGCGCTGATGCTCGATCATGGCCCGAACTTCGACACGGTCATGGAAGCCGTCAGGGGCGGGTTTACCAGCATGATGATCGACACGTCGCACCTTGACTTTGAAGAGAACGTGCGGCAGACGGCAGAGGTCGTCAAGACCTGCCACGGCCTCGGGATTGATGTGGAAGGCGAACTCGGGCACGTGGGAATCGCCTCCAGAGAGAGCGACTACGCGGATGCTGACGGCTATACGAAGGTAGCGGATGCGCTGGAATTCATCGAGAGGACCGGCGTGGACAGCCTTGCGATCGCTATCGGTACAGCCCATGGCGCCTACGTCTCTAAGCCCCACCTGGACCTGACAAGGCTTGATGAGATCAACCGGGCAACGGACATCCCGCTGGTCCTTCATGGCGGGACGGGCGTGCCGGAAGACCAGTTAAAAGCCGCTTTTGGCTTAGGCATCAACAAACTCAACTACGCGACCGGTTACAAGTTGAAGTCCTTTGATGTCGCGAAGGAACTGGTCGAGCGTGGTGAGATCCGCCCGCGCCTGAGCGACCTGCTTATGGCGATGAACCAGCCCATGAAAGACTTTGTCCGCGGCATCATGAGGATGGCGTGGCCGAAGTAAGGATGGGTCTTTGGGAAAGCCCGAGGTTTGGCTTTCCCCGTGATCATTAAAGCCAGGATCGGATGACGATCTCTACACAATCAAAACGGCTGGTCTTACCTCCTTTTCCCAGTCATCTGGTTGTGCCCCTGCCGCGGAAGCACGGCAGGGGTTTTTGTGCTCGAGTCGCGCGGTTTTACGAAAGCTCGCCACGTTTCAGTAAACGTCTTTTCGCAACGCAAAAACAGACCGTCGCAGTGCTACAACGAAGGTCGATTTCAGGCAAGATTTGGCTTCAGAGCCCCGGCAGAAGTCCGGGCGGAAGGTTTGGCGAGCTCGGAGCCTCCGCAGTATCCCATCCCGGAGAACCGCCGGATTCGAAAGTATAAAAAGAGATACGTCGCGTAATCGGCGCCGTTTCAGGGGATGAACTCCGCTACGCTCCGTTCATCCCCTGAAAGCAGAAGCACCTTGCTCAGCGAGTAAGGTGCCATGCAGGAACGTTTGGATATTTCATGTATCTACTTGACAAGGGCGGATCATGGGGAAGTCCGGCGCCTGCTTCCGTTTTGGGGGACCGGCCCGCGCGTTTTTGGGGGGCCGGAGTGTTATCAGGCAAGGGATGCCAGAAACATTTCGAAATAATCATCCTCCCCCTCAAGGAGCGGGGCGTTCTCGCCGCCGCCGTTCGTGGAGCGGCGCATGGCGGCGTAGGCGCTCTCGCCGGCATCCACCACGTCCATGGGCGAGAGGTCATACCCCAACTCCCGGCAGATGGCACAGAATGCGGAGAGCGGGGCTTTTTCGTTTCGGACAGCGAGGAAACGGGCGGCCAGTTCCTGGTCCGCGCGTGCTTTCTCCCGGCACGCCTCGAGCATGGCCGCGGCCGTCATTTGCCGGTATCCTCACCCAGCAGTTCCTGGATGCGCTCCCGGGCGTAGGCGCCGCTGTGGCGCTGCAGGGGCTTTTCCAGGTCCGCCACACGGAACGGTTTTCCGAAGGTGATGGTGGCATGGCCGGCGCGGATCCACGGCAGATGGGCTTCAAAACATTTCCGCGTGCCGGTGATGGCCACCGGCACCACGGGACATCCCGACTTGGAGGCAATCTTCATGGTGCCTTCATGGAACTCCTGCATGCCGCCGTCCTCGGCGGGTCTGCGGGTGCCTTCCGGGAAGACGAAGATGGACAGGCCCGCCTGCACGCGGCCGATGGCATCGATGATCATCTGCAGGCCGGACCGGGGGTCCTTGCGGTCCAGGAACAGGCAGCCGATGAACCGCATCCAGTCGCGCAGGAGCGGGATGCGGTCCACTTCCTTTTTGGAGATGAAGCCGGTGGCCTGCGGCATCTGCGTGTAGGCCACAAGGATGTCGAACAGGCTCTGGTGGTTGGCAACGTAGAGAACAGGCTCATCGGGGATGTTTTCCAGGCCCTTGACGGTCACCTTGATGCCGCAGACCCACAGGAGCACCCGGAAGATCCACTGGATGATGGGCCTGGTATAGCGGGCGCGGGCGAGCCACCCGTCTTTTTTGCCGAGGAGGAAGAGCACCAACTCCACCGGCAGAAAAAGGATCAGATAGACAACGGCGATGATAAGCGCCAGGATCAGACGCAGCATGCAAACACTCCCTTTCCGGAGCACCGCCCCCCGGCGGTGCTTTTTGTCGTTTTCATTGTAGCAAAGGAACGCCCTTAAGACCACGGGACAATTGGGAAATCTTTGTAAATTGTGCCGGTGTCCGGCCAATGGTCCGAACGGACCAAACAGAAGTGTCAGTGTAAAACCGGGTGTTTTCCCGTATAATAATGACTATCATACCGGGATCCGGCCTGTGGCCGGGGAAGGAGCGAAACATGAGAAAAAACAGAGGCACTCCGGTTCTGGCACTGCTGCTTTCGGTGATCCTGGTCTTCGGCCTGACCGGCTGCAGCGCGGTGGCGGATGAACTGGACAAGGTGTCCGGGCTGCTGCGCAGTGCGGCGGACAACGAGAAGAACACCGGCGGGCAGACCGAGCCCGCAGAGACCGCAAAACCCATCGAAAGTGAGGCTCCGTCGGCATCGGCGGAGGCGCCCGTCACGGATCCGGCGCCCGAAACGCCGTCTTCCGCCGCCCCGGAGCCGCCCGCACCGGAAGGCGTGGCACTCCTCGGCGTGAACTACGGCATCGCCAACAAGTCCGTTCCGTTTACGGAGGGGGACTGGTCCCGCATCGCCGCACGCACGGAGTTTGTCCAGTTTGCGCTGGACCGGGATTTCACGGGGGACTACCCGCAGCTGGATGCGGCCCTCTACTACTGGAGCAAGGGCATCAACGAGACATATATGGCGTGGGTGGAGGAAGCGGCCGCGGAGATGAAATCCGCTCCCGGCGCCGACCAGGCCGCCAGCCCGGCCGCCTATCGGACGCTGCTGGGCACCGTGGTGCGCGCAGACACGAGCATCGTCTCGCTGCTGTGCAGTGCGGAAAGCTACCGCTTCGGCGCCGCGCACCCGGATTACGGCTATCAGACCGCCGCCTTTGATCCGGCTTCCGGAAAGCCGCTGGCGCTGTCGGACGTGCTGAAGGACCGCGCGGGCTTCCTGGCCCGGGTGGGAGAGGAACTGAACGCGCAGTACGGCAAGGACAGCTTCTTCTCGGATGTGAAGGAGATGGTCGGCGGCATGGCGGACGAGGATCTGGTCTGGACGGCCGACAACGGCGGCGTGACGCTCTATTTCAATCCCTACATCCTGGCACCGTTTGCCGAGGGGGAGTTCGTGGTCACCATCCCGTACGCGGGCAATGAAAACCTCTTTGCCGACCGGCTGACGGCGCGTCCGGCTTCTTACACGGCGGTGCAGGGGACGATGCCCGGCATCCGCGACGATGTGACCGGCGACGGCATCCCCGAGGCCATTACGGTCACGCTGGATGACCACGGCATGTACGACGACGTCTCCGGCGATGTCCACGTGCACATTAACGATAAAGATTACACCGTCTGGACGGGCGATTCCCTCGGCCGGAAGACGGCGGTGGTCCACCCCGGAAACGGGCGCAGCTATCTGTACATCATCAACGCCGGCTACAACGGGTGGGACTGCCTGGTCACGGTGGACGTGACGGGCGGCGGCGCCACGTACGTGAAGGAAGAGTACCTGAGCCTGCCGGTGCTGGAGGACGGTGATCTGGTCTGGGCTTACGAGCAGGCCATCGCGCGGCCGGAGCACTTTTATCTGTCGCACGTGACCGACGCGCTCTCGAGCAACAACGCCATCGGCGTGTACCGGGCGGGCGCGGACGGCGCACCGGAGCTCATCAGCCCGTGGTACGAGCTGCAGTACTTCCACCGGCTGACCATCAAGGCGGAAGTGACGGTCAAAACGGTGGACAATGACGGCAAAGTGACCGGCGAAAAGACGCTGGCGCCGGGCGATGAGATCATCCTCTACCGGACGGACGATAAAACCTGGGTGGATGCGTGGCTGAACGACGCCGACGGCACCATGGTGCGCATCTTCGCGGATCTGGAAAACTGGCCGCTCACGCTGGAAGACGGCCGCCCGGCATCGGATGTATTTGACGGCATGATGTTCGCGGGGTAAAGACGGAGAGGATCTATGGAAGAACCAAGCATAGTGCCGGCGCCGCGCGGCTGCACGGCGGCGCTCCTGAAGGGCCTGGCGGCCGTCACCATGATCATCGACCATATCGGGGCGGTGTTTCTGGAGTACGGCCTGTATCCGGCCGGCCGCATGACACCGGCGCTGTGGGATCTGGACGCGGTGCTGCGCGGCATCGGCCGGCTGGCCTTCCCGCTCTACATCCTGCTGATGGCAGAGGGCTTCTTTCACACCCGCAGCCGGGGAAAGTACCTGGGAAGGCTGGCGGCCTTTGCCATCCTCTCGGAGATCCCGTTTGATCTGGCGTTCTCGTCCCGGCCGGAGCGCATCGTCTGGGTGAATTTCCATCACCAGAACGTGTTCTTCACACTGGCCATAGGCTTTGCCGTCATCTGGGGGTGCGAGGTGTGCCTGGAGTGGGCGGGACATCCGGCGCGCTTCCGGCGTCCGCTTGAGGGCGAGGTGCACCTGACCTGGCGCAGCCTGGCCGCCGTCTGCGGCTGTGCGGCACTCATTGCCGCCGGCTGTTTTGCCGCCGAACGCCTGTACACGGATTACGGCGGATGGGGTGTGGCGGCCATGGCCGCCGCCTGGCTGATCAGGCGGTACACCGTGCAGACCGCCTGGGAGTACGCGGGCATGATCCCGCTGCTCTATCTGGCAAACCCCGTGGAACTCATCGCCGCGGCGGGCGCACTGCCGGCGGCCTTCTACCGCGGGGCGCGCGGCCGGCAGGGAAACAAGTGGCTGTGGTACGCGCTGTACCCCGCACATCTGCTGCTGTTGGCGGGACTGAGAGCGTGGATGCTGTAGAAGTCCCGGGAAACATCCTGGTTTGCAAAGGAGGCAGGTTATGTCAAGGTTTTGTACTCTGGAAGAAGTGAAAGCCAGCAGGGCCTTCGCTTATTATGGCTCCCTCGGGCTGAACGAGGAGCAGGCCGTCTGCGCTGCCATGATCGATATGGACATGATAGGCGGCGGATATCCGGCCCTCCTGAAAGCCTTTGAAGGCCGGCCGGCCACGGATGACCGGACGTTCTCCCGGTTTTTCTGTGACAAGGTGTTTGATCCGGCCATGCAGGATGAGGAACTGGCTGACTGCGAAGACGGCGCGCCTGCCCCCGGGTCGGTGCTGATGGGCGGCCGCCCGTCCCTGATGAACGCCGTGAAAGGGGTGTTTTCCCGCACGGCGGCCCCGAAGGGCCGGGCTATGGAATCCACCCCTATGATGATGGCAGGAAGCATGCCGCCGGTTATGGATCAGGCCATGGCTATGCCTTCGCCGGCCGCCATGCCCGGCGGGGCGAGGCGGCGGGAACTGCCCGTCATGCCGGTGAGCCCGGAGGATGTCCGCACGGATTCCTATGAATCCATCGAAGAGAAGGGCATGAAGAGCGTGGCGGTCTCGCCCACCTGCACCTTCCGCACCACCTACAACACGGCGGCCGCCACGGTGCTGCTGTCCAACATCCGGGACAGTTACCGCACCCGGCACTCCATGGTGCGCACGGAGGAAGTCCTGAACTACCTCGTCTATGACCTCGTGCAGCCGGAAGAGGCGATGTTTGCCGTCACGCCGGAACTGAAGCGCGACGGAAACAAGGCGGTACTGTTTTTGGGCATCCAGGGGAAGAAGAGCCTGCCGAAGAAGCAGAACATCTGCTTCCTGCTGGATGTCTCCGGCAGTATGGGAAGCCGCTCCGAAAACATGATGATGTGCCTCTTCGCGGTGCTCATGAAGATGAACGAAGGCGACATCTTCAGCCTGGTCACCTACTCGAGCCGCGACAAGGTGGTGGTAAACGGCCTGAAACTGGACGCCGGCCGCTGCATAGACGACCTGCTCCACATCATCGCCAAGGAAGTGTACATCACCGGTTATACGGACGGTTCGGCCGGCATCAACAAGGCCTACGAGATCATCGAAGAGAACAAAGTGGACGGCGTGAACCGCGTGATCATCCTCACGGACGGAGACCTGAACTTCGGCGTGCACGACAAGGACGGCCTGAAGGGCCTGATCAGCAAAAAGAAGGAGAGCGGGGCGTACTTCTCGGCCATCGGCACCGGCATCACCAACCTGCAGGACGACAAGCTGGAGACGCTGGCCAAAAACGGCAACGGCAACTACTTCGTGGTCAACACGCAGGAGGACATCGAAAAGTGCGTGGTGGACCGCTACGAGTCGCTGGTCTTCCCCATCGCCAAAAACGTGAAGGCGCAGATGGAGTTCAACCCGGCCGTGGTCAGCCGGTACAAGCTGATCGGCTATGAGAACCGGATGCTCTCGCACGAGGATTTCCGGGACGATACCGTGATCGCGGAGCCGTTCGGCTCCGGCAGTTACGGTGTGGCGCTGTTTGAACTGGAGATGGCGGACGGCGCGCCGGCCGATGCCGGCCTGAAATACCAGACCGTGCAGACCACCGGCAGCACCGAGATCGGGACGCTGACGCTCCGCTATGAGGATGCCGAGGGCACGGGCTTCCACGAGCTGGCCTTCCCGGTGGCGGGCGACCTGCCGCAGACGGCCAACATCGAAAACGCCATGAAGGCGTCCGCTCTGTGTGCAAAGATGCGCGGCCGGAATGTGGATGAACTGACGCGGAATGCCCTGGTGCGGCTGCTGGAAGAAAAGACGGCCCCTCAGGTGAAAGAGGAGATCACCGTCGGGGAGTTTGAGAGCACGGTCACGATGCCGGAGACGGAGATGCCGCCGGAAGAAGCCGAAATCTCCCCGGCTTTTCCGGGCATTTACATGCCGGGCAGTATGATGGGCGGCATGATGGGCATGGGACAGACGGATACGGCTCCCGCGCCTGTCACCCCCGGCACGCCGTCCGGCGCTGCGGGCGAGACGTGGGACTGCCCCGTCTGCGGGCAGAAAGCCAACATCGGGCGGTTCTGCCCGACGTGCGGCAGCCCGAAACCGTAATTGACATCTCTGCTTGACAAACCGTCCGGGTGCGGCTATACTGCGTGCGTCATAGGGGGAAAGTGTCTTTTCTCCCGCAGCATACATATCCAAACGCGATGACGGAGACAGTACCAATCTGATGAAAGCCTCAGCGAGCCGGGGAGGGTGTGAGCCCGGTGCGAGTAGCGGATCCGGGAAGATCACTCCCGAGCGGCAGGTCGATAACGTAGGCCCCGCCGGCATCCCGCCGTTACCGGGAACGCTTATGATGGTAAGCGCTGTAAGAGGTGGTTTGGGACGCAGCCGGTCCTTCCTGTTACAGGAGGGACCGGCTTTTATTCTTGGAAACGGAGGAAGTGCAGCCATGTATCGGAAAGTCTCGCCCGGCATGAATCTCGTGGAGAACGAGCACGAGGTGGAGAAGTTCTGGCAGGAAAACGGCATCTTTGAGAAATCCATCAAAGAGCATGAGGGGAATCCCTCCTACGTGTTCTACGACGGGCCGCCCACGGCCAACGGCAAGCCGCACATCGGCCATGTGGAGACCCGCGCGTTCAAGGACATGATCCCGCGCTATCACGCCATGAAGGGAAACATGGTGCCCCGCAAGGCCGGCTGGGATACGCACGGTCTGCCGGTGGAGCTGGAAGTCGAAAAGCAGATCGGCATCAACGGCAAGGAGCAGATCGAGGCCTACGGCATCGAGCCGTTCATCGACCTGTGCAAGGAGAACGTCTGGAAGTACAAAGGCATGTGGGAGGATTTCTCCTACAAGACCGGCTTCTGGGCCGATATGGACGATCCGTACGTCACTTACTACGACGACTACATCGAGTCCGAGTGGTGGGCGCTGAAGAAGATCTGGGAAAAGGAT
>CAMJGH010000030.1 GCA_946405185.1 uncultured Lachnospiraceae bacterium
CCTGCCGCCGAAAGCCCTGCCGAGAGCCCCGCGGAACCCGCTCCGACCGAAGCGCCCGCCACGGAGGCACCCGTCACGGAGACCGCCCCGCCCGAAACGCCGGCCCCCCAGCCGGCCGTTCCCAACCCGCAGGCATCGTACGCCGAGCACACGATGGGCATCGATTTTGCCGCCCTGGCCGGGTCGCTGGGCGAGCCCGCCGCCACCCTCTCCCGCTACGTGTCCACGCTGACGCCCGCCGCCACGAACGCGTATACCGGGATGTTTGCCGGCAAGAACCTGATCTTCATCTCCGCCGAAGCCTTCTGCGCGGAGCTGATCCGCCCGGACCTGACGCCCATGCTCTACCGCCTCTCCACGAAAGGCATGCAGTTCACGGAGTACTACCAGCCCGCGTGGGGCGGTTCCACCTCCACCGGCGAGTTCTCCAACCTGGTCGGCCTGGTGCCGGCCAACGGCATCGACGACATGCTCCAGTCCGGCGACAAGAACCTCTACTTCACCATGGGCAACCAGCTGCAGCGCCTGGGGTACTTCAGCGCCGCCTACCATGACCACGACGGCACGTATTACGGCCGCTATCAGACGCACACCAACCTCGGGTACTCCACCTTCAAGGCACGCGACGACCTGCCCATTACCCACACCTGGCCGGAGAGCGACCTCGAGATGATGCAGGCCACCGTTGACGAGTACATCAATCAGGAGCACTTCTCCGTCTACTACATGTCGGTCAGCGGCCACCGCCGCTACCAGTGGGACCAGAACGAGATCGCCCGCAAGAACCGCGACGCCGTGGCCGGCATCGGCGGCTCCGAACACCTGCAGACCTACTTTGCCTGCAACCTGGAATTCGAGTACGCCATCGAGTACCTGGTCAACCGCCTGGAAGAGGCCGGCAAGGCCGATGACACCGTCATCGTCATCGCCGCCGACCACTGGCCCTACGGCATGGAGGACTACCCCGTACCCGGGTACAAAAACGCCCTGGGCGAACTGTACGGGTATGACTACACCTCCCCCTGGGAGCGCGACCACAACCGCCTGATCATCTGGAGCGGCTGCCTGGAAGATTCCGCGCCCATCGTGGTCTCCCAGCCCACCTACAGCCTGGACATCCTGCCCACCCTCTCCAACCTCTTCGGACTGACCTACGACTCGCGCCTTATGATCGGCCGCGACGTCTTCGACCCGGCCTCCACGCCGCTCGTCATCTGGGGCGATTACAGCTGGCTCACCGACAAGGCCGTCTTCGACTGCCTCGACGGCACCGTCCACCCCCGCCCCGGCCACGAAGCCGAAGTCACCCAGGACTACATCCACGCCGTCAGCAGCCGCGTGGCCAACGCGTTCACCTTCTCCCGGGGCATCCTCGCCTGCGACTACTACCGCATCCTCTTCGGAGATGACGTGAACCGGTGACATACCAGAAGGGACGTTTCTTTTTGGTATACTTTATTACCATTTGGGACAGACCTTCACCCGCTCTTTCCGCGATGCTCCCGCCTCCCTGCCGCAGAGCCCGATCCGCACAAATTGTGTATTAATATTTTAGTTGATTATCGTCCGGTTTTCTGCTATCCTGTATCTGCCCCCTAACCAATCAGGATTATGCCCAGAAAACCCAGACGCCACAGTATCAGCGGTTACATGCATATCGTCGTCAGAGGCATCGGCAAACAGATTCTTTTTGAAACTGCCGCCGATTATTATTTCTATCTGGCGATCATCCGGCGATATTCCCGTGAAACCGATGTTGAGATCTGCGCTTACTGCCTGATGGACAACCATGTTCATCTTCTTATTTATGACCCGTCGAGGCAGGTTTCTCTGTTCATGAAAAAGGTTGGCGTGTGCTACTCGATCTATTACAACAAAAAATACGAGCGCACCGGCCATCTTTTCCAGAACCGTTACCACAGTGAAGTGGTGGAGGACGAATCTTACTTTCTGACGGTCTTCCGCTACATTCTCCAGAACCCCGAAAAAGCGGGGATCTGCCGTACGGATGAATACGGCTGGAGCAGTTTTGCGGAATATGACGATCCGGATTCTTTCCTGAAACTGTCACTCATACGGTCCGCTCTTCCTTCCCGGGAAGAATACACCGCCTTTGTCTGCACATCGACAAAACAAACCGTTCTTCCCCGCGACGGGTCTCCGCGGCGCGGCGATGAGTATGCCCGCAGGATCATCCGCGAATGCCTGGGTGTGGAAAGCGGTACAGCCCTTCAGGATTACGGCCGCGTAGAGCGCAACAACGCGATCCGGCTTCTGAAACAGAACGGCCTTTCCGAACGCCAGATATCCCGTCTGACCGGCATCAGCCGGCCGATCATCCACAAATTATGAAAAAGCCCTGTCTGCAGTCAGCGCAGACAGGGCCTCTTTCATGGTTTCCAAAGGGATGTCACGGATAAGCGGTCTGTCCCTTTTGGTATGAATCATTACCAAAGAGAAGCGTCCCTTTTGGTCACTCCGCGGATTCCGTGAGTTCCAGGGTGCGCGCGCGGTTCATGGCGGCGCAGATGGCGACAAACTTATCCAGCGGTACGCCGTTCATCTTCTTGTTGCCGCGCAGGGTGACGGCGACGGTCTTTTCTTCCGCTTCGCGGTCGCCCACCACCACGATGTACGGGTCGCGGTAGTTGTGGAACTGCTTGATCTTCTCCTTCATGTTCTTGTCGTCGAAGTCCGTTTCCACGCGGATGCCGGCGGCGCGCAGGGCGTCCTGCACTTCTTTGGCGTAGGCGTTGTGTTCCGGACGGATGGGAACGATGCCCACCTGGTACGGGGAGAGCCAGAACGGGAACTGGCCCTTGAAGTTCTCGATGAGGATGCCCATGAAGCGCTCCAGGGAGCCGAAGATGGCGCGGTGGATCATCACCGGGCGCTGCTGGCTGCCGTCGGGAGCGATGTACTTCAGATCGAAGTTCAGCGGCAGCTGGAAGTCCAGCTGGATGGTGCCCATCTGCCACTCACGGCCCAGGCAGTCCTTCATCTGCAGGTCGATCTTCGGACCGTAGAAGGCGCCGTCGCCTTCGTTGATCTCGTAATTGCCTTCGCCGTACTTGGAATCCAGGATGGCCTTTAACGACGCTTCCGCCTGGTTCCAGACTTCGATGTCGCCCATGAAATCATCCGGGCGGGTGGAGAGTTCGGCGCGGTAGGTCAGGCCCAGCTGGCCGTAGATCTCCGTGGCGATGCTCATGATGTCATCGATCTCGGAGGCGATCTGGTCTTCCGTCACCAGGATGTGCGCGTCGTCCTGACGGAACTCCTGCACGCGGAAGAGGCCGTTGAGCTCGCCGCTCTTCTCCTTGCGGTGGATGACGTCCACCTGGGAGATGCGCACGGGCAGGTCACGGTACGAGTGCAGGTCGCGCTGGTAGACCATGATGGCGTTCGGGCAGTTCATGGGCTTGGCCGCAAAGGTGTCGGCCGCCTCGATGTCGCCGCCCTCGCCGGGCACGAGGAACATGTTGTCGCGGTAGTGCCCCCAGTGACCGGAGGTCACCCAGAGCTTGCGGTTGTTGATGACGGGAGCGGAGATCTCCTGGTAGCCGTGCTCCTCGTGGATGCCGCGCCAGAATTCCAGCAGGGCGTTGTACATCTTCCAGCCGCGCGGCAGCCAGTACGGCATGCCGGGAGCCGTCTCATCGAACATGAAGAGATCGAGCTGCGGGCCGAGCTTCTTGTGGTCGCGCTCCAGGGCTTCCTTGATGAAGGCCAGGTGAGCCTTGAGGTCGTTCTTGTTCTCGAAGGCGTAGCAGTAGACGCGCTGCAGGCGGTCGCGGTTCTCATCGCCGCGCCAGTAGGCGCCGGAGACCGAACGCACCTGGAAGGCGGCGCCCATCAGTTCCTGAGAGTTGCTGATATGCGGGCCGCGGCACAGATCATAGAAATCGTCGCCGGTGTAGTAGACCGTCAGGCGCTCATCCTCCGGCAGGTCGTCGATGAGTTCCTGCTTGAAGCGCTGACCGGCGAAGAGGGCCTTGGCCTCCTCCTTGGTCATCTCCACCTCACGCCACTCCTCACGGCGCTTGATGATCTCGTGCATCTTGTTCTCGATGGTGGCGAAATCATCGTTCGTGAGGTTGCGGGGCAGCTCGAAATCGTAGTAGAAGCCGTCCGCGATCTGCGGTCCGATGGCAATCTGCACGTTCTCGCGCCCGAACATCTCCATGACGGCCTTGGCCAGGATGTGGGCCAGCGAGTGACGGTAGACCGATGTGTAGTACGCTCTGTACTCTTCCTTGTCCATGATTCTTCTCCTTTTGCCCGGTCGGGAGGCCGCCAGGCTCCTGTATTCTTCCGAAATGAAAAACGCCCCTCGCACAGCTTGCACTGTGCAAGGGACGTGAATTTCACGCGGTTCCACCCTTGTTGCCGCCGGGCCTCCCGGCAGCCGCTCATTTCATGACGATAACGGCGTCACCGTACCTGTTCGCAGGTCTCTCCGAGGCGGTCTTCGGCAGGTTCTTCGTCAAAGCGCTCACAGCCACGGCGCTTCTCTCTGGGGGCGTTTCCCTGCGTACTCTTCCTCATCACCGATGTGAGGACAGTATAAAAGCGGCGGCAGGAAATGTCAAGGGTGAGTCAGGGGCCTGACCGCTGACTCATTTCACCGGAACATGAAATCCTGCACCGACTTGTACAGAATGGCTCCGAAGCACTTCCAGTCATGCGAGCCGGGCACGGTGAAGAGGTCGTGCGGGACGCCGGCCTCGAGGAGCTTCTGCGAGAACGCATCCAGCATGCCCATCGGCCAGTCCCAGTCGCCGTAAGCGATCTGGATCTTCACATCGGCCTGCGCCAGCTCGCGCTTCTTCTCTTCCGTGATGCCTTCGATCTCGGCCACGTTGGCGGCGTTCCAGATGCCGTACCACCCGAACGCGCCGGTGTGGCGGATGAGCAGGGTGGAGGTGGTCATGCCGCCCATGGAGAAGCCCGCGAACGCGCGCGTCTTCGGATCCGCCGACACGTTGTAGTGGGCTTCCATGTACGCGAAGATCTTTACCTGCTCGTCCCAGATCTTATCGTAATCCCAGTCGAAATCCTGGTTGTTCATGGTGACCATGATGAAATCCGCGCCCAGATGGTCGAGCATGTTTTTGGACGGGATCTCGTGGAACCACCGCATCTCGCAGCCGCGGCGCTCCTTCTGCATGCCGTGGCTGACGTAGAGCACCTTGTACGGCTCTTTGCGCTGCGCATCATACCCGGCCGGCACGTAGATGGCGATGTAGCGCGGATCTTCCCCTGCCGGGCTGTAGGCTGCAAACTCCAGCTTTCCGGCCTTTGCGGCATCCTCCACCGGCAGCTCGCAGGTGCGGTCCGTGTACGGCGCGCACTTGTCGGCATCGTAGGGCACGTAGACCATGCTCGACCGGGAGTACAGCCCCGAAGCGGTGTTGCGCATGGGCATGTTGGCCGGGTCCGCGAGGTAGGTGCCGTCGCACCGTCCCTGCCCGTCGAACAGCCGGATGTTGTAATCCCAGCCGCCCGACAGCAGCGGCACCGCAGCGCCCCACTTTCCGCCGCCGAGAGGCGTCATCTCCACGACGGCATCCACCTTCTTGCCGTCATACATCTCCACCGCGGTGTCCCCGCCCGCCGGGTACAGCCCGAAGCGGTACTCCTCCGGCTGATGGGCGTTTTTCCGCGGGTTCAGCACCTCGTGCTTTTTCTGCTCCGCGTAGTCGAACAGCAGCGCGCAGTTCAGGTACACCTGCACGCGGGCGATGTCCGCCAGGTCCACCGCCTCCGGCAGGTCCACGCCGTACTGGCGGCTGTAATACGCGATGTACTCTTCCGTAATGTTCTTCTCGTCGAACACGAACACGGCTTCATAGCCGGTAGGGCCTTCCGCATCCCGGCGCACGCTCGCACCCGCCGGGTACCCTTCAAAAAAAGCAGCGTCTTTTCCCATTGTTTCCTCCTGTCCTTTAGTTCTTTTCAGGCATAAGCACTCCCGCCCGGCCAGGCGGGCGGGAGCAGCAACGACTTATTTCTTCACCAGGTGCACGGCAAACCCGCCGAAGTCGCCCTTCAGATAGATGGCGTTCAGCGTCCCGTCGGGTTTTCTCTTGGCGGTGTCCCAATCCACCTCAAAGCCTCTGCGGGCCAGATGGTAGATGGCGCGGTCCACGGAGTTGGTGCCCACGGCGATGTGGCCCATGGCGCCCAGGTACTTCTTCTTCATGATCTCAATACCGCTCGAAGCAAACACGGAGCTGTTGCCCACCTTCTTGGCAAAGCCGAAGGCGGCGTTCATCACATCGGCCAGGCCGATGGCGGACTCTTCGCTCTCCATGTTGATGCCGACGTGCTTGACTTCGAAACCGAGCATGGTCTCGACGGCCTCGCGGGTGAGGGCCTCAATCTTGTCAAACTCACCGGCCGCCACGTACTGCTTGTTGACCATCCAGGAACCGCCGCAGGCCAGGATCTTGCCGTAGGCCAGGTAGTCGCAGATGTTGCCGGCGTTGATGCCGCCGGTAGGCATGAACTTCAGCTGGTTGTAAGGGCCGGCCAGGGCTTTGATCATGCCCAGGCCGCCGGAGGGCTCGGCCGGGAAGAACTTGACCACATCCAGGCCGCACTCGATGGCCTGCTCGATATCCGACGGCGTGCAGGTACCCGGGGTGACCGGAATGCCTTTGCCGATGCAGTACTCGACGATCTTGCGGTTAAAGCCGGGGCTGACGATGAACTTCGCACCGGCGTTCACGGCGCGGTCCACCTGCTCGGTGGTCAGCACGGTGCCGGCACCCACGAGCATGTCCGGGAAATTCTCGCTGATGATGCGGATGGATTCCTCCGCGGCGGCGGTGCGGAACGTCACTTCCGCGCAGGGAAGGCCGCCCTTCATGAGGGCTTCCGCCAGGGGCTTCGCGTCTTTGGCATCATCCAGGGCGATAACGGGGACAATCCCGATCTTGCCGAGTTCTTCAAGGATCTGATTCATGTTCTTTCTCCTTTGCGGGGCAGCGCCCCAATGACGGTGATGGATTACCGTCTGATTATACCGCACAACGCCGGGGGATTGCAAGGCACTCCCCTTGCCAACCGCCCGGTTTTGCGCTACACTGTTGTAAGCGATTTCACGGGCCAAAACCCCTGTCATCCATAACTCACACACTCATCAGGAGGATCACTATGACACAGCAGGAATTCATGGCAAAACTGGCTGAAGTGAAGGTCTGCCCGGTCGTCGTCCTGGACGATGCCGAGGACGCCGTCCCGCTTGCGAAGGCTCTGGCCGCCGGCAAGCTCCCGGTCGCTGAGGTCACCTTCCGTACCGCCGCCGCTGCGGAGTCCATCCGCCGCATCTCCGAGGAGGTTCCGGAAGTCCTGGTCGGCGCCGGCACCGTGCTCGACCGCGAGCAGTGCATCCGCGCCATCAACGCGGGCGCTCAGTTCATCGTCGCCCCGTCCTTCAACGACGAAGTGGCGCAGTGCGCGCTGGGCCACGGCATCCCTTACTGCCCCGGCACCATGACCCCCACCGACATCAACCAGGCCTTAAAGTATGACCTGCCCATGGTCAAGTTCTTCCCAGCGGAAGCGGCCGGCGGCCTGAAGATGATCAAGAACCTCTCGCCCGTCTTCCCGCAGCTCAAATTCATGCCCACCGGCGGCGTGAACCCGGGCAACGTCCTGGATTACCTGGCCTTCGACAAGATCGTCTGCGTCGGCGGCACCTGGGTCTGCAAGAAGGACAAAGTGGCCGCGAAGGATTGGGACGGCATCGCCGCCCTCTGCCGTGAGGCCTATGACCTGACCCACGCGGAATAATCCGCAGGCACAAAAACGCTCCGGATCACCTGATCCGGAGCGTTTTTTGTTCTCCTTATAACTGTGCGAGCACCCGGATGGCCTTGCCGGCGATCAGGCACCTGGCGTGCTCGGACAGCCACGCCGCGCGCACCTGCGTGCCGGAAACCAGCTGGCCGTACTCCATGAGGATGTTGCAGGCACGGTTGAAATCCTCCGTGGAGGTTTCCCCTTTTTCGATGGTCAGATACAGCCCGTCATCGGCGCGGTAGAGGGAGCTCTCACCGGCGAAGAACGGCTGCACGGCCGCGGCTGCCTCCCCGGCGCGGTCCGTATCCGCAAACCGGAAGACCAGCGTGAGCGGCACGGAGGCCTCTTTGGCCGGCGCCTTGGCGGCGGGCCTGGCTTCCGTCTTTTCCGCGGAAGCGTGTGAGGCGTGCTCCGCCATCTGCTTCACCAGGCTGATGACATCGTCCACGCGCTGCACCGGCGCGGGCGCCGTGCTCTCCTCCCCCTCGCGCTCCGTAAAGCGGGCGTAGCGGAGGTTGAGCTCTTCCGGATCCTCCACGCGGGTCAGAAAGAGCGTCAGTACATCCCCCATCGGCACCGCTTCGATGACGCAGGGAACATCGGAAAAATCCATATGGAACCGCTCGCCGGCCTCTTCCACCAGCTCGCGGAACAGATCCTCCGCGGCGCTGCTGCCGTAGGTCAGGTCTTCCAGGCGGATGCCGCGCTGCCCGAGGTCTTCCCGGGTCAGGTCGCAGCGGATCTGATCGTCACTGATCCGTTCCAGGCGCATGCTCTCTCCTTCCCGCACCCGTTCCGGGCGCTTTTGTGCAGTATAGCACAGGACTCGCACAATATGCAAATCGGTGTGCTCTTTTTTTGCATGTTCTTCCATTTTCCGCCATTTTAGGCTTGCAGTTCCATTTTTCAGACGGTACGATGGCCCCGAAATCCATGAGGCATCGGCGATGCCTGCGGGCATGGCCGGCCACCGGCCGTTCAGATCCCTGTCACGGGCGCGGACGGCACGGCAAACGCGCTGCGCGGACCGTCCGGCTCACTATCGGACAGGGGGCGATCCGGCATCGGAAAACTAGGAAAGGAAAAGCGGTCGTGGCCGGACCTTCCGCGCAGCCTCCGTTTCCGTATGAAAGGGACGGTGTGATCGGAGCATTTTTCTGATATAATGACGCTCGGGCAGGTTCCGGCATGTCCTCTTCCTGCCGGCCGTCCCGGAGGTCCTCATGCGTTCACTGACCCCGGCGCAAAAGCGCCTGATCCTCATCGCCGCACTGTCCGCTGCCGTTCTGGCAGCGGTGCTTGGCATGCTGTTGTTCCTGACCCACCGCCGGACGGACCGCGCGGCCTACTACGCCTCCCTCGCGGACGGGCGGGCGCTCGTCTACCAAAACGGCACGCCGTCTTCGGCGGACTGGCAGCTGGCGGACGGGGCCGCCTATCTGTCGCTTTCGGACGCGCAGGCGCTCTTCTCCGACCGGTGGTACGAGGATCCGGAAACCGGAACCGTGCGCCTGGCGCTCTATGACTCGCTGGTCATCCTCACCGAGAGCGTGCGCGGGTACGAGCGCGCGGGGGCTTTTCACGCTCTCCCCGACGCGCCGCTTTTGCACATCGGCGGGCAGACGTATCTGTCGCTGGATTTCCTCGCCCGCACGGAGGGCTTTTCGTTCTCAGTCTGTGAGGATCCGGAGGCGCTCATCCTCTGGTCCGACGGCACCGCCGTCACGGACGCCTCCCTCACGTCGGCCGCGCGCCTGCGCACGGGGGCTTCCATCTTCTCGCCGGCCGCAGACATACTGCCGGCGGGAACCGCCGTGCGGCTGCCGGCCGATGCACCGTCCTCCGGACTGGTGGCGGTGCTGACCGAAGGCGGTGCGTACGGCTATGTTTCCGCCCGGTCGCTCTCCGGGCAGGCCTCCGGGTTCGTCAGCGCCCCGGCTTCCGTCGCGGCCGCCGAAACCCACCTCTTCTCCCCCGCCCTCCCGAACGTCCTCTTCCACTACGTGGACAACGCGGAGCGCGCCGAGAAGCGCCTTGAAGAGGGGCTTGGCGCCGTCACCAACATCGGCGTCCTCTGCCCCACCTGCCTGACCATTGCGGATACGGCCGGAAACCTGGCGGATGCCTCATCGGAACGCTACGTCACGCTGGCCCACGAAGCCGGCCTGGATGTCTGGCTCATGGCCGAAAACATCAACAGACAGGTGTCGGCCGCAGAGCTGTTTGCCTCCTCATCGGCGAGGGACGCTCTCAGTGAAAACATCCTGGCCGCTGCCCGGCGCACCGGCGCCGACGGCATCAACCTGGACGTGGAGCGCCTGAAGGCGGACACCTCCTTCCACTACGTGCAGTTTGTGCGGGAATTTGCCGCCCGCTGCCACGCAGAAGGCCTGGTGCTGTCGGTCTGCGTGCCGCCGCCCTACCCCTTCAACCGGCACCTGAACTTCCCGGAACTGGCCGCCTACGCGGACTACCTGGTGGTGATGATCTACAACGAGGCCTGGAAGGATCCCGGTCCCTCCGCCTCGCTGCCATACGTGAAGACCAGCCTGGACTACTGCGCCGAACTCTTCCCCGCGGAGCAGACCATCGCGGGGCTGTGCACCGAAGCGCGCAAATGGCGCGTGACCGATGCCGGCACCGAAAAGCCCCTCCTCTCCATGAAGGACGGGCAGGCGCTGCTGGAACAGACGCCGGACGCCGAGTGGCTTTCGGATCTGGGGTGCTACTACGCCGAAGTGCCCGATGAAGGCGGGCCGTGGCAGGTCTGGTTTGAGGATGAGCGCGCCATGCGCGAGCGTCTGGCACTGATGCGCACCTACCGCCCCGCCGGTTACTCCGTCTGGGTCTGGGGGCTGGAATCCGACGGTTTTTTTGAGCTGCTGGGCGAATAAAGCCCGTTAGTGTTAACTAACAGTTAACAAAAAATAAAATGCTTGCATTGCCTTTGTCCGTGTTTTACAATGATGGCGTCCGAAGGTTTTTTTGGGCGACTATGCAAGAGCGGGGGTTGTCCCGCGAGGAGGTATACTATGGCTTATGTGATCGGTGATGACTGCATCATGTGCGGTTCCTGCGCGGAACAGTGTCCCGTGGGCGCCATCTCTGAGGGAGACGGCAAGTACGAGATCGATCCCGATGTCTGCGTCAGCTGCGGTTCCTGCGCCGAGCAGTGCCCGGTGAGCGCTATCGCGGAAGGCTGAGCACCCATGAAGAAAACCGTCTGCTGAAAGGCAGGCGGTTTTTTGTTTAAAGGAATCATCTGTACATTTGGAGGATCCTGCCATGAAAAAGTCCAACAAAAAGTTCCTTCTGACACTGTGTCTTCCGGCTTTTGTGATCCTGTGCGGCATCCTCGTCATACATCTGCGCACCCGGGACTCTCTCTCCCCCGCGAAGATCCGGAAGATCAACCCGATCCTCGCCGATGCTTCCTATCAGGGGAAAGAAAAGGCAGGGGAAGAACTTTCCGGTGAAGAAAGCATCCTCGTCTTTACGGATGACCGCTGTCGCTACTGTGCCAATGAAGCCGGTTATATCGTGATGATCGAAGACAAAGACAGCCGTCATGCGGTGTATCCTGAACAGCCATCTCCGGATTACACAGCGAACGCAGCTGCCGCGGACGCTGAAAAACTGTTTGACGAAGTCTTTTACTGGCAGGAAGCGCTGCTGGGGACCGAAAAAACCGTTTCCGTTGATGAGTTTGACGGGGCCGGTCATCCTGTCACCATCCTGTTGATGGACGGCGGGAAGGAAAGCGGCAACAGTGCCTCCATCCGGATGGCGGGAGACGGCCGCCTGATCGCAGCCGTTTTTACGCCCGCCATGTATGAAGGCACCACGCCGAAAGGAGAAGAGATCCCCGAAGAAGCGGCACGGTTCATTGCCTGCGAATATTACCGCCGCCACTATCGCGACAAGGATATCAGCTGGATCCTGGAGGATCAGCTGCTCTCCGTGGAGATCACCAAATGCCGCCGGAACACCATTCGGGGAAAGGTTTACTGGGATGTTTCGATCATGGGTTATTTTGAATCTCCTCACGAAGAGGTGGAAAAGGACTACTATGGTTACACCATTCGGATCAACGCCTGTACCGGCAGGATCGTTTCCGTCGCCCGTACCGCCTGAAACGTTCCGAACGATGTCCCCTGACACCCGGCCGGTCACTCACCGGCTGACGTCATAAACGATCCCCACAGGAACCGCGCGCTCCAGGTCTGTCCCATCCGGCATCCGGTCGGGCAGACGCAGCGCGCGGTTTCCTTTTTGGAGGATCTGCGCGGAGCCGCCGCCGTCCAGATTGATGCTTTCCCTCATGCCGAAAGCCTGACAGATGTGCGCCATTTCCAGGAGGCTTGCCCCCGCACTCTGGTCCGTCCCGCCGATGCCGTTCTTGCCGGCACCTTCCGCCCAGACAAGCATCGGCCGGCCGTCTTCCCCGGCACCCAGCGCCAGGCGGGCGGCGCGGTCGCGCGCGTAGTTAAGCGGATAGAGGCTGGGCGGAAACGACGGTGTGGCCGGATGGCGGATATCCCAGAAGGCCGAGCGGAAGGCCGTGACCGGCTCACCGCCGATGACGGTGCTGCTGCCGGCCTGGATGCCAAAGCGCACGTTTTCCATGCCTTCATAGCACACCGGATCCTTCCAGGCGGCGGTGGTCCTGGCCACCCGCAGCACGAAGCCCGATGCCGGCACCGGGGTGCCGCAGGCCGGGCGGACATCACACACCTGACGGCCCACGATCACAAGATCCGTGCCCTCTCCTTCCGGCGTCACCTCCCCCTCCGGGCGGGTGAAGAGCCGGGCGTTTTCGCCGGCCCGGTACGCTTCCTGTCCGATGCGGATGGTCAGCTGCGAAAGCGACGGTCTTTCCACGCGCACGGTGCCATCGCCATACACCAGCAGCGCCTCGCGGTCATAGAGCGGCGGCGAGAGCACCTCGCCGTCCTTCACCATGAGGCCGATGGGCGTGCCCACGGCATCGTACGGGGTGGCGCAGTCAAAGCAGTCCATGATGAAAAAGCCCGCGTTGCAGGCCATCTCCGCCTCCGGCGCGGACTCCGAGAGATACCCCGCCTGCCTCCGCACCGGCAGCAGGCGCTCCTCCGGGCGGTTCCCGGAGACCAGACGCACATCGGCAGCCTCCGACAGAGCCTGCCGCAGGCCGGCGGCACCGGGCGCAGGCAATCCCTCTTCCGGAAGCCGGAATACCTTCAGCTGCCCGAACGCATCCGGCGCGTGCGGCACCATGAAATCCCGGTAGATGCGCACGAACCCCTCAAAGGCGCGCGGGGAAGGAGCCGGAGACAGAAAACCCAGCCCCTCCCAGTCCGGCAGACGCACGCACTGCGCGCGGACATAGGTCCCGTCGGAATTGTCAAATGTACGGATCTCGGAAACCACCTTCTCTCACCCCCTTGCGCCATCGTTTCATGAAGCGCCGCGCTGACGATTGACCGGCCGCGGATCATCACACAGCGCCGGTGTTCCCGGACCGCGCCTGCAAGCGACGCCCGCTTTTCTGCCGGATGCTGCCCGCATCGGAGCGCCCCGGTTTCAACCAGCGGCTCCGCGATACCACCCGGCCGTCACGAGGGGCGCGGGAGAGGCGGGCTTAACAGCGGAGGCAGAAAAGCAAGGAGCGCAGCGAAGCGGGAAGGGAATTCCGGCGCTGCTGATGTTTTTACATGCCTATCATGTCAAATTCTTCAAAACTGATCAGCACCTCGTGATCCGTTCCGGGATCGGCGTACTTGATCTGCACGCTCTTCTTGGTCTGGCTGTAGTACCAGCCTTCGGCGGCCTCTTCGTACTTGCGGCGGTGCAGGAAGTGCGGCAGCGTCCGGCCGTCCAGCTGCACGTAGAACGGCGCCTTCTCGCGGTGGATCACATCCAGATCGATGGTCTTGGCCGGGCTCTCATACGCGCCTTCGCGCACAAACTTCACGAGGGTCTTCTCGCCGGCTGTCACGCGGATGTCGGTCTTGCGGAAAACACCCTTCTGATAGTCGTTGGACACGCCGTCATCCTCGTACAGCGTGAAGGAGGAATCCACATCCGGGGCCAGCAGGATGACGAAGCCTGTCACGGCGTCCTTCGTGAGGTTCATCAGGCGGTTTTTGGCCATGGGCACGATGGCGCCGGACTTCACGTACAGCGGCACATCGCCGATGGCCACCGGCACGGACAGCGTCTGCCCCGGCGCGTACTCCTCGCGCGTCCAGAAGCTGTACCACTTCTCGCGCTCATCGGCCGGCTTCGGCAGGTAGACCTCCCGCACCGCCTGGCCTTTTTCCACCACCGGCGCGGCTAACAGCCCGTCGCCCCACATGAAATCCACGCCCTCCCCGTAGGTAGCCGGATCGTTCTGGAACGCGGAGAACTCCGCCTCCATGATGGGCAGGCCCGTCTCATGGGCGCGCTCCATCAGCGAGTACAGGTAGGGGCTTGCCGTATAGCGGAAGTCGATGGCCGCCTTGATGTACTTCTTCATCTTGCCGTACATCCACGGCTCGGTGACGGTGTTGTCGGTGTTGGTGGAGTGGATGGAGAAGCGCGGCATGAAGATGCCCATCTGCACCCAGCGCACGAACAGCTCCGGCTCCGGCGACACGCCGTAAAAGCCCCCCACGTCACACCCGTGGTTGGCCACGCCCGATAAGCCCATGCCCAGGATGGTGGCGATGTTGCTCTTGAGCGCCTCCCAGCAGGTCAGATTGTCGCCCGCCCACACCTGCGCGTAGCGCTGGATGCCGGCGTGGCCCGAGCGGCAGACCGAGAACGGCCGCACGTCGGGATCGTGCTCGATGATAGCCTCGTCGGAGAGCTGGCACATGAGGTTGCTCATGACAGGCTTCAGCGCGCCGATGGTGCCGCCTTTGCCTTCAAAGTACACCTGCGCGTCTTTGTCCACCAGCGAGTCATACTCGCAGTTGTCATTCCAGATGGAGGTGCACCCGTAGTCCAGCAGAGCCTTCTTGATGTACTCTTTCCACTCTTTGCGGCTGCTCTCTTTGGTATAGTCCACGAAGATGCCGGGGCCGCCCCACCAGGTGCCCACGGCGCACCCGTCCAGGTTCCCCTTGGAGCCCGCAGGCAGGGTGGGATCTGCCTTCACGAACATGTCTTTATCCTTCATCTCCTGCAGGAGCGGGTGGACCAGGAGCATGCCGGGCTTGATGTTGGGCGAGACGGTGATGCCGCGCTCCTTCATGGCCGCAAACCAGGCGGCCGGATCCTTGAAGCGCTTGTAGTTCCAGGTGAACGAGCACCGCTTGATGCCCTGGTCGGTCTCGATGGCGCAGTAGCCGGAGGAGAGCTGGAAGCCGTCCGCCGGGATCTCCTCCTCGCGGGTGGTGTCGATGAAATCCAGGATGGCATCGTCGCAGTCCGCCGGCAGCTCCGGATAGTACATGGACGACCCCAGGTAGCCCAGCGCGCCCTTCGGCAGCAGCACGGACTTGCCGGTCAGGTCGGTGTAGCGCTCCACCACGGTGCGGATGGCCGGACCGTTGATCAGGAACAGATCGATATCGCCGGAATCCACGGTGTAGGTGGAGTACCGGTGCCAGTAATTGCGCTTCTCGCGGCCCATGTTGAAGGTGCACTCCGCCGGGTTGTGATAGAAGTACCCGACGGCCTTTTTCGTGGACCCCTGCAGTTTGATGTAGAACGGAATGTGCTTGTAGAGCGAGTCGGTCTTCTCCGGATTGTACCCCATGGCATCGCCCGGCGCCATGTTCATGAACTCTTCAGCCTTATCGATGACGCCGCTCTTCTCACCGAACCCATAGAAGTGGTCGTCCGCCTCGATGCGCGACGAGTGCAACCGCCGGTGGTTGCCATCCTCGCGGTAGGCCAGATCCGGAATGTCCTCGTGCAGCAGCGTCCCCTCCGCGTCATAGACGGAGAGCATGAACGGGTCTTTTTTCACCCGCACGCAGAGGTTCTTCCCCTGGATGACGGCCTCTATTTCGCCGTCGGTGAGCACCGCGTCGGCGCAGGTCACACGCCTGCGGCAGTCTTTCATCAGTTCGTCCGTGCGCGATTCCCACGCCGTCATAGTCAGGCTGTAGGACGCCTCGTCAAAATCCCCGTCAAACCCCGCGCGGATGCGCAGGATGTCGTCCGTCAGGAACCAGACGCGGATATCCACGCAGTCCGCGTGGATCACAAAATAGTTGTTCTCGGCCGTGACGGCCCCTGCCGTGTAGCAGACTTTCATAAGCGACCCCTCCTGGTGCAAGTGTGCAAGCTGATATCAGTGTAACCGCCGGAAGGCGTTTTCGCAACTGTCGGAAAGAATACCTGGCCGCGAAACAGGCGCCGGAGCCTGTGCTCCGACGCCTGTTTACGGTCATAGATACTGTCCCTGCGGTTTATTCCGCGATGCCTTTTTCCGCTTTCATCTTCTTCAGGTCGCGCTCGAGGTGGAAGAACAGGAGCAGGACCACCGAGATGACGGCGAACATGATGAGCGGGATCCAGGTGAAGACGAACTGCACGGCCGTGGTCACGCTCTGCGGCTGGGCGATGCCCTGGAGGTCCAGCGCGCCGTCAAAACCGGCACCGGAGAGGATCCAGCCGAAGACGGCGGTGCCGAGGCCCATGCCGATCTTCTGGGCGGCGGACACACCGGCGTTGCCCATGCCGACGGTATCGATGCCGCTCTTTAAGTTGCCGTAGGTCAGCGTATCGGCCACGATGCCCATGGCCATGGCACCGGAGATGCCTAGGCCCGCGCCTTTGAGCACGTTGCAGACGATCATGATCGGGACGCTCTTCGCGAAGAGGCCGAAGCCCAGATAACCGATGGCGGAGATGATCATACCGGCGATGTACATCTTCTCCTTGCCCACCGTCCGCATGAAGAACGGCGTGGCGAACATGATGGCAAACTGCGCGATGGTCGCGGAGTTGGACAGCCAGCTGTACTGCTTCATATCATAGAAGACGTACAGGCAGTAGTAGATGCCGCCGACCGCGTTGAAGATGATCACGAAGAAGACGACCAGGTTGGCGAAGAACATGATGACCCAGTACTTGTTGGTGAGCAGCGCCTTGATGGTGGTGAAGAACGGCGTGGTGCTCTTCTGCTTCACATCGGCCTTCTTTTCGGCCTCATCGTCGTGTACGCGCTCCTTGGTGGTGAACACGCAGATCAGGGAGAAGATGACCATGGCGATGCAGAAGATCAGCATGACGCTGGTGAAGGCCTGCTGGGTGTTGGGGTTGGAGGCGTCCGAGGAGAACTTGGCCAGCAGGGTGACGAACACGGCGTTGACGATGACGTTGCCGAGCGTCTGGAAGATCTGCTGGATGTTGCCCAGGAGGCCGCGCTCATACGAGTTGCGGGTGATCAGCGAGATCATCGAGTAGAACGGCACCAGCATGGACGTCAGGCAGATGGTGTTGACTACGTTGTACATGACGAAGACGTACACGTACTTGACGGCGTTCGGCCAGTTCGGCGGCACGAAAAACAGCAGCATCACCGAGATGGCGAACGGGATGCACACGCGGAATAGCCAGCTGCGGCCCTTGCCCATCTTCGACTTGGTGTTGTCGACCAAGCGGCCGACGACCACATCGGAGATGCCGTCAAAGATCTTGGAGATGGCGATGATGGACGAGATGATGGCCGCGTCCAGCAGCGCGACGTTCGTGAAATAGACCGTCAGGAACGAACCGAGGATGCCGTTGATGGCGTTGATGCCGAGCTGTCCGGAACCGAAGCCGATCCGCTCTACCCAGCTCAGTTTCGCTTCCGGGTCATCGTGTTTGGTGGCCAGTGATAACATGTTGACTCCCTTCTTTGCTGTCTGCCCCTTGTTGATTGGTTGCCGGTTCTTACGAACCCCTTTCTGATACCGATGATACCAGTGAGGTCGTCTGCCTTATATCGTTATCTTGTCTTTTTTGCCGTTTTGTTTACTTACCGGCCTTACAGCTCATAAAAGCGCATGTCGCCCCAGATTCGCATCAGGTGGCGGCGGTCCAGCCGCTCGGTGCGGGTGTGCCGGTCGTAGATGCGCACGGGGGAGTCGGCCCCTTCAAAGCGGGCCCAGTCCGGGTTCGGATCGCCGGTCCTGATGAACCGCACCCAGTCGCCGTGCATCTCGTCGGTGATCTGTGCGAACACCTCGTCCGGCTCGCCGTCGAAGACGAAGTTGGAGAAATCATGGTCGCGCACACCGAAGACGGCCGGCAGTTCAAACGCGTGGGAGGCTTTCCAGCCGGTGTCGATGCCGGACTTCGTGATCAGCTCGTACCGGTACATCCACACATCGTCCGTGAACTTCTTCTGGCCCATGGCCACCTTGACGGCCGGCATCTCGAACGCGTAGTCCGTGGCGAAACGGATGAACGGGTCCCCGCCGATCTGGCGGTAGTCGCCGGCCGTCTTCGGCACCGCCCCGCCGCCGTCGGTCTTCTCGCCGCCGGTCGTAAACAGCACGAACGAATCCCTGGCCGACGGGTGATAGAACCCCACCACGTCCGGAATGGCGTCCGCGTGGCGGTTGATCTCAAGCATCTGCGCGATCATGGTCCAGGAGTTCGGGAAGACCGTCCCTTCCGGATGCACGAACATGGTGCCTTCGTGCATGTTCGAGCCGATGATCAGCTTCACACCTTCGGCCGATCCGCCGCGGATGGCATCGATCGGACGCACCGGCAGCAGGTCGTCCTGCACCGGGCCCGGCAGGAACATGCCGGGATTGGCCTCCTGGTAGCGGGCGGACATGTATTCGTTGCCGCGCAGGAAGGTGAACGGGTCGCCCGTGCGCAGGTTTTCCGCCATCTCCTCCGGCTTCCACCCCATGCCTTCGAGGAACAGGTCGATGTTGTGGCGCTGCATCTGATGCGTCATCACGCAGTTGGGCAGGCCGCTCTCGGCGATGGCCTGCGCAAAGCACCCGCGCACGCCCGGCGCCGCCAGCATGTTGACCACGGACGCGCCGCCCGCGCTCTCGCCGCCGATGGTGATGCGGTCCGGATCCCCGCCGAAGGCGGCGATGTTGTCGTGGATCCAGTTGAGCGCCAGGATCTGGTCCGACAGGCCGCAGTTGGAGTCAAACTCCTCACAGCCGGGATAGGTGGTGAAATCGTAAAAGCCCAGGACGTTCAGGCGGTACTGGAACGACACGTAGACGATGCCGTCGCGGGCGAAATTGTCGCCGTGGTACAGCCCGTCGGAAGCCGAGCCGGTGTTGTACCCGCCGCCGTAGATCCACACATAGACCGGCAGGTTTTCACCCTCAACCGGGCGCTTGATGTTGACGGTCAGGCAGTCCTCGCTGCCCATGTCCTGCCCGTGATCATGCTGGACGGGCACCGGACCGTACTCTTTTGCGTCAAACACGCCTTCCCACGGGGTGACGGGGACCGACCGCTTGAAGCGCAGGGCGCCGACGGGCGGCTCCGCGTAAGGGATGCCCAGGTACTCGATCAGGCCGCTGCGCTCATACCCTTTTACCAGGCCCGACGGGATCCGCACGATGTGTTCACTCATGGCTCATTCCTCCTGTTCCTTTATCCGCTCCGGACTCTTGCTGCCCGGTCTTTATGCTTTTCTTTGGGAGACAGCTGCCCCCAGCGCTTCCAGGTCTTCGGTGCTGCCGGTCATCTCCTGGATGGCCCGGGCCCTGGCCCGCGGCCGACACCCTTCCTCCGGGTCGGAAAAGATCCCGAAGAAGACTTCGGTCAGCCCGCCGATCTGCGCCTCCTCGATGCCGGCGCGCGCCATCATGGCATTCTCATTGAGCAGCCGGAAACTGTGCAGGGTGCGCACGTACGGCAGTTTGCGGGCGATCGCCAGCAGCTTCTTCTGATAGCCGGCGTAGCGCGCCTCCCAGTCGGGATTGCCGCAGTCCGTAAAGCCGCACTCGGTCAGCAGCACCGGCTTGTGCCCGTCGCCGTTCGCCTTCATCACCTTGTAGGCGGCGTCGTTGTAGCTCTGCCAGAGACCGTCCGGCTCGTCCACGTCCAGAAACAGGTCCGCGTCCGGCACGTCCTTGTTGGTAAAAACGTACGGGTGCCACGCCACCATGTCAAAATAATCGTCCGGATCGGTGCTGGGGAACGCTCCGCTTTTGATGCGGCGGTACACCTTGTCGAGCGTCCAGGCCACCCCGTACATGACTGGCAAAAACGCCGGCATGTCGCCGCCGAGGCCCGGCGTGGACAGCGCCGGTGAGAACGAGGCGACCCTGGCTTCCGGGTTGCCCTTACGGATGCCCCGCGCGGCGTAAAACATCATGTCCACCGCGATGTCCATCTTTTCATCGGCCGTAAAGGGATGTTTCAGCCCGGACTGCAGGAATCCGTCCGGATGCAGGAAGGCGTCCAGGTTCCACTCGTTGCCCACTTCCCAGATGGCTACCTCCGGGAAGGCGGCTGCCATGGTCTGCCAGCTTCTCTCCAGCATCGAAAGCGCCCGCATGTAGAGGCTGCCCGGCGTGAGGTCCCGGGGCGGCATCGCGTGGCCGGTCCTTTGCCGGCACCCTTCCGGCAGAAACCATTCGTGGCTCATGCCGGTCACTTCGATGTCCAGCTCTTTTGCCCGGGACAGCACCCGCCGGTGGCGGGCGGCTTCGGCTTCGTTTATGGTCTCCGGATCCGTGAGAAGGTCCGTCAGGTGCATCCACGAGCGAAACGCCGTGCAGCCCAGGCCTTTCACCAGGTCCAGGCAGGCGGCGGCATCGATGCCCTGGTCGTGCTCACGCTGGATGAGCGGCTCTCCCACTCCGAAAAAACGGTCTGTTTCCCTGCGATTGTCCATCATGCGGTCTCCGATCCGGGGACTGGCCCCTATGAGCCCATCCTACCGGAAACCGCGCTTTGCATCTGTCCTTGGATTGTCTTTTTTGTCTTTTTATTGACTTCCCGGAGCCGGAACGGTACCATAGAAAAAAACCGGACAGGAGGCCGCCGTGAAGGAAAACCATATCCGCATGCTCTGTTCCGTCATCAAGGTGGATCTCGTATACGAAACCAAAGACGGCATGCTGACCGCCTTCTTTGACAGTGTGCAGGACAGCCCGCTGATGGCGGACGTCTCGTTAAGGGAAACACTCCGGGAAAGGCTCTCCCGCCAGGCCATGCCGGTGCTCCGGCAGGAGGAAGGAGGCGTCTTCTTTGCCGCCCTGCACGCGGAGGGCGGTACCCTCTATATGGGGCCGATGTGCAGCGAACGGATGCGGGCCTCCGAACGCCGGCAGTTTTACACCCGCCGCGGCATCGAGGCCGAAAGCGCCCGCCATCTCCCGGTCTTCACCCTGCCGGAGATCCGCAACATGGTGCTCCTGGTCAATTCCACCCTGGAGAACGCCCAGCTGGAAAACGAGGAGCTGCTGCAGTTAAACCGCCTGGTGAATGCGGCGGATGCCGGCGCCGACAAGGACCGCGAGCAGCTGCGGTATCTGCTGGAGGAAGAAGCGGAGGACGATGATTCGTCCTACCGCCACAGTTATTACGAAGAAAAAATGCTGATGCAGGCCATAAAAGACGGCCGGGGCGAGGACGCCGTTCGCCTGGCCGAAAGCATGGATGCCGACACCGGGCGGCTCTCCCGGCGTGAGACCGACCACTGGCGGACGCTCGCCATCATCGGCATCTCGCTGTGCACGCGCGCGGCCATCGAAGCGGGCGTGCCGCCGGAAGCCGGCTACCGCATGAGCGGCTATTACATTCAAAAATGCGACGCCTCGCAGGACCCGGCGCACCTCCTGCACTACCGCAACCGCGCCATCGAAGACCTGGCCACGTTCGTGCGGGACGCGCGCTCCCGCACCTCGGACTCCGGGTACGTGGAACAGTGCCGCGACTACGTGCGCAGGCATTACCGGGAGAAGATCTATCTGGACGATGTGGCAGCTGCGCTGGGCTTAAGCCCCTCCTATCTCTCGCGGCTGTTCCACAAAGAGACCGGCAAACGCCTGCAGGACTACATCAACGAGGAGCGCGTCTACCGCGCCGCCAACCTCCTGATGTACTCGGACTACTCGCTCTCGGAGATCGCCGAATACGTGCACTTTCCGTCGCAGAGCTACTTCGGAAAGGTCTTCCGGGAAGTGCGGGGCGTCACGCCGCGGGCTTTCAGGGAGCAGTACCGGGCCAGGGAAGCGTTCCGCGGGTGAATCTCCTCCGTGACACGCACCGCTGCCGGCGCTATACTGTGTCTGTATCTGTCTGTTTGGGAAAGGAAGGTTTCTATGGAATACTACTGCAGCCAGTCCCTGCTGGACTATGTGGGCACGCTGGCCCACGAACCGTGGAAGCTGGCGGTGAAGCCGTTTCAGGTGTCGCCGCGCACCTGGTATGTCTCAGGACAATCCTGGGTGGGGTCATATCTGATCGATACCGGCGACGGGTGCCTGCTGATCGACGCCGGCATCCCCGAAAGCCTGTATCTGCTGGTGAACTCCCTCTGTGAGCTGGGGAGGAAGCCGTCGGACATCAAAAAGATCCTGATCAGCCACGGCCACTTTGACCACTTCGGCGCGGCCGAGGCCCTGCGGCAGCTGACCGGCGCCGAACTGTGGATGTCGAAGATTGACGCGCGCCTTCTGGAAAACTACCCGGAGGAAGCCTTCCTGCCGGCGCTCGGGTCGCACCCGCAGACGCCGCACCCGGACCACTTCTACTCGGACGATGAAGCCATCACCCTGGGCGATATCTCGGTGCGCACGCTGCTCACCCCCGGCCACACGCCCGGGTGCACGAGCTTTTTCTGGAACGAGGAAAACCCCGTGACGCACGAAGTGTACACCGTGGCCATGCACGGCGGCGTGGGCGGCAACACCATGAACAACGATTACTACGCGCACTCGCAGGCGCTCACACCCGCGCTGCGCGACCGGTTCCTCTCGGACATCCCGATTTTGATGCAGATCCCGGTGGACATCGCCCTGCCAAGCCACCCGAACCAGATCCCGGCACTGCTGCAGAAAGCCGGCACCTATACGCACGAACGCCAGCCCTACCACGATGAGGCGGTCTGGCCGGCGTTCCTGAAAGAACGGGAAGATCAGATACGGGAGCTGCTTGCGTAAGCTGACATATGACAGAGGGACAGGTCATCTGACATATGACATTTGACCTGTCCCTCTGTCATATCACCAGAACCGGAATTCATCCCCCGCGAGCCGGAGCACCGCCTCCGCGAAATAGAAATCCGCGTAGACCATAGCGATGTCGTGGTCGCCGTCCCAGGCGGAGGCGCAGTGCGTGACGATGGCCGGGGAGTCTTCCGTCCAGTCGGCGCAGGTCTCATCCAGGGCTTTGAGCAGGTGAAGGGCGGCCTCGAAATACCGCTCCTCCCCCGTCTGCTCCGCCAGTTCCAGAAAGCCCGCGGCCGCCACGGCGCCCGCGCAGGCGTCCTTGAGGTCACTGTCCGCCGGCTGGCGGAAGTCGCACTTCGGCACCCAGTCGGTTTTTACTTCTTCGATGAAGCGGTCCGCCACCCGGCGGGCCGTTTTCTGATACGCTTCGTTTCCGGTGTGGCGGAAGCTGAGCGCAAAGCCGTAGATGGCCCAGGCCTGGCCGCGGCTCCAGGCGGAGCCGGAGGCGTACCCCTGGCCGGCCGGATCATCCAGCATCTCCCCCGTCACCGGGTCAAAGATGACGATGTGGCTGCACGTGCCGTCCTCCCGCACGAAATACCGCTGCGCGGTGTCCGCGTGGCGCCGGGCGATGGCCGCAAAGCGCGGGTCACCGGTCAGGTCGGTGGCGCGGTAGAGGAGGTTCAGGTTCATCATGCAGTCGATGATGGCCCAGCCCGCGCGGTCACCGTTCCAGGCGCGGATGAACCCCGCCGGGTTGTAGCGCCCGGCCAGGAGGTTGGCCGCCAGCATCAGCCGCTTGCGGCTGTCATCGTTTCCGGTCAGCGCATAGTTGACACCGGCACTGATCAGCCACATGAAGCCCACGTCGTGGTGCAGGCCGTCAAAATCGCGGAAGGCGTCATCGAGCATCGCTTCCGCCCGCTCCGCCTCGGCGCGGTACGCGTTATCCCCCGTCAGGCGGTATCCGGCCCACATGAGCGCCGGCCAGAAGCCGTTGGTCCACCAGCAGATGCCTTCATTGGCCGGGCCGGAAGCCCACTCCCCGTCTTTGACGGTGTAGGGGATGAACGAAAGCCCCTGCGCCTTTTGCAGGGCGTACGGCAGTTTCTTTTTCAGTTTTCCGGCGAGTTCTTCCGTCAGAGCGGAAGCCCGGCCGCGCATCTCGTCAAATGTCATGGCGCCTCCTTTGGCTTGTCGTCGTACAGTTTACCATACGAGTGGGCAGACACAAAGGGGAACCTCAGGGCTTACGCGGGCGTCAGCCGGTAAGTGCCGGCGCCGAGGGTGTGCTTCTTTCCGTTTACCACCACCGTGGCCGTGCAGTTGGCCGGGATAGTGACGGTGTACACGACGGTGCCGCCGTCTCTCTCCCACCCGCTCTTTACCGTGCCGTACACGCTGTCGTACTCCGCTCTGGCGTACGTGAAATGCCCGCCCGGCTTCGGCGCGATGGTGAAGTGGTTCTCCCCGTCCACGCGGATGCCGCACATGGTGTCAAAAAGCCACTCGCAGACCGCGCCTTTGGAGTAGTGGTTTAAGGAGGCGATGCCGCCCTGCGCTTCGGTGCCTTCCCAGCTCTCCCAGATGGTGGTGGCGCCGGACTTGGGCATGAAGAGCCACCCGGGCATCTTCTCGTTTTCCAGCAGGTGATAGGCCGCTTCGATGTCGATCGTCTCCAGCACCGACAGGATCAGCGGCGTGGACAGAAAACCCGTGCCCAGCCGCCAGTGATAATGGTCGAGCGCCTGCATCAGGCGCTGCCGGGCGTACGCTGTCTGTTCCTTGTCCAGCAGGCCGAAGGCTAACGGCCGCACCAGCAGCGCCTGCCGGTCCGTGTCCAGGTCTTTTCCGAAATTCTTCCGGTAGGCCGCCGTGCAGCGCCGGGAGGCCTTCCGGTATGTCTTTTCATCCTCCGCATGGCCCAGGTCTTTCGCGATGTCCGCCATCACCCGCAGCACGTACGCCGTGTAGGCGGTGCTCACCTCCGGGTGCGGCAGGATCATGTCTTTCCAGTCGTTCGGGAAGACATCGGCCGGCTCCGCCCACTCGCCGTAGCTCTGCCCCGTGCGCACCACGCCGTCCGGCGAGATGCGGCGCATCATGAAGCCCGCGTACTTCTTCATGCGGGCATAGTAGTCCGAAAGGATCCGTTTATCGCCGTACTTCTTCGCGAAGCGATACGGCAGCAGGATGCCGATGTCCGACCACCCCACCGACCCGTTCATGGTCCACATGTAATAATCCACGCCGCCGTACGGCGCGATCTGCGGCAGGCGGCCGTCCGGCTTCTGCCAGTCGTAGACATCGCGCAGGTACTTGCGGGAGAAGGCCGCGTAGTCAAACAGATAGGACGCCGTGCCGAAGAAGATCTGCGCGTCGCCCGTCCAGCCATGGCGCTCGCGCGTGGGGCAGTCGGTGGGGATGTCCAGGCTGTTGGACTTGGCCGACCATTTGGTGCAGTCCACGAAGCGGTTCAGCAACTCATTGGAACTCTCAAACCGGCCGGTCTCGGCCATGTCCGAGTAGACGGCCACGGCCTCCACGTTCTCCGCAAGCACCTCCATGTCCGTCTCCACCTCCGCGTAGCGGAAGCCGAAGACGGCAAACGTGGTGGTATAGCGGTTTTCGCCCTCCCCGCAGGTGTAGATCACCTCCTGCAGCGGCGAGGCCTTCTTTTTGCTGACGGTCTGGATGTTTGAGAGCGTCAGATTGCCGTCCGCGCCGAGCATCTCACCGAACCGCCAGCGCAGGCGCTGCCCCACGCGGGCGTTTACCGCAAAGCTCACGTACCCGGCCAGGTTCTGGCCAAAATCAAAGAGCGTGCGGCCGTTAGGGGTTTTGGTGACCGATACCGGGCGAAACCGCTCGTGCTCCGTCACCGGGACGTTGCCGGAGGCGGTGGGCACCACCTTATGGGAGGAGAGCCTGGCCCACCCGCGGTAGGTCGGGGTGCGGAAGGCCTCCACCACCTCGCCGTCTTTGTTGTCCGCAAAGCGGATGGGGCCGTCATCGGACCACGCCCAGCCGGCATCGGTCCCGAAGACCTCACGCACGCCGTCCGCGTAAGTGACCTCCAGCTGGGCGAGGAGTTTCGTCTGCGTGCCGAACTGGTTGCGCAGGCCCCAGGCGCCCGTGCTGCCGCGGTACCACCCGTCGGCCAGCTGCACCGTCAGGGCGTTCTCACCGCCCTGCAGAAGATCCGCCACGTCGTACGTCTGGTACTGCACGCGCCGGCTGTAATCCGTGTAGCCCGGCGCCATGACAAAATCCCCGGCCTTCCGGCCGTTGATCTTCGCCTCGTACAGGCCCAGCGCCGTGATGTACAGCCGGGCCTTCACCACATCCGCGCCCACCGGGAAGGTCTTGCGGAAGCAGTCGACCGGGTACCGCTCGCGCCTGTCGGGCGCGTAGTCGCCCGTGATCCAGGCCGCCTCCCAGTCCGATGCGGACAGAAGCCCTGCCTCAAAGAAGCTCTCACTCCAGGCGCCCGCCTCGCCGTTCTCATCCCAGAGGCAGACTTTCCAGGTGACGCGCTCCCGGCTGGTCAATTGCAACGGATACTCCGCGTGCATGACATCCGTCTCCACGCGGCCGGAATCCCACTTCTCCGTGACGATGCGGTAGGCCGTCTGCTTTTTGCCGCCGGCGCAGGTCCAGGACAGGCGTGGCTTTTCAAAATCCACCCCCAGTGGGGCCGTCAGATATTCACAGCGCAGGTTTTCAGCTCTCATCATGCTTTTTCCTCTCCGGCCTCAGCCTCCCGCCGCGCCTTGATCTCCGCCTGCTCCCTGCCGATCACCTTCTCCACGTTCAGGAAGAACAGGATGGCGATCAGCATCACCGCGGTGATGATCTCAAAGCCCAGGAAGAAAAACGTGAACACGTTCTGCGTGGCGGCGTTCTGCACAAAACCGACCGTCTGTCCCGTCGCCTGCACGAATTCCGGCGCCAAATAGCCGCTCCTGGCCAGGCAGAAGTTCATCACGCCGCTCGAGATCCCCGCCACCACGGTGACGATGATGCTGTTGATGGACGCCGACAGACCATCACACCGGAAGCCGCACTTCCACTCCAGGTGGTCCAGGACGTCCGCCATCAGCGCCATGAACACGTAGGCGCAGGGCAGGCCGCCCATGTTCTTGATGAACTGCCCGACCAGCACGATCACCATGTTGTGCGGGTTGATCAGGCAGATAGCCCCGCCGATGGCGTACAGGATGAAGCCCGCCAGCGTGACGTTGCGCTTGCCGAACTTTTTGGCTAACGGCCACACCGCAAAGATGCCGATGCCCATCGGCACGCCGCCGATGACCGAGACCATCATCTGCGTCACGCCGTCATTATACGTCCCCAGCACGTAATTGCAGTAGTAGACCAGCGACGCGTTCTTGAAATACGCCCCCAGGTTGTAGATCAGATAGTACCCGGCGATCAGCAGCCAGTACTTGTCGTGGAAGATGACCGCCAGCTGCTCCCTGACCGGGTGCGGCGCCTCGGTGGTGCCGATCTCCTCCGTGATGCGCTCTTTCGTATAAAAGTACTCGAGCATCGTCAGCGGGAAGGTCAGCACGGCCAGGATGCCCATGACCAGCAGCCACAGCGACCGGTTGACGCCCAGCGCCGGCATGACCAGCATGGGGAAGATGAGCGCCACGATGATGCCCGAGATCATGACCGACGCCACGTTGTTGAAGACCGACAGACCGCCGCGCTCCGTGGTGTTGCGCGTGGACAGCGGCACCATCAGCCCGTGGCTCATGTTGTAGATGGTCCCGGCGATGGAATAGTACAGGTTATACGAGAGCATGATCCAGACGACCTGGAAGGTCTCCGAGCCGTTCGGCACCGCGAACAGCAAAATGCCCGTCACCGGCACCAGGAGAGCCGACAGCAGCAGCCACGGCCGGGCCTTGCCCTCCTTGGTGCGGGTGCGCTCGATGATCTGGCCCATGATCACGTTGGTGATGGCGTCGATCACCTTGGAGACGATGGGGAAGGCCATGAGGAACACGCCACCCCAGACATTCGTAAGTTTCAGAACGTCCGTGTAGAAGACGTTCAGGTACGTGGCCAGCACGGCGTTGAACAGAAGCGTCCCCGCCGGCCCCAGCAGAAACCCGAACCACCGCTCCTTGGCGGTGACGTGGTCGCTCGTGATGCGGCTCTTCGGCAGTGTGATCGGTTTCATCGGTTACCCCCTCTTTCCTTTCTGCAGGCGCGCGGCCAGGCGCAGGACGTTCGCGGCCGTCCGCTCCAGCTCCCCGCGGGTGATGCCTTCGGCGAGACCAAGCGTCTCCAGCAGCGTTTTGTCTTTCTCCCGGCGTTTCCCCAGATGCCCGCTGTTTCCGGGCATCAGCACGTCCACCTGGGCGCGCACGCGGTAGGCGTTGTTGCGCAGGCGCGGGAATTCCGGACTCTTTGACTTGCGCATCCACCAGTCGGTGATCACGCACCCGTCAAACCCCCACTCGCCGCGCAGCACCGTGGTCACCAGATCGTAGTGGTAGTGGCTCCAGACGCCGTTCACCTTGTTGTAG
>CAMJGH010000031.1 GCA_946405185.1 uncultured Lachnospiraceae bacterium
CCATCGATAACGACCTGATGATGACGGACCACACGCCGGGCTACGGGTCCGCGGCCAAGTACATCGGCGGCGTCATGAAAGAGATCATCCGCGACGGCGTGGTCTACGGCCATGAGATGGTCACCATCGTGGAGATCATGGGCCGCAACGCCGGCTGGCTGACCGCCGCGGCGGCGCTGGCCAAGGGCGAGGACTGCGAAGGCGTGGATCTGATCTACCTGCCGGAAGTCCCGTTTGACGTGGACAAGTTCGTGGAGAAGGTAAAGGGCCTGCTGGAGACCAAGATGGCCGTGGTCGTGGCCGTGTCCGAAGGCGTGAAGCTCGAAGACGGCCGGTACGTCTGCGAACTGGCGGACGATGTGCACGCGGTCGATGCGTTCGGCCACAAGATGCTGACCGGTACCGCCCGCTTCCTTTCCAACACCATCGCCCGCACCCTGCATGTGCGCACCCGCGCCATCGAGCTGGCCACTCTGCAGCGCTGCGCCGGCCATCTGGCCAGCCGCACGGACATCACCGAAGCCTATCAGGTGGGCGGTGCCGCCGTCAAGGCTGCCTACGAAGGCCACACCGGCGACATGGTGGTCCTGCAGCGCATCTCCAACGCGCCGTACCAGTGCACCACGGAACTGCGCCCCATCAAGAACATCGCCAACCTCGAAAAGAAAGTGCCGCTGGCCTGGCTCAACGACGATCAGACCGGCGTCAAGGAGGAGTTTCTGGTCTACGCCAAGCCCCTCATCCAGGCGGAACTCACCCCCATCTACGTGGAGGGTCTGCCGCACCACATCTATTTAAAGTGATGTCATCCTGAGCGAGCCGTAAGGCGAGCCGAAGGATCCCCTCGGGGAAAAGAAATGAATTCAGGAGGAACTCCCACATGCGCGTTCTCGAATCCCGCTTTGTCCAGGATTTCATCAACATGGCCGATGACGGCTGGCGTCTCGGCTGGCACGAGCGCAACGGCGGCAACTTAAGCTACCGCATCAAAGAACACGAAGTGGCCGCCATCGCGGACCGCTTCAACGACCACGCCGAATGGCACCCCATCGGGGCGTCCGTCCCGGGGCTGGCCGGGGAATATTTCCTGGTCACCGGCACCGGCAAGTACTTCCGCAACATCAAGGTGGATCCGGAAGCATCGCTGGGCATCATCGAGCTGGATGAAAAAGGCGAGAATTACCGCGTGCGCTGGGGCTATGCCGAAGGCGGCCTGCCCACGTCGGAACTGCCCACCCACCTCCTGAACCACGAGGTGAAGAAGCGCGTGACGGACGGCAAACACCGCATCATCTACCATGCGCACTGCACCAACGTGATCGCGCTGTCCTTCGTGCTGCCGCTGACCGACGAAGTGTTCACCCGCGAACTGTGGGAGATGGCCACGGAGTGCCCGGTGGTGTTCCCCGAAGGCGTCGGCGTGGTGCCGTGGATGGTGCCGGGCGGCCGCGCCATCGGCGTGGAGACCAGCAAACTCATGGAAAAATACAACGCCGTGATCTGGGCCATGCATGGCATCTTCTGCTCCGGCGAGACCTTTGACCTCACCTTCGGCCTGATGCACACCATCGAGAAGGCCGCCGAGATCCTGGTCAAAGTCATGTCCATGGGCCACCGCAAAGCCCAGACCATCACGCCGCAGAACTTCCGCGACCTGGCCGAAGGCTTCCACATCACGCTGGACGAGCGCTTCCTTTACGAAAAAGGGGAGCATATCCCGGGTACCGAGTGATATGACAAAGGGACAGGTCAACTGTCATATTTTCAGACCTGTGTCAGACAAAAAGATACCGCCGGCGGGCTTGTCCTGCCGGCGGTGTTTTTTGGCCTGATCTGTATGCGGCAGCGCGGATCAGCGCGCAACATTCTTCAGCCCATACTGTTCCACGATCTCCCGGAAGCAGATGGTGCATTCCCCGCCGAGGACGGCCACCGGCACGGCCTCCTCAAATGCATAGCCGTAAATGGCGATCTCCGGGCCGTCGGGAACGGCCGCGTCCGCTTCCGGGCCCGGCGCGGGAACCGGTGAAAACAGATAGGTGGTGACACGCTCCTGCTGAGGGTCCACGATCCAGTATTCGCGGACGCCTGCCAGGGCGTATTTTTTTGTCTTGATGAGGATGTCCTTGCTGCGCGTGGAGGGAGAAAGCACCTCCATCACAAGATCCGGCGCACCGACGATGCGCTCGTACGTCCGTTTGGAAGGGTCACACAGGAGGAGCACATCCGGCTGCACGATGGTGCGGTCATCCGCATCCAGCTGGACGTCCACCGGGGAGATGAAAGGGCGGCAGGAACCGCCGTGGCTGCGGATAAAGCTCTTCAGAAGGAAAAAGACTTCCCCGACAACTTCCTGGTGAACGGTGGTGGGGGCGCCCATATCGTAAAAGACGCCATCGATGAGCTCCACCCGGACATCATCCGGCAGGGCCAGATAGTCTTCCAGGGTGTATTCCCCCTGGCGGGGCCAGCGGGGCGTGCGTCTGGCACCATAGGCTGTCGGGGGCTCCGCGATGCCGGACGGGAGAGCTGTCACGTCCTCCCGGTAAGAGACGGGCGTTTCTTTGGGGAAGACTGCCGCCAGCGCGGCCAGCGTCTGCCGGCGCGGTGACTTGGTGGTGCCGCCCAGCACCTTCTGCACGGTGGAAAGCGGAAGGCCGGAGAGGGTGGCCATTTGCTCGTTGGTGTAGCCGTATTGTCTTTTCTTCTGACGGATCTCATCAAGTGTCATGGCTGCTCCTTTCCGCTGCCGGGCGACTGAAGGCGGCCTCACAGGAAGGAGACTGCCCGAAAACAGGAATCCTGCTTTATGCCATGATCATACCGTAAAGCGGAACGAAGCGCAATAGAAAAAATTCGTCATCCGAAATCATTCCATATAGGTTCCAAATAAAAACGCCGCCCCGAAGGGCGGCGGAAAGTGGATCGAACGAACGGGATCATGGCGAAGGAATCACTCCGCCGACTCCCCGGGGGCAGACCACATCCGCGCGAGGAACCGGACGGTCCCGTCCGCAGAGAACTGGTAGTCGCACCCGTCCTCCGTGGGGACGGCACGCAGTTCGAGGGTCTCGCCTTCGTAGGACTGGGCGCGGAAGACCACATCCATGCGGGTGATGGGCGTCTTTTCGCGCTCCTCCACGGAGAGGCACCCCAGCAGGGCGTGCACGTAGGCGGCGTTGTTCATGTGGCGGCCGACATCGATATCGGTGGAGCGGATGGTGTAGGTGCCGATGGGCTCCACGCCGTCAAATTTGGTGCGGATGCGCGCGTAGGGCGTGTCGCAGGCGGTGGCGCCGTCGAAGGCGAGGCCCTTCGGGAAGACATCCTCCATGGGGATCAGCTGCCCGGAAGTCAGGTTGATGACGGCCCACTCGGTCTTGCCGGAGGCACACAGCTCGCCGTTCTGCCAGATCTCGTAGCTGCGGTCCGTGCGCAGGGCCTGCGGCTGTTCCGGCCAGGTGCGCAGCGTCACGAAGGTGTACATCTGCGGGCGGCGGAAGAAGTGGATCTGCGTCTTGACGGTCAGCCAGAAGTTGCCGGCGGGCAGGAAGTCGTAGTAGCCGATGTGCAGGTCGACGGCGTGCGCCGAAGCCAGATCCATGAAAAGCGAGAAGGTGTGGCCGATGCCCAGATACCCGTCGGCATCGCAGACGGAAGGCAGCACCTGATAGGTGGTTTCAAAGACGGTGTTCATGAAAAGGGAGCCTCCTTATAATGATCTGTCCCCAGGTGGTGCAAAATGCACCGGAACCGATACGTCCCCAAGAGGTGCTAGACCACTTTGACGGCGTGTTTGAGCCATATGCCGCGGCGGTAGTAGACGGTGAGGATGACGCTGCACAGGATCCACCCCAGCGGGTATCCCAGCGCGATCAGCAGGATGGTGTTGTGGATGTGCGAGACCGCAAACAGATAGATCTGCCGGAAGGCGATGAAGCTGGCCATCATGATGATGGTGGGGCCGGTGGCATCGCCCACGCCGCGCATGGTGCCGGCCAGGATCTGGTTGACGACGGTGATCAGGAAGAACGGCGTCATCCAGCGGATGAACAGCACGCCGTACTCCACCACCTCGGGATCCTGGTTGAAGAACATGGACGCCTGCGGCGCGAAGATGAAGACCGGCACCAGCAGCAAAAACGACGCGGCGTAGGCCAGCTTCATGGAAGTGGATGTGCCCTGCCGCATGCGGCCCACATCGTGCGCGCCCATGTTCTGCCCCGCAAAGGTGGTGTTGGCCATGCCGATGCTCATGACGGGCAGGACGATGAACTGGTCAAGCTTGGCGTAGCAGGTCCACCCGGCCATGCAGGCGGAACCGAAAAAGTTGATGTAGGACTGCACGATGACGTTGGAAAAACTGGTGACGCTCTGCTGGATGGCGGTGGGGAAGCCGATGCCCACGATCTTTTTGGTGAGGCCCACATCCAGCCGGATGCGGCGCAGATACAGCTTGTACGGGCCTTCGCTGCGCATCAGCGTGAGCATGACGAGAACCGCCGAGACCAGCTGCGAGATGACGGTGGCGTAGGCCACGCCGTCCGCCGCCATGTGGAAGACCAGCACGAACACCAGATCCAGCACGGTGTTTAAGAGCGCGCAGAAGATCAGGAAGTACAGAGGCCGCCTGGAATCCCCCACCGCGCGCAGGATGCCAGAGCCGATGTTATAGAGGATCAGCCCGGTCACACCGCCGAAGTAGATGGTCAGGTACTGCGTGGCGGCGTTCCACACATCGTCCGGGGTCTTCATGAGGTGGAGCATGGCCGGGACCAGCGCCACGCCGATGCCGGTGAAGAGCACGCAGCAGATCAGGCACAGCGCGATGGTGGTGTGCACGGCGCGGCCCACATCCTTCTCGTCGTGGGCGCCGAAATACTGGCTGATGACCACGGTGGCGCCGGAGGCGATGCCGCCGAAGAAGCCGATGATGGTGTTGATGATGGGACCCACCGTGCCCACGGCCGCCAGGGCGTCCTTGCCGACAAAGTTGCCCACTACGACCGAATCCACGGTGTTGTATAAAAGCTGAAAGATGTTGCCGACCATGAGCGGCAGGGCGAAGGCAAGAAGATGCTTCGTGATGCTGCCGGTCGTCATATCGTTTGAGAACTGTCTGGCCATGAAACGCTCCTGTCCGGCGGCCCCGCAGGCGATGTAAGCGCTTACGCAGGCCGGCATCCCCTATCATAGCCGTCCCCGGCCAAAAAAACAAGAAAGAAGACAGAGAAAGTGTTCCGGAACCCCACAAAAAAATTGCGGAATAACCGCAAAAATGATAAACTTATTGATGAAATATGTGACGCTGCCGGCGCTATCTTCAGGATGGAAGAAGTGTTTTCTTTACCGGCAGGAGAATCAGAGGGATTGCATATGATCAGACGAACCAGAACGGGCGCGCGCATCGCGCTGATCCTGGCCGCCGCGCTGGCTGTGGGCGGGTGCGGCAGGGGCGCGGTACTGGAAGACCCGACGCCGCCGGGCGCCATGCCGCGGATTCCGGCAACCGCCAGCTTCCTCCCGTCTTCGGAGGCGGAGGAGAGCACGGAGGCCGTGGAGCCTTCCGGCCAGGAGGCGCCGTCCGAGACCGCTCAGCCGGGCGGCCAGACACAGCCAACGCAGACGCAGCCGGCACAGACGCCGGCGCAGACACAGCCGGCCCAGCCACAGCCGGGCGGCCAGACACAGCCGGCGCAGACGCAGCCGGCACAGACCCAGCCCGCGCAGACGCAGCCGGCCCAGACGCAGCCGGCGCAGACGCAGCCGGCGCAGACGCAGCCCGCACAGACGCAGCCGGCACCCACGGAGCCGCCCACCACAGCCGCTCCCACCGAGCCGCCCACCACGGCGGCGCCGGAACCGCCCAAGCCCAAGTACCAGGTGCCTCCGTTCCAGGGGTCGGGGTACAATCCGGCGGGCGTTGTGGGCAATGAGCGGGCGCACGTGGACATCTCCGGCCTGCCGCTCGGGTATGTCGCCGTAGCAGGCGAATCCGGCACCAGGCTGAAGTTCCAGGTGATCTACGGGGACATCAAGTACACGTACGATATAGCCAGCAACGGATCGCCTTCCGTCTTTCCGCTGACCTGCGGGGCCGGCAACTACCAGTTCCGCGTCATGGAAAACATCGAGGGCAACAAGTACGCCGAGCTGTTCTCCACGGTGGCGAACGCCCCCATCAGCAATCCGTTCTCGCCGTTCATCCGCCCGTCCGCCTACTGCAACTACGGGCCGGGGTCAGCCTGCGTGGCCAAGGCGGCGCAGTTCTCGGCCAACGCCAGCACGGCGGTGGATGTGGTGGCGCAGGTGTACCAGTTCGTGTGCAGCACCGTGCGCTACGATGCGGGCAAGGCAGCCAGCGTGCAAAGCGGGTATCTCCCCAACCCGGACGCCACCATGGCCTCGGGCATGGGCATCTGCTTTGACTACGCCTCGCTTGCCGCAGCCATGCTGCGCAGCCAGGGTATCCCGTGCAAGATCATCTTCGGCTACGTGGCTCCCAACAATCTCTACCACGCCTGGAACATGTTCTACACCAATGAGACAGGGTGGGTCACCGTGGAATTTGCGGTCAACCCCGGCTGGACGCGTCTGGATCTGACGTTCTCCGCCAACGGGTCGAACGCGGCGTTCATCGGCAACGGAAGCAATTACGCGGACGTGTACCAGTACTGATCGGAGGATAAAAACCATGAGTAAGAAACTGGATAATCTCGGGGTGAGCGCCTTCTGCGAGAGCATGGCCATGATGGTGCAGTCGGGCATCACCACCGACGAGGCGATCGGCCTGCTGCAGAGCGGGAATGCCGCTGCGGACGGCATCCTGTCCGCGGGGCTGGCGGTCATGAAGGAAAAGGTGGACGCGGGCGAAGGCCTGTCCGCCGCCATGAAGGAAAGCGGCATCTTCCCGTCCTACTGCCTGCAGATGGTGGCCGCGGGCGAAGAGTCCGGCCGCCTGGAGGATACGCTCTTCCGTCTCTCCCACTACTATGCGGACCAGAAGACCATTTCGGAAAAGCTGCGCAGCGCGGTCACCTATCCGGCGGCCATGCTGGTGCTGATCATCGCGGTGCTGTTAGTCATGCTGCTGATGGTCCTGCCGGCCTTCACCGAAGTGTACGAAAACCTGACCGGGTCGCTGGCGGCCTCCACCTACGGCTACATCCGCTGGGCCTACGTAATCTGCTGGGTGGCGCTCATCGTGATGGTGGTCATCGCCGCGGCGCTGATCATCGGCCTGATCCTGTGGAATGCCGGCAAGAAAGACGTGGTCGAGAAGGTGCTGCGCGGCAATCGTCTGTGCGCCCAGATCCTCGACAACATGGGCATGTTCCGCTTCACCTCCGCTCTCGGCACGTTCCTGGCTTCCGGCGAAATGCAGGATGAGGCCATGGAAAAGGCCATTCCCATGACGGACTGCGCGGCTGTGGAGAAGAAGCTGGAGCGCTGCCAGAAGAGCATGGCGGAGGGCCATTCCATCGCCCAGGCCGCCTTTGACGAAGGCCTGTTCGAGCCGGTCTACGGCCGGATGCTTTTAGCCGGTGAGCGCAGCGGCAACCTTGAAAACGTGCTGGCCAGACTCACCGACCTGCTGCGCGAGAACGGCGGCCACCTGGTGGACCGTCTCGTGGGCATTGTGGATCCGCTGCTGTCGGGCGTGCTGATGGTCACGGTGGGGCTCTCGCTCCTGTCCGTGATGCTGCCGCTCATTGGGATGATGAACTCCGTGGCATAAGGAGAAGTCATGTATTCAGATAACGAAAAAAAGAGAAGCATCTGGCGGTGGCTGGCTCCCCTTCTGGCGGCGGTCTGTCTCATCGCGGGCGTGCATTTCTCCCACGTGGGGCGTGACCTGACCGATGAGGGGGCCGCAGCCATCCGCGAGGCGGTGGAGCGGTCCGCGCAGCAGTGCTACGCCGTGGAGGGCGTGTATCCGCCGGATCTGGAATACCTGCAGGAGAATTACGGGCTGCAGGTGAACACCAAGGACTTTTACGTCACCTATGACGCCTTCGCCTCCAACCTGCCGCCGGAGGTGATCGTGCAGCCGAAAGGGGGGAGCCGATGAGACAGGAAGGACGGTCCCCGGTGGGCATGATGATGATCGGCGTGGTGGGCCTGTTTATCGCGGGGTTCCTGATGCTGGTGCTGTTCGGCGCCGGTTCGTACCGGGCCGCCGTGGCGGGCCAGGCCGAAAACCGTGACAAGCGCGCCGTGCTCTCCTACCTGGAGACCTGCGTGAAGGGCGGAGATACGGCGGGCGGCGTGACCATCCGCGAGGGGCAGACCGGCCCGGTGCTGCTGATCCGTGAGGGCAGCAGCGACTACGCCCTGCACATCTACGCTGCAAACGGGAAACTGCTGGAAGAGTATAAGGCCATCGACGCCGCCGAGGCGCCGGAGAATGCAGACGTCATCGCGGATACGCAGACGTTCGTGCCGGTCATCGACGGAGGGCTTCTGACGGTGACCACCGATGAGGGGCGCGCGGTGATCTTCCTGCGCGCCGGAAAGGAGACGCCGTGAAGAAGAGAGACCATTCACCTGTCGTCGCCTTTTACATGGAAACGCTGCTGCTGATCGTGGTCTTTGTGGGCATCCTCATCCTGCTGGTGCAGGTCTTCGGGCTGGGCAAGCAGCGCAGCGCCGAGGCGAGGCTTCTGACCACGGCCGTGGCGCTGGCGGAAAACACCGCTGAGGCGGCCGCCGCCAGAGAAAACGGGCAGGATGTGCTGGCGCTTCTGTCGGAAAACGGAAACGCCATGATCGAAGAAACGGCTTCGGAGAACGGCAGCTACGTCATCGAAGCGCACTACCGCGCGGACGGCACGCCGGATATGAACGGCATCCTGTCGGTCCGGCTGGTGTGCACCCGCACGCCCGGCGAGGCCGGCGCGTGGGATGAATACGCCATCACCGTGAGTGAATCCGGGCGGGAGACGCCGCTGTACGAGCTGGCCTCCTCCGCCTACCGGAAAGGAGGGAAATGATGGATCAGGCACCCGTGAAACTGGGGCCGCTGGCCCTGCTCTTATCGGTCATTTCCATCTGCCTGGCCACGCTGGCCATCCTCACCTTCACCACCGGGCGGGCGGACCTGGCGCTGGCTTCGAAATACGCCAACACCGTGACCATCCGCTACGCGTGCGAGCGGGAGGCGCAGGAGTTCTACCGGGACGCCAACGAAGGGGCGGAGTTTCTGGAGGTGATGCCGGGCCCGGACGGGACGCTCACCGAGACCTTTGAGGAGAGCGGCTCCCGCCTGCAGGTGGTGCTGGCGCCCGATGCTGCCGGCGGCTACCGCGTGGCTTCCTGGCGCGCGGACCGCGAATGGGAGCAAGACGATACCATCCCGAATCTCTGGAACGGAAAGTTTGGGGAGTAAACATGAACATTCAGGAAATCCTGCAGAAAGCCATGGAGGCGGAAGCGGCGGATGTGTTTCTGGTCGCCGGCCTTCCCGTGACCATGAAGTGCGGCGGCCACCAGGAGCGGCTGCCGGGCGATAAGCTGCTGCCCGAGAGTATCGCGCAGCTGGTGGATGAGATCTATGAGCAGTCCGGGCGCAGCCGCGCCAACGTGGACGCCGGCAATGACGATGACTTCTCGTTTGCCGTGGCGGGCATGGGCCGCTTCCGCGTGAACATCTTCCGTCAGCGCGGGTCGCTGGCAGCCGTCATCCGCGTCATCCGGTTTGGCCTGCCGGACCCGGTAAAGCTCGGCATTCCGGAAAGCGTGCTGAGCCTGGCGGACAACAAAAAGGGGCTGGTGCTGATCACCGGTACGGCCGGCTCCGGCAAGTCCACCACGCTGGCCTGCATGATCGACCGCATCAACCGCGCGCGTGACTGCCACGTCATCACCATGGAGGATCCCATCGAGTTCATCCACCGGCATGACAAGGCCATCGTCACCCAGCGCGAGATCAGCATCGACACCCCCGGGTATCTGGATGCGCTCCGCTCCGCCCTTCGTGAGGCGCCGGACGTGATCCTGCTCGGCGAGATGCGCGACTACGACACCATCTCCTCGGCCATCACCGCGGCCGAAACGGGCGTGCTGCTGCTCTCCACGCTGCACACATCCAGTGCGGCCAACACCATCAACCGTATCCTGGACGTCTTCCCCGCCAATCAGCAGCAGCAGGTGAAGATCCAGCTGGCGCAGATCCTCAAAGGCGTGGTCTGCCAGCAGCTGGTACAGGGCGTGGACGGCAACCTCATCCCGGTGTTCGAGATCATGAAGAGCACCACCGCCATCCAGAACATGATCCGCGAAGACAAGCTGCATCAGCTGGAATCGGCCATGCAGGCCGGCGCCGCGGACGGCATGTGCACCATGGACGGCAGTCTGCTGAAACTGTACAAAGAAGGCCGGATCACGCGGGACACCGCGCTGCTCTCGTGCGTGAACTACGAGAACATGATCAAGCGCCTGTAAACAGAAAGTGTACCAAAAGGGACGTTTCTGTTTGGTAACAAAATGTACCAAAGGGATACGTCCCTTCTGGTAAAGGAGGAGCCTATGCGTGTGGCGGAGCAGCGGGACGGCGTACTGTATGTACAGATGCTGGGCGGTTTTGCGGCCACGTACAACGGCAGGCTGGCGGCCGGCGGGTCGAAAGCCAGCAACTCCCAGTTCACGCAGCTTTTGCAGATCCTTCTGCACAACCGCGGGAAAGGCGTCTCGCGGGACCGCATCGAGCGGCTTCTGTTCGAAGACCGCGACATGGAGGACATCCATCACGCCCTGCAGAGCGTGATCTACAACGCCAAGAAGAAGCTGGAGAAGTTGGGGCTTCCGAAAGTCAACTACATCGAGCAGAGGAAGGGTGTCTTTTTCTGGACGGACGAGGTGCCGGTGGTGGAGGATGCCGCCGAGTTCGAAGCGCTGGCCCGCGAGGCGGCCGAGACGGAGGATCCGGACCGGAAGCTGGCGCTGTGCCTGGAGGCCAGCCACTGGTATGAAGGCGAGTTTCTGCCCTCCCAGACCGCGGTCATCTGGGCCGCGCAGGAGGCCAGGCGCCTGAAAGAGCTCTTCTGCGAGGTGACCGAGACCGCAGCAGAGTTGCTGCGCGAACGGCAGGATTTCTTCCAGCTCGAAGACCTCGGCGTGCACGCCTCCAAGGTGGACCCGCTGTCCGACTGGGAGACACTGACCATGGAAGGGCTGGTGTCGCTCGGCCGGTACGAGGAGGCCCGCAAACTGTACGACGAGACCGTCGAATACTACTTCAACGAGGAAGGCCTGCGCCCGTCGCGCAAGATGATGGCGCAGTTTGAACGGCTCGGCACCGAGATGCTCTACCAGCACGCGGCGCTGGATTTCATCCAGTCCGAACTCACCGGGCGGCACGACACCTTCCCCGGCGGGTACCTGTGCACCTATCCCATCTTCCAGGGCATCTACCGCATGGTGGAGCGCATGGTGGAGCGCGGCGGCCAGTCGGTCTACCTGATGCTGGCCACCGTGGTGGATGGCAAAGGCAACGCCATCACCGAAGGGGAGCGCCTGCCGGAGCTGACGCGCCGTATGGGCGATGCCATCCGGCACACCGTGCGCCGCGGCGACGCCATGTGCCAGTACGGCAAGGGGCAGTTTCTGGTGCTGCTGGTGAATACCAGCTGGGAGAACTGCGGCGTCATCCAGCGCCGTATCAACCAGCGCTTCAACCAGGGGCGGTCCCGCATCGGCATTCAGTACTATGTGAACAGTGTTTTCTGGACGCCCGATATCGACGTGGCGGATGAGACGGCGAGGAGGTCAGAATGAGTCAAAAGGACCAACCCCGCAACGAGCACAGCCAGTGGTATATCGGTGCGCCGAACGGTGTGGTGGTCTGTGTGGATGCCTACGACGGCATCACCGCCACCGGGCACTTCTGGCACAGTTACAGCGAGCAGCCGGTGGCCTTTGCCGGCCTTCTGCAGCTGAGCGACCGCATGGAGTGGCTGTTCGACTGGCTGCAGTTTCCGCACCGCGGCACCAACGAGCGGCATTTTACCGAACAGCAAAGCAGGCAGCCGGTCCCGGCGGGCACCCGCCCGGGCATGCAGCCGGAGAGGGAGCGCATCGTGAGCGATGAATCGTTATTGAGCAAACACGGCGAACTGGGGACCTTCATCGTCCGGGTACAGCACCGCCAGAACAGTTCCTGGCAGGGGCGCATCACGTGGATGGAGGAAGACAAGACCGTGGCCTTCCGTTCCGTCTGGGAGATGATCCGGCTGATGGAAGGTGCCATCTCGGAGAGCGAGGGCGAAGAAGGCCCGGCAGAAGAGCTGCCGGACTGGTTTGAAGGGCCGGAAAAAGAGACGAAGGACGCCGAGTAACCCGCAGACGGTCTGGCCGCCGTGCGGCGGCAACGGGAAACGATCATGGAAGAAGGAAGAGGTCTCCAGCTTAAATACATCAACATGGTGGTAGCCGCAGCCATGACCGTGATGGCGCTGCTGCTGGTGGTCAACGCCGTGCTCATGCAGCGGCGGTTCGTGTCGCTGAACACGGCCACGGAGGCCTATATCGCCGCGCGGCAGGACGCCGCGGACATGCAGGCCGGGTCGGACTACCTGACGGCGCAGGTGCGCGTGTTCGTGGTCACCGGTGACCCGGCGGCTGCCGAAAACTTCCGCGTGGAGGTGGAGGAGACCCGCCGGCGCGACCTCGCGGTCGAAAACATGCGCGAAGAGCTGGCCGGCACCGAGACCTACCGCTATCTGCAAAGCGCCCTGGACCTTTCCAATGAACTGGTGAACATCGAACTGCATGCCATGCGCCTGGCGGCGGAGGCCAAGGACATCGACCCGGACACCCTGCCGGCCATGGTCCGGGAAGCCACCCTTACCGAAGCCGAACAGGCCATGACGCCCCGCGAGCAGGCGGACGCCGCCATCCTGTCGGTGGTGGACGAGACCTACCGCACCTACAAGAACAGCATCTCCGAAAACGTGAACCGCTGCACGGAGACGCTCATCGACGGCACCCGCACGCAGCAGACGGCGGACACCGCCAGCATGAGGCGGCTTTTAGCCACGCAGTTTGCGCTCATCGGGCTGACGCTTGTGGTGGCCGTGGCGGTGGTGCTGGTCAACAACCGCCTGGTGGTGCGGCCGCTGGTCGGCAGTGTGCGGCATATCCGCCGGCAGGAGCCCATCCCCGAGGAAGGGGCCTTTGAGATGCGCTTCATGGCGCGTACCTACAATGAAATATCCGAGCAGACGCTGCGCCACCGCGAAAAGCTCTCCTACGAAGCCACCCACGACGCCCTCACGGGCCTGTACAACCGCAGCGCCTACGATCAGTTCCTGAACGACCGGCGCAAGGGTGTGATGGCCTTCCTGTACGTGGACGTGGACAAGTTCAAGAGCGTCAACGATACCTATGGCCACGAAGCCGGCGACAAGGTGCTGCGGCTGGTGGCGGATACCCTGACACACAGCTTCCGTTCCGAGGATAAGATCTGCCGCATCGGCGGCGATGAGTTTGTGGTGCTGATGGCCAATGCCGGGCCGGAACTGAAAGCCCTGATCCGCACCAAGGCCGAGCGCATCATGAGCGCCCTGGCCAACCCGCCGAAGGGCGTGGTGCCGGTCAGCGTGTCCGTCGGCTGCGCCTTTGGCGATGAAAACACCTCCGGCGAGGAGCTCTACCGCAACGCGGATGCCGCGCTGTACCATATCAAGGAGAACGGCAAGAGCGGCTGCGCGTTTTACGGCGAGGAAGGAGGCGCGGCATGCTGAAAAGCCATGTCCGGTTCTATTCCGCTACCGGCAAGCGCCTGGTGCTGGTGGCGGACGATGAACCCGTCAACCGGGAACTGCTGACCTACATCCTGCAGGGAGACTTTGACCTGCTCACCGCATCCAACGGCCGCGAGGTGCTGCAGCTGGTCCGCGAACACGCGGAGCGCCTGTCGCTGGTGCTGCTGGATCTGATGATGCCGGAGCTGGACGGCTTCAGGGTGCTGGAGTCCATGGGCGCCGAGGGGCTTCTCCCGCGCCTGCCCGTCATCGTGATCACCTCCGAAAAAGCCGCCGAGGTGCGCAGCCTCCGGCTGGGCGCGTCGGATTTCATCACCAAGCCGTTTGAACTGCCGGAAGTCATCCTGGCGCGCGTGCAGCGCACCATCGAGCTGTCGGAAGACCGGGACATCCTGCAGGGCACCGAGCGCGACAGCCTGACCGGGCTCTTCAACAAAGAGTTCTTCTACCGCTATGCCGCGCAGTATGACCGGGTGCACGACGGCAAGGCCATGGATGCCTACGTGCTGGACATCAACCACTTCCACCTGGTGAACGAGATCAACGGCAAAGCCTATGGCGATCTGGTACTGCGCCGCATCGCCGAGCAGCTGCGCCGCGTGGTGGCCGAGACCGGCTGCATGGCGGCCCGCCGCGAGGGCGACCGCTTCATGGTCTACGCGCCGCACGGCTGCCTGGACGGGGAGACGCTCTTAGCCGGCGTCATGCAGCAGCTGGACGATATCAACAGCGCCCGCATCCGCATCCGTATGGGCATCTACCCGGAGGCGGACCGGTCGGTCAGCGTGGAAGAGCGCTTTGACCGCGCCAAGGCGGCGTCCGACAGCCTGCGGGACAACTACACGCGCTTTATCTCCATCTACGACCGCAGCGCCTACGAGCAGCAGATGTTCGCGGAGCAGCTGATCGACGAGATGGACACCGCCCTGCTGCACCGTCAGTTTGAGGTGTGGTTCCAGCCCAAGTACGACATCCGCGGGGAGTCGCCGCGCCTGACCAGCGCCGAAGCGCTGGTGCGCTGGCGTCACCCGGAGCGCGGCATGATCAGTCCGGGGCGCTTCATCCCGCTGTTTGAGAAGAACGGCCTCATCCAGAAGCTGGACCACTATGTCTGGCGCGAAGCCGCCGCGCACTGCGCGCGCTGGAAGGCGGCATACGGCGTGGACATCCCGGTGTCGGTGAACGTTTCGCGCATCGATATCTTCGATCCGGACCTGGTGCCGAAACTGCTGAAGATCGTTTCGGACGCGGGGCTGACGACGGACGATCTGCTGCTGGAGATCACGGAATCGGCCTACGCCGAGGATTCCGGCCAGATCATCCAGGCGGTGGCCGCCCTGCGCGAGCGGGGCTTCCGCATCGAGATGGACGATTTCGGCAGCGGCTACTCCTCGCTGAACATGCTGGCGGAACTGCCGCTGGACATCCTCAAGCTGGACATGCGCTTCGTGCGCGCGCTGGAAAAAGACGGCAGCGGCAAGGCCCTGCGCATGCTGGAACTGATGACGGACATCGCCCGGTTTTTGCAGGTGCCGGTCATCGCCGAAGGTGTGGAGACCAAAGACCAGCTGGACATCATGAAGCGCCTGGGCGTGGACACGGTGCAGGGGTACTACTTCTCCAAGCCCCTGCCGGCGGAAGAGTTTGAAACATTACTGTCATCCTGAGCGAGGCCGACAGGCCGAGTCGAAGGATCCCCTATATAAGGAAACCACCATGTTAACCATTGAAACCCTCCAATCTTACGGCGCCAACACCGCGGAAGGTCTGGCCCGCTGCCTGAACAACGAAGCTTTCTACCTGCGTCTGGTGGGCATGGCCCTGGCCGATGACGGTTTTGAAAAACTGCTTTCTGCCGTGAAAGCGGACGACCGCCAGGCCGCTTTTGAAGCTGCCCACGGCCTGAAGGGGGTGCTCGGCAACCTCGCCCTAACCCCGCTGTACGAGCGGGCCAGCCAGATCACGGAGCTTCTGCGCGCCGGCCAGGAGGCGGACTACGTGCCGATGGCGGAAGAACTCATCCGGAAGCGCGATGAACTGACGGCCGCGGCGGGATAAGCCGGCTCCGGACAGGCCGGGCAGGCGGCGCTGTTTTCCTGACAGAAAAAAGATCATCCTGTATCATAAAAAGAGGCTGCTCTATCGATCCTGCCCAGGGGGGCCGGAAGAAGCCGTAATCATAAACCGAGCACCTTCAGCCTGTCTGTTGCGTGCCGGACACCGGAAGTGGATTTCTCACACGCGTGTGAGAAATTGAAGTGTCGGCATGCAAAGGCAGGTTTTTTATGCTCACGCTGGGAAAGATTCAGGAACTTTCGGTACTGCAGGCAACGCGTTTCGGCTATACGCTGGGGGAGGAGCCGGGCGGCGAAACCGTCTTTCTCCCGGCCAAACTGATCACGGAAGAAAAACAGGTGGGCGATAAACTCCGCGTCTTCCTCTTCATCGATTCCGAAGGGCGGCTGACAGCCACCCCGGAACTGCCGGTGTGCGAGGTGGGCGATGTGGCCATGCTTACGGTCAAGGCCTGCTCCGGCATCGGCGCGTTTCTGAACTGGGGCATCTCCCGCGATCTCTTTCTGCCGTTCCGCGAGATGAGCTACCCCGTCAAGGAGGGTGACCGGGTGCTCGTCAAGCCTTACGTGGACCGCACCGGGCGCCTGGCGGCCACCATGCGCCTCTACGCCGATCTGCGCATGGACTCCCCCTACCACAAAGGGGATCGTGTGACCGGCACGGTCTTCCGCGTCAACCCCGCACAGGGGGTGCTGGTGGCGGTAGACAATACGTATTTCGGCATGATCGCCATCGAGGAGGTGCCGGACAGCTATGCCATCGGTACCAAGGTGAGTGCCTATGTGAACAGCGTGCGCAAGGACGGCAAGCTCAACCTCTCCCCCGTGCGCCATGCCTACCAGACCGTGGAGACCGACATGGAAACACTGGAAGCCGCCTTTGCCCGCTATGACGGTGTGCTGCCGTTTTCCGAAAGCGCCCCCAGCGAGACCATCCGCGCGGAACTCTCCATGAGCAAAGCCGCCTTCAAGCGGGCGCTGGGCCGCATGCTGAAGCAGGGCCTCATTGAAATAGGAGAAAACACCGTCACCCGCCTGCCCGAAGGGCGCATGGTCAGTGACTGGCGGCATGGTTCATAATGGTTTTTAAATGTTGTTGACAAAAAGTGAAAGGGCTGGTATATTAGGAAAACCTAATTTGTATCCAGGTACTTATGTTTTTTTTGGATGCCGGTGAGGACATCGGCACCGCTCTTTTTATTTTTACACAACTCTGTGGACATCCTGCAACTGAGGCACCTGTTGACAGGCGCCGTCAGACAACCCCACAGAAGACAGACGTTCTATTGGACATGGCCGTCTTTTATGCCTTGCCGGATTACGGCAGGGCTTAAAAATATCGGCATCAGGCAAGGAGGCTACAGGATGAAGCGAAGTAACTGGGTCAGGCGTACGCTGGCCATGTTCATGGCCGCGGTGTTGGTGCTGTCAGCAGGCAGTGCGCTGGCAGCGGAGGAAAAGACTCTCAGGGTGTCGGCATCGGCGGAAGGGACGGTGGACTATAACGGTCCGACGGCCATTCAGGATGCGATCAGGTATATTGAGAGCCAAACCGATAAGGATGGTTGGACGATCATCCTTGAGGACGGGGAATACAACCGCTTCAATGTGGGTAAGAAAACCCCCAACCTGACCGTGAAGGGCGGAAAAGGTGCCGTGATCAGCGTGATGGACGGCACGGCAAGTCCCACGGGGGCAGGCGATGATGCCGGTGGGATCAACTTTCAGACAGCTGCCGGCTTTACCCTGGAGGGGGTGACTTTAAAAGCAGGAGGTCAAAAGAAAAACTGGACCTATGCTATGATCACCAATTTCGGAAATTCCGGTGGCGGCAATGGGATCACAGTAAAAGACTGCGATTTTACCGGAACGGCTGGCAGAGGCATCCTGATCTCGTCCGGGTGCGCAAAGTTCACGGTCGATGGCTGCACCTTTGCGGAGACTGTTGGAACAGCGGTAGAAGTCATGAATGACGGTACACCGGTCGCGCAGGAAGGTTCTTTTGTCACAAACAATACATTTAATAAGAATGACTATGCCCTGCATGGGTATTGGGGAGGAAAAGGCAGCGGCGGTACGCTGACTATGACCGGCAATACGCTTACCGGAAAGGGTTCCGGAGCGGATACGAAACGCTGCAAGATCATCGTCCAGGATGACGGCAATAAGGGTAATGTGATCCCGGCCATCTCCGGCAACACCATTACCAACGGTCTTGTCGGCCTGGTGAACATCAAGGATGATGGGGTACTGGCCAGGGCTGTGCTGGAAGCCAACACGGTTGATGAAGGCACGTTCGGCGTTGACGGCATCGAGCCCGGCACCATTGAGTTTTACAGTTCCTATCAGGCGAAGCAGGGCGGCTACCGTTACGGTACCTGGCAGAGCACGGGACTGAACAACACGGATTGGACCGATGAGCAGAAAGCGGCGGTTCAGACGGCCATCGACGAGGCCAATGCCAATCAGGCGGACGTTCTCAACATCACGGGACTGCCGGATGGAACCCTGATCCACACCTTTACATGGTTTAAGGATGCCATCTACTGGACTCCTTACGAGAACGGAAAACTGACGGTTAAAAAGACGGTTGAGGGTGAAGCAGAAGAAGGCCGGAAGTTTGCCTTTACGGTAACGCTGACCGGAGAAGGCATCCCGGAAGGTGAGCAGGTATACGGCGGTGTGACCTTCACCGGAGGCGTGGCAGAGTTTGAACTGGGGAAGGACGAGTCCCTTACGATAGAGGGGATTCCGGTGGGTGTTTCCTATGAAGTGGCCGAGGAAGCGGCCGATGGTTACACCACCAAAATGGAGAACGCTACCGGTGAGATCCTCGCGGATGAGGAAGCGGTCGTTTCCGTTACCAACGCATCGCCGATAATCATCACCGTTACCAAAGTCTGGGATGATGAGGACGATAAAGACAGCTTGCGTCCGGACAGCATTATCGTAAATCTCCTGGCGGACGGTGAAGCAACGGACTATGAGTGTGAGCTTGACGAGGCAGGCAAGTGGACCTACACGTTTGAAGACCTGCCCAAATACAGCGAAGAAGGCAAGGAGATCGTCTACTCCGTGAAGGAAGAGGCGGTGGAGGGGTATGAAGAGCCCGTGATCGAAGGCAAAGACGGCGTCTTCACCATCACCAACATCCACGTGCCGGAAACGGAACCGGAAACCGAGCCGACGACCGAACCCGAAGAGATTCCGGACGAGACCGTTCCGTTAGCACCGCCGACCGAAGAAGAGACCGAGACCGAGACGGAGCCTGAGGATGATACCACGGCCGCGACCACCACCGCCGAGGAGATCGAAGAGAACGATGTACCCCTGGCACCGCCGACCGTCACGCCCGTGACGCCCACGCAGCCGACCCGCATCCCCATGGACCACGGTTACGAGGAGATCATCGACGATGAAGTGCCGCAGGCCCTGCCCGTGACCGGTCAGGTGCACTGGCCCATCCTGGTGCTGGCCATCGCCGGTGTGGTGATGCTGGGCGCGGCCGCCATCATCCGCCGCCGTCAGAAGACGGAAGGGTGATGTCATCCTGAGCGAGGCACGAACAGCTATAAAACCATGTCATCCCGGCCCGCGGCAAACGCCGCGGGCTGTTTTTTGCCTTCCAGCCAATGATCACCTGAACAAAACCGTCATTCTTTGATGGTTTTATTGATGGCAGGGGTGTATACTGTCAGCAGAGGGTGGATCAGCAGCAGGGCAAGATTGTCAAAAAGGAACAGTTGACAAATAGCCCTGTTATTGATAAAGTAAAATCCCATTTTCTTTGAAGAAAGTGAGTTCTTTGGCCAGCCGGTGAGGGCATCGGCTGCGGCCTGTTCTATTCTTATTAACAGCTCTTTTGGACATCCTGCAACTGCGGCGCCTGATGACAGGTGCCGTATGTCAAACCCCCACAGAACATCACCGTTCTATTTGGACACAGTCGTCTCTATGCCTTGCCGCTTCCCGGCAGGGCTGAAAAAGTCGGCTTATCACAAGGAGGTATCAGGATGAAACGGAGCAATTGGTTCAGGCGGTTTGTGGCCGTGCTCATGGCCTCGATGCTGGTGCTGTCGGCAGGCAGTGCGCTGGCGGCGGAAGAAATGGATGTGAGCGGCGATAAGACGGCGGCGCCCACAGAGCTGACCGGCGATGAACGGGAGACGACCGTTACGCTGGAGTTGCCGTCGGGGGAATACAAGAATCAGTATGATATCGTGTTCGTGATGGACTCCTCGTCATCGACACGCAACAGCAACATCGATTTCTCTGTCTACGCTGACGAACTGTTCAGCGAACTGGCGCAGAAGGATGCCGATCTGAGAGTCGGTGTCATCAAGTGCCGCGGCCTGGCTTTCGATACAATCCACCTGGCCAACGAACAGTACAGTGGTCTGGTCACGTATTCGGATGAGACATCCGATGCCATCAAAGCCGGCATGAATTTCTCGGAAGCGGATCTGAAGGCTCTGAGTTCGGGCACCAATATGCACGGCGCGCTGGATATGGCCAACGACTGGCTGGTCGGTGACAAGGATGTGGCAGACGATCACAAGTTCGTGATCATGCTGACGGACGGCAAGACCTACATCTGGAACAACGACAGCGACGTGCCGACGACATATTACGGCCAGTACGCCGGCCAGAGACATGCCATCACGTCTGTCCCGTCGATCGGTCAGCAGACGACGGCGTATTCCAAGAGCGCCTACCGGATGGTCGACGGCGTCAACTACTTCAAAGAAACGGAAGAGATGAAGGCGCTGCCGCTGGACGAGTATTTCGCGGCGACCGGCAACTTCTATACCGCTGACTTTGCCAAACTGTATGCGAGCACGAACGCCGATCTGACCGGTGCCTCCGAGTACGAATACCGCTGCGCTTATGCCTACAAAGAAGGCGCGGCCGCGGCCGGCACCGTGACGACGCATCCGCTGACCAACGGGACTTACACGTACGCGCTGCATAACTCGTGGTTTGAGTTCGTCCCCGATGCCAGCTTTGCCGATCTGAAATGGCTGCAGGCGAATCCGTATACCGTGCAGGACAACGGTGACGGTACCTACAGCTACACGACCACGGTCAACCCTGATTTCTATCAGCGCCACCCGGACAGCCTGCAGAAGGGCCTGTACATGTTGGCTCATCTGTGGACGGACATGGTCGCCAGATACAATGCCGCGGCAGTCGTCTACAACGGATGGGGTTCCGGCTCCGGACTGGAGATCGCCAAAAGCTTCAACGACTGGATCAAGCTGGCCGGCAACAGCGACTACGCGGCGGACATCATGAACGTCGATGCCGTGAAAGCGGTCTTTGATACCATCAAGGAAGAGATTCTGTACATGGTCGCCCGCGGTACCGTCACCGACGTGATCGGCGCCGACTGGAACCTGAAAGAGCAGGAAGAGAATACCTTCCGGATGACGCTGGGCGGCGAGGCTGTGGCCTGCACGTATGACGCAGCCGCGGAATTCCCGTGGAGCTTCGGCGAGCCGGATGAGAACGGTGTCTATCCGTACACTGTGAAGGTGGACGGCAGTACTATTACCTGGGTTCTGAATGTTCCGGTGGAGAACTTGAAGCAGGTCACCTTAAGTTATGATCTGATTCTCAAGGATGAGAAGGCCACAGAAGGTACACATGACACCAACCAGTCCGCGGTGCTGGATTACACCTCCACAGATGGCAAGAAGGACGGTACGTTTACCTTCCCGGTGCCGACTGTTACCTACCATGAGCTGACCGATATCACCGTCATCAAGGTCTGGGAGGACGAGGATGACAAGGATGGCCTGCGTCCGGACAGCGTCATCGTGAACCTCTTGGCGGACGGCGAAGCAACGGACTACGAGTGTGAGCTTAGCGAGGAAGGCAAGTGGACGTACACCTTTGAAGAGCTGCGTAAGTACAATGACAACGGTGAAGAGATTAAATACACCGTAGAAGAGGAACCGGTTGAGGGTTACGAAGATCCGGAAATCGCTGTGGAAGAAGGCGTCTTTACCATCACCAACACCCACGTTCCGGAGACCGAGCCGGTGACTGAGCCCGAAGAGATCCCGGATGAGACGGTTCCGTTAGCGCCTCCGACGGAGGAAGAGACGGAGACTGAGGAGGATACCACGGCCGCTCCGACCACCACCGCCGAGGAGATCGAAGAGAACGACGTGCCGCTGACGCCGCCGACCATCACGCCTGTGACGCCTACGCAGCCGACCCGCGTTCCCATGGATCACGGCTACGAGGAGATCATCGACGATGAAGTGCCGCAGGCCCTGCCTGTGACCGGTCAGGTGAACTGGCCCATCCTGGTGCTGACCATCGCCGGCGTGGTGATGCTGGGCGCAGCCACCATTATCCGCCGCCGTCAGAAGACGGAAGGGTGATGTCATCCTGAGCGAGGCCCGCAGGGCCGAGTCGAAGGATCCCCCATCTAAAGAACCATCCCGGCCCGCGGCAAATGCCGCGGGCCGGTACTGTTTGTCCCAAAATAGCGAATAATTACCAGAGTGCGCGAATATGTTATATTTACAGAAATAACCATCTCTCGGTATACTTAACGCCTAAGCGCGGCTGTGCTATACTGAAGGAGGTTAGATCGGTGAAATCCTACGACGAGTTGATGCTGACGGATGACTTTCTGTTCTGCCGGATCCTGGAGAAGAATCCGGAACTGTGCAAAGAACTGGCGGGGAGGATCATCGGCCGGAAGATCGGCCGCATCGTTACCCTGCAGGACCAGAAGACCATCCAGGTGACACCGGACGGTCACGGCATCCGGCTGGACGTGTACTTTGAGGACGATGCCGAAACGGTCTACGACATCGAAATGCAGACCGGGCATTACGAAGAGATCCCCCGGCGCATGCGGTATTACCAGGGAGGCATCGACCAGGCGGTGCTGGAGAAAGGTGAGAACTATGCTCACCTGCGGGAGAGCTGGATCATCTTCATCTGCGAGAAGGATGTGCGGCGGGAAGGCCGCAATCTGTACACCTATTCCCTACGGGATGATCATGACCCCTCTCAGGTGATGGACGACGGTACGCACCGTGTTCTCTTCTGTCTGGAAGGAAATCAGCAGAACCTGACCGAAGACCAGAAGCAGCTGATCGCGTGCATGACTGGAGCGGACACGCAGTCCGCGCTTGGCCTGCAGATCCACCGTGAAGTGCAGGAAGCTCGCCGGACAGCGGAATGGAGGCGGCAGTATATGAAATACGAATATGACATGTATCTGGCCAGAAAAGACGGATGGACGGAAGGCCATGAAAAAGGCCGGGAAGAAGGCCGTGAAGAAGGCCTCCGCGCGTTGGTGGCAACGCTGTGCCAGTACGAGCCTGATCCGGCGAAGCTCCTTTTGGCTGTCCGCCGAAATCCGGCTTATGAAAATATTACCGAAGAACGGCTGAAGGAGATCCTGCAGGGGGAGGCCATTCCCTCCTGAACGGAGCAACCTGTCATCCCGAACTAAGTAAGCCTCCCAGTCTGCGATCTGGAAAGGCGAACTTTTTGTGTGGAGCAGGGCGTAAGCCCGGAGTTGAAAGATGCCCAAGTTTTAAGAACCATCCCGGCCCGCGGCATACGCCGCGGGCCGGACTTTTTTTGAAAAGATCACCGCAACAGGTTTTCGCAACATGTTGTGGTTTTCTTTTGTATCACACAAGCCTTTGCGTTTTTTTGATTCTTTTGTTGATGGCCGCGCACTATAATGCCTGTAAACAGGGAAAAAATCGTCTTGTCTGAGAGTTGACATTTTGCACTTTATCGTTTAAGGTAGAATAACATTCAGGGATAAGTGCGCCCAAGAAGCATTTTTCCGCACCGCTTATCATGAGGTAAGCGGCGAAGCCCCCTATAAAGGCGTTGTATGTGTGTCACCTATTGGAGGTGGAAGTATGAGGACGAACAGGTTGATCGGACGGACGGTTTCTGTCCTGCGGGTGGCCGTGTTGGCCATTACCAGCCCGCTGTCTTCTCTGTATGGTCCGATAACGGGCTTATCGGACAATTCCCGGATAATCTCATCAACAGAATAAGCGGAGGCGGTTTCGGAAAAAGACTCTGAGACGGCCTTATTTGAGTGCGATCCAGACAGTCCTGCCGGACTGTGTGAATAGCGGCATCTGAGGGCAGGTGCCGCAAGACAATCCCTTAACAAACAGCGGTACCATCGGGTGTCCATATCCCGGCAGCCATACCGGATAGTGGCATGATAGGTAGGTTCACCGCAAACAGGAGGTAACAGGATGAAACGAGGGAAATGGTTCAGGCGAACATTGGCCATGCTCATGGCCGCGGTGTTGGTGCTGTCGGCAGGCAGTGCGCTGGCGGAGGAGACGAACCAGGCTTTCGATGTCAGCGGAAGCAAGACGGCGTCACCGGTTGAACTGAACGAGGACAACCGGGAGACGACGGTCACGTTGTCGCTGCCGTCGGCGGAGTATCAGAACAAAGTCGATATTGTATTTGTGATGGACAGCTCAACTTCGTCAAAGGGCGGCGCTGTTTTTCGTGAGGCTGCTCAGGACCTCTTTGATGCTGTTCTGGAAAACAACCCCAATATTGATTTGAAAGTAGGCGTGATTCGCTTCAGAGGCCGTGCCCATGATGCTATCGCATATCTTTCGGCTAATGCTTTCAAAGAATTGGCTCCTTATAATGAGGCGGCAGAGTATATTAGTACAGCTTTAGCTATGGAAGAGGATGAGGCTGAAAGAATCTTCGGAAATGGCAGTAACACGCATGGGGGGCTTGATATCGCCAATGAGTGGTTGAAGGCTGATACTGGCGTTGATGATGCCAATAAATATGTTGTTCTCATGACAGATGCGAAGACCTATATCTGGAATGATGAAAACCATGAACCGACAACGATTTACTCACAATATTATAGATGGACTCGTGGTGTGGGCTTGGGTGCGATTCAAACGCCGCCTGCTGATACCATTCAAGAAGGTGTGACTGTTACAGATATGAAGGGCGCGCCGTTTGTGAGTCAGAGCGCGGGGTATAATAAATATACTAAGGCTTATGCCGTTGATGTGCAGGATCCTACAGGACAAAGCAATATTTTTGTGTTTAGAAAAGATCCTAATGACCCGGCAGCTGCCTATGCAAATCTATATGCAAGTGATAATCCGGAATTAACGGGGAAGTCTGCCTGGGATGCACCTTGTTACTATGCAGATACCAGAAGATTAGGGACAATTCCGGGCACGGTGAATCCGATTCCGATAACTAACGGCGTGGAAAAGTTAAAAAATTCAGGCACTGGTCTTAACGACTATTATACATATTTTGCGTTCACTCCTGCTGAAGGATATGAGGATATTCCTTATCTTGAGGCAAATCCATATGTGGTCAAAGTAGCAGAGGACGGAGCGTCGTGTGAATTTACAGATGAGATCAACCCGAATTATTATCAGTACCATGTTGATGCAATGCAAAAAGGCTGCTACAAAGCGGGTCATTTATGGAAAGAAATGGGGGAGATTTATAATTGTGGAGTAATCATATACAATAAAGGGTCTAGTGATTCAGTAATATCCAATCTTGTATATGCGTTTAGAGAATGGTTGTTAAGTGAAGAAAACAGCAAGTATTCCGCGAGTGTTGAACAAGCAAGCCAAATTCAAGAGCTATTCAAAGATATCAAAAACGATATTCTCTACATGGTCAACCGCGGTACTGTCACTGACGTCATCGGTGATGACTTCGACCTCAAGGAGCAGAAAGCGGACACGTTCAAGATGACGCTTGATGGTAATGATGTGAAAGTCACTTACACAGATGGCAGCAATGTCTGGAATTTTGGAGAAGCAGTTGAGGGTGTTTATCCATATTCTGTGGAACTGTCCGAAGACAAGCGATCCTTTATCTGGACCATTAACGTACCGGTGGAGAACGCTCACCCTGTTACCCTTTCCTATGATCTTGTGCTGAAAGATTCTGTCACGGAGAGCGGTGTCTATGATACCAACGACTCCGCGGTGCTAAACTATGTGACCACCGATCAAAAGGAGGGTACGTACACCTTCGAAAAGCCGAAGGTCGTCTACCTTACCACCACGGATATCACCGTCAAAAAAGTCTGGGAGGATGAAAACGATAAAGATGAGATCCGTCCGGATCAGATTGTGGTGAATCTGTTAGCGGATGAAGAAGTGGTGACAGAAGCCAATGTGGATGCTGCCGGACAATGGACAAATACTTTTGCCGATCAGCCGCAGGCTAAAATCGTGTATGGTGATGCCGGGACAGAGCTTCCTGCAAATCTGAAGAAACTGTACAGCAAAACAGATCCGGAAACAAAAGTGGAAACGTTCTACGCTGTCACGGTTGATGGAGCAACCGTGGAGTTTACTGGCTATGAAGTAAAAAACATCGAATACGATGTAAATGAAAATGAGGTGGATGGCTACACCGCCGACATTGCAGTGGGTGAAGACGGCGTCTTTACCATCACCAACACCCACGTGCCGGAGACGGAGCCTGAAACTGAGCCGACTACCGAGCCCGAAGAGATCCCTGACGAGACCGTTCCGTTAGCGCCGCCGACGGAGGAGGAGACGGAAACCGAGACGGAGCCTGAGGAGGATACCACGGCCGCTCCGACCACCACCGCCGAGGAAATCGAAGAGAACGACGTGCCGCTGACGCCGCCGACCGTCACGCCCGTGACGCCTACGCAGCCGACCCGCGTTCCCATGGATCACGGCTACGAGGAGATCATCGACGATGAAGTGCCGCAGGCCCTGCCTGTGACCGGTCAGGTGAACTGGCTTATCCTGGTGCTGGCCATCGCCGGCGTGGTGATGCTAGGCGCAGCCACCATCATCCGCCGCCAGAAGAAGACGGAAGGGTGACGAGTGAAGGATCCCACAGGGGATTCCTCGCTGCGCTCGGAATGACAGAAATACATACCCCGGCCCGCGGCAAATGCCGCGGGCCGGTTTTTTCCATTTTCGGCAGGAAATGACCGCCACCCGGAGGCTGTGAAGTCCTTTCTGACAGTCTACGATTAAGGCAAATTTTCACACTTTGTCCCGGTTTATTGATTCCTTCGTTGACGGACAGACCGCTATTCTGTATCCAGAACATGAAACACCGACAGCAATCCTGTCGGAGGTTTTTCATCAAAATCGGATAGCACTGATCGGTAAAAGGAGGAAGAGATGAGAAAATTACAGCAATGCATCAGACGGATGATCGCGGTGGCGCTTATGCTCGCCATCGTGAGTTTCATTCCCGGCATGGCACAAGCGGAGGAACCCGTTGACGTATCCGTACCGGAAGCGGCCGGGGAAGAAGTTCCTTCCGGGAGCAACGAGCAGCCGGAGGGCGGAGAAACAGAAGCCACTACCGAAACCAGTCCGGAGGGGAGCAGTCAGGAACAGCAGTTGATCACTGACCGTCCCGAACAGTCGGAAGAGATCGTGGTGACGATCGGCACGCCGACGGAAAAGACCAAAACGTTTGAAATGCTCCAGGATTCCTACGAACTGTTTGTGGATGACAAGGGAGTCTACCGGCTCACCTACACCATTCCGGCAGATACGGACGCGGAAACCCTGACGATCGACCTGTCGAAAGCGCTGGAAGCGCTCAGCGCCTATGCCGGCTTTACCGGTTCCGCCACGCTTGAGCCGGGCGACAGCCGCCTGTTTGAGATCTGGATCACCAGCGAGTCCGGACACACCTATATCTACAAAAAAGGCAGCTTCGTCCTGACAACGCCGGCAATGGAAACCACCAAGGAAGCGGAAACGGAACCTGCGTCGGATGCGGCTCCGGAGACGACTGAAGCCCCGGAAATGACCTCTGAGACGACTGCAGCTCCGGAAACAAATGCAGCGCCGGAAACAAATGCAGCTCCCGAAACGGAAGCGGAAACGTCCGCTGAGGAGACCGAGCCGGCTGTTACCGGATTTGACGGCCAGGAGCTGGATGAGAATTATCTCGGGAACGATTCGATGTACGTGACGATCAAGCTGCCGGCGGTCAAAACGGCCATGGTCTCCTGGGGATGTGCGCCGGAAGCGGATATCGACCGCAACCTGGTAGGGTCTTACGAGGTGAATCAATTTAAGAAAAAACTCCGTGAATACTACGGTACCGAGGATACCAACGCAGCCGTCACCGCGCTGGTGCTGGATTACTACTTCGACGGCGAACTGAACCAGGAAGGGTACGCGAACACGGACGAACTTTTCAGCCAGTCCGAAGCAGCGCGCTCGGATGTCATGTCTTGCACGGCCGGGAAACAGGTGGGAACGATCGCAATCCCGCAGTCGCTGCGGTACGACCACTTCTACAATGACCTCATCTTCGTGGTGTACGGAGAAGACGCAGTCCGCGACGCCGCTGGAGAAAACACCGGTGTGACGACGGACACCAAGACGATCTATACCATCACCGATTACGATGACGGGAAGGTGTATCCCGAGTGCTACGCGGCCAATGAGCTGGGCTCGTATTACGTCAGGTCCGACGGGCGCTACGGGCTTCCCGAGGACACGCTGATCGCCTTCACGGAGACAGGGTTTGCGTTC
>CAMJGH010000032.1 GCA_946405185.1 uncultured Lachnospiraceae bacterium
GTGTATCTGTTTTGGGAAAGCCCTCTGTCTGTAGGAAGGGGGTGGTGAAGATGGATTGGTTAGAGTTGCTCTCCGCGGTCGTCTGCCATTATGAGGCGATCTTGCGTATTCTCTGCTTTATCTTGAAGCACAAAAAGAAACAGAAGTAACCGCCCCAGCCCAGGTTTCGGTTACTTCTGTAGCTCAAATCCGGGTCAACCGCCTCTGTGGTGGCAGTTGCCTTATATAGAGACTACCTCATTTCCCAGAAAATGTCAAGCCGTTATTCTTACTTCCCCGTCTCGATCGTTTCCCCCTGCTCCTGCGCGGCGGCAGCCTGCGCTTCCGGGCGATTTCCGGCATATCCGAACCTCCTCCGAAACGCCTGTCACGGCTTGTCTTTCCACCGTATTTATGATAAAAATTAGGGTAGAATATGTCAGTTTGCCCATGGGGCGGACGGCACACGAGGGGGTTGCCTATGATACCTGAGAATCTGCGGGACTACATGTTCAACGAGAACGACTTTTTCAACGAGAACTTTGTGGTCACGGACCCGGAGAAGCATGAGCTGGTGAAGAAGCTGGCCGCCATGATCAGCGACGACATCCAGATCCACAGCGCCAAAGACGTGACGCCGCAGCACCCGGATTACTGGCTGCTGGACCACCTGCTCAACAAGGAGCAGCTCCGCTTCATGCTCAGCTTCAAGAAGAAGCGCACCGTGAAGCTGGTGCCTGAAGAGATGGCGCAGCGCAACAACATGACGCCCGAAGCCGCCGAGAAGATGGCCTTCGAGATCTGCGAGATCGGCCTCATGGAGTTTGACCGCGAGCGTCCGGACGGCCGGCGCCAGTACTTCATCCCCAAGTGGGTGGTGGGTTCCGGCGAGTACATGATGATGACCGGGCACCTGCTGGAGAAGCACCCGGAGATCGCCACGTTCTTCAACTATGCCTCCAGTGTGCCGGTGGGCAAAGTGGCCCGCTTCGTGCCGCACGGCGGCGGCGGTCTGGGCATGCACGTCATCCCCGTGGAGAAGGCCATCCAGCATGAAAGCAAGTCGGTCAGCGTGGAGCACCTCTCCCACTGGCTGAAGAAGTACGACAAATTCTGCGTGGACGTCTGTGCCTGCCGCCGTCAGCAGCGCATGCGCGGCGAGGGCGTGGGCGATATCGAAGGCTACATGTGCCTGGCCGTGGGCGATATGGCCGAGTACCTGGTGGAGACCCACAAGGATGCCCGCTACATCACCTACGACGAAGTGATGAAGATCCTGGAACTGGCCGAGGAAAAAGGCTTTGTGCACCAGATCACCAACCTGGACGGTGAAGACAAGATCGTGGGTATCTGCAACTGCTCGCCGGGCACCTGCGATGCCATCCGCACCAGTCAGCTGTTCAACACCCCCAACATGTCCGCCTCCGCCTACCGCGCGCACGTGGATAAAGTCAAGTGCGTGGCCTGCGGCAAGTGCGTGGAAGTATGTCCGGTGGGCGCCGCCAAGCTGGGCCAGAAGCTCTGCCACGCCTCCGGCGCGCCCTTCACCTACCCCAAGACCGAACTGCCGGATGCCCAGAAGTGGGGGCACGATAAGTGGAACAAGAACTACCGCGACGATGCCAAACTGAACGTCTACGACACCGGTACGGCGCCCTGCAAGACCGCCTGCCCGGCCCACCTGGCCGTGCAGGGTTACGTGAAGATGGCCGCCGAAGGGCGCTTTATGGACGCCCTCAAGCTGATCAAGCAGGACAACCCGCTGCCGGCCGTCTGCGGCGCCATCTGCAACCGCCGCTGCGAAGACCGCTGCACCCGCGGCCTGTTTGACAAGCCCGTGGCCATCGATGAGATCAAGAAGTTCATCGCCGCCCAGGAGCTGAACGCGGAAACGCGCTACATCCCGCACTGCTACAACGACGTGGGCGAACAGTGGACGGACTACCCCATCGCCATCATCGGTTCCGGCCCCGCCGGCCTCTCCGCTGCGTACTACCTGCGCACGAAGGGGTACCCGGTTACCATCTTTGAAAAAGAGAAGCAGCCCGGCGGCATGCTGACCTACGGCATCCCCACCTTCCGCCTGGAGAAGGCCGTCATCGACGCGGAGATCGACGTGATCCGCCAGATGGGCGCCGAGATCCGCTGCGGCGTGGAAGTGGGCAAGGATGTCACCATCCAGCAGCTGCGCGAGCAGGGCTTTAAGGCGTTCTTCGTGGCCATCGGCATGCAGGCCGGCCGCAAAGCCGGCGTGCCGGGCGAAGAATTTGCCCGCTCCGGCGTGGAGTTCCTGCGCGAAGCCAACGAGACGCAGGCCAAGTTCCTGGGCAGAAAGACCGTCGTCATCGGCGGCGGCAACGTGGCCATGGACGTGGCCCGCACCGCCCTGCGCGCCGGCTCCGAAGAAGTGGAAATGTACTGCCTGGAAGGGCCGGATGAAATGCCGGCCGCCAAAGACGAGATCGCCGAGGCCAAAGAAGAAGGCATCGTGATCAAGAACTGCTGGGGCCCGAAGGAGATCCTGACCGCCGACGGCCACATCACCGGCATCGTGCTCAAGCAGTGCATCCAGGTGTTTGACAAGGATGGCCGCTTCTCGCCGCTGTATGACGAGAACGAGACCAAGACCGTGGCCTGCGACGAGGTGATCCTCTCCATCGGCCAGGCCGCCGTATGGGGCGACCTGCTGGCCGGCACCAAAGTGGAGCTGCGCAAAAACGGCACCGTGGTGGCCGATCCCGTCACCCTGCAGACCGCCGAGCCCGACATCTTCGTGGGCGGCGATATCTTCCACGGCGCCAAGTTTGCCATCGACGCCATCGCCGACGGCCGCGAAGGCATGGTCTCCATCAACCGCTTCGTGCATGAGGGCCAGAGCCTTACCATCGGCCGCGACCTGCGCAAGTTTGTGGAGCTGGACCGCGACGACATCAAGGTGGAAAGCTACGACAACGCGGAGCGTCAGGTGCCCGGCATGAAGCCCGGCGACGCCGCCCACACCTATGAGGATATGCGCCTGACCCTCACCGAGGAGCAGGTGAAGGCCGAAGCCGGCCGGTGCCTGTCCTGCGGCGCCAGCTATGTGGACGAGAACCGCTGCATCGGCTGCGGCCTCTGCACCACCCGCTGCGAGTTTGACGCCATCCACCTCAGCCGCGACATCCCCGAAAACTCCCGGATGTACACCGCTGAAGAAGGCAAGATCAAGGCTATCCTGCCGAATATCGTTAAGCGCGGCGTGAAGATCCTCCGGAATCGGGAGAAGTAAAGAACTGGAAGGCACCCCCCCTCCCCGCAGCGCGGGGAGGGGGTTTTTTACGCTCCCGCAAATGGTCCGGGAGAACCATTGCCGCTCTTCACATCTTCCCCTATACTGCAAATTGAATCAGTATATCTTTCGGGAGGGAAAGACATGAAGTCAATCAGGAAATTTGTGGCTCTCTTCACGGTTCTTTTGCTCTTGGGCGGCCTGTTCCCGGCAGCCGGCGGTGCTTTCCGGCCCGTTCCGGCACAGGCAGCCGGTCCGGTCTACACGCACGACGGCGGTGAGCTCCTCGCCCTGCTGCAGAAGGACGGTCCGGCCGAGATCATCCTGGACGGCGATGTGCGCTGGACGGAGGATCACATCTATCACCACGGGACCACCGGCCTCACGGTTCCGGGTGAACACGGACAGATTGGCCAACAGGTGTGGGCCATCCTGGGAAGCGGTGACAAATCGCTGGATCTGGCCGGCCACGATCTCCACATCTCCGTGGACGATACGTACTCCACCACCCCCAACCAGCCGGTGCAGATCTTCATGGCGGAGATCCCCACAGGTGCCTCTCTCACCGTGAACGATTCTTCCGGCACCAATGCCGGTGAGATCATGTTTGACGGGTATATCCACGCGGGCGCCAGCGGTGCTTTAGGCACCCAGCATTCCAATTATCAGAACGGCGATGTGATCTACCGCAACGTGTTCTACGTGACGGGCGGCAGCCTGACGTTCAACGGCGGCGAGATCGCCACCCGCAAAAAACTGCAGTACATCGATCCCTGCCGTCCCTGGAACAGCGTGATCGGCTCCCGCTACGTTGGCGATGTCAGCCAGCAGGTCAACTGTGTGGGCATCTGGATGGAAGACGGCCAGGTGACCGTCAACGGCGGCATCATCAGCGGCCGCGGCTACCGGTACATGTACGCCGGCTCCTGGGATGAGATGTATTACGCTTCCAGCGAGTTTTACCGCGCAGCGGCTATCTGGGCCCGCGGCGGAAACCTGCTCATCAACAACGGAACGTTCAACGGCATGGGCTGTGCCGACGTGCTGGACGTCTATGCCGCCGACAGCGTGACCGTGCGCTCCGGGTTCTTCCATACGCACAAGGTGGACAAGCTGCTGGTGCCCTCCGCTGTGGATGCCGGTACCGACTCAGGCACCGGCGCGGCGCGCTACATGACCGGCTCCTACGGGCACATCGGCCTGCACTCCTCCTTCCTGAACGATGAGGTATCCGATGTCATCGTAAAGGGAGAGAAGATCAACTTCTACAAATGGGATGAATACATCATGGACAATACGAATGATGTCACCATCCGCCCGGACGAGCACGCCATGCTGTATCTCCTGGACCCCCGCACCTCCGCACTGGTGGAAAACAGCATCACCTGGGACGGAAAGACGGATCTGGTGCTGACGGTCAGCCTGCCGGACAGGTTCCCGGAATACCCCTGGAAAGACAACTACTATCACGCTCTGGTCCAGTCCACGCTGACTTCCGAAGCCACCGCCAAGGTGACCATCGGCGGGCAGGTGCACAGTGCCGGCGGAGAGATTGCCGATGTGCAGAAAGACAAGGAGTGGGATCACGACACCCTGGCGGCCGCCGGGCAGCTGTCCTTCAACGTGAAGGACTTTCTGCCGGATGACCTGAAGGGCAAGAACTCGTTCGTGATCCGCGCGGCACTCACCGAAAGCCTCATGCCCTACAACAAAAATGCCACCGCCGCCTGCCTGACGCACACCCGGATCATCAACGTGACCATCGACAACTCCGCGGTGGGCGTGGTCAAACAGCCGGAAAACATCTGGGGCGACGGCAGCGACACCCTCTATTACCTGGAGGCGCAGGCCGCCAACGCCACCAACGCCTACTGGGTGATGGAATGGCCGGAGTTCAAGACCTACACGTATGAAGGGGACATGAAGACACTCTTCACGGTGGATCCGGAAACCGGCATCGCCACCGCAAGGCTGGCCCTGGGCTCCACCAACGACGCCCACTATTTCCACTGCGTCTTTTTCAACGATTACAGCTCCGCCAATACAGACACCGTTTCCGTGCGCAATTCGTTTGAGGTGGCGGATGGCCACGGGCAGAGCGACCCCATCCCGCTCTCGTTCTACACGGGCACGGACGATAACCCCTGCACCAACTACATCACGGTGGAGGGCGACGTGTTTTCCGCTTTCATGCGCACCCGTCCGACGGACCGCACCGTACGCTGGTACAAAGGGACCGGCTCCGAACAGACGCTGATCGCGCAGCAGGCCGGTACCGGCACCGCCGATACCTCCACCGGGCTGTACATCCCCACCTCCACGCTGCATCTGTGCATGGTGGGGCAGAAAACGGATGACGGCCTCTACCACGCCGAGGTCGACCTGGTCATCAACGGGGAGAAGCGGACGTTCTCCACGCCGTATTATAACGTAACGGCCATATACGGCGTCGTCCCCAACACCATCTCCGAGATCCGCATTGCCGGTCTGTCGGATCTGTACTTCGGCGGTCCCATCCCCACGAAAGATGATCTCTGGACGGAGTCGGGGCTGTATTCCATTGACACCCTCGTGTGGAACGGCGGAACATCCGCCACCACGTTCGGCACCCCGCACCCGTACTACACCATGGTGATCAAACCCCGGGACGGGTACTCTTTCACCTACACCGACGGGAAACTGCCTGTTTACGTTGACGGCGTGATCAGAGGCTATGCGGAGACCGGACCGTTCGACTACGAGCATGAAGCCCGGTTCGGATACACGTTCGATCCGCACTACAACCAGGATCTGAAGCCGCAGGCCGGCCTGGCGGCCAACCAGAGCGACTTTGCGCAGGGCCATGGGAAGGAACTATCCTCGCTCGCGGTCAATATCTACAGCCCTTACGGGCAGATCGAGGATGCCGGAACGATCAATTCCGCCGCCTACCGAAACGCGTCGGACGCCATCAGCTGGCTGACGCTAGGCGCTGAGGACGGCAGTCTGACAGCCGCCGTACCCGCAGAGGAACCGGTCGGCTACCGTGAGCTTAGCCGGCTGGACATCAAAACGGCGGCCACCGGATCCGTGACCCTCCCTGCCGGCTATCATTTTGTGGTCACCAAGGCGTTTAAGGCGGACATCACCCTCCCGGAGGATACCACCACGCTGGACCACGAACACACCTGGACAGCCTGCACGGACAACGGAGATGGTACCCATACACACACCTGCGCGGGATGCGGCGCCGAACTGACCGGCGACCATGTGTGGGATGACGGGGAAGTGACCAAGGACGCCACCCCCACGGCCGAAGGCGTCATGACCTTCACCTGCGAAGAGTGCGGCGCCACAAAGACAAAGCCCATCCCGTTTGAAACGCACAGCCATCTCACCTTTGTGCCTGCCGTGGCGGCCACCTGCGAAACCGACGGCAGCATCGCCTACTATGTCTGCGAAGAGTGCCAGCTGATGTTTGCGGACGAAAACGCCCTGGAAGAGATCCCGGACGAAGCGGCTCTCATCGTGCCCGCCACCGGCCATGACTGGGGCGCGTGGACCACCGTCACGGAAGCCGCCACCGGCAAGCCCGGCGAGCAGCAGCGCGTCTGCGCCAACGACAAGACCCATACGGAAACGCGCGCGCTCTATCTGCTCTCCTTTAACCTGGACGGCGGAACACTGGACGGTGTGACCGGCACGTACACCCTGCAGGCCGCAAACGGCGAGACCATCACCATCCCCAAGGCGCCCACCCGCGAAGGCTATACCTTTGACTACTGGCAGGGGTCTACCTACCATCCGGGAGATGCTTATACGGTGGAAGGCGAGCACACCTTCACCGCCGTGTGGAAGCCAAACCGCGAAGCCGAAGCGCCGCGCACCGGCACCGACAGCTATCAGCCGCTCTTCCTGCTGCTGATGATCCTCTCTCTTGGCGGTGTTCTGATGATCCTCCGCCACAGCCGCAGCGCGAAGTGAGGTTTCAAAAAAACCCGGCTCCGGAAACCCGGAGCCGGGGGAAAGGGGTCATACGGGGAAAAGAGGGAACCCCGTTTTATACCTGTTTCCGGTACGCGTCCACCAGATCGGCCGCAAAGCGGCAGAGCTCGGTATCCGTTCCGCGCGCGCCGATCACGGAGATGCCAAGCGGCACATCTTCCATCTCAGCCAGCGGGATGTTCACCTGCGGGCAGCCGGACAGCGGCGAGAGCACCAGGCTCTTCATGGACTGGCCGCGCAGACGGTTCATATCTTCTTCGGTGATGGACTTTAACGGAGCCACCGAGGAAGCCGTCGGGATCAGCAGGATGCCGCCGTCCGCCACGATCTCATCGATGCGGGCGATGATCGGCTTGCGCTGTTCAAAGGCCTCATAGTACTCGTTGCGGGTGATGGTGGATGTCCACAGCACGCGCTCAAGTACCGGCTTGCTGATCTTCGGGTGATACTGGTTGTACCACCCGCCGTAGGACTCCCAGACTTCCCAGCCCTGGAACTTGCGGAAGGTCTGGATCCAGTCGGCGATATGGCCGCCGGCCACTTCGATCTCCTCGGCGTCACCCACCTGGGAGGCCACCCAGTCGATGACCGGGCGGAAGGCTTTCTGCACGTCTTCGTCCAGCACGCCGAAATTGTCGGCCGCGATATAGACTTTGCGCGGTTTCACCTTCTTCTCGTCCTCGCCCAGCATGACGGGCGCCACGCGGCGGAAGACTTCCGGTTCGCGGGCCATGTAGCCCAGCACGTCCATGCTGATGCAGTACGGCGCCTCGCCGTCCGACGGCACGCGGTGGTAGGTCGGGCGGATGCCCAACAGCCCGCAGTAGGCCGACGGCACGCGCACCGACCCCAGGCAGTCCGTGCCCAGAGCGAAATCACACAGGCCGGCCGCGGTGGCTGCACCGGACCCGGCGGAGGAACCGCCCGTAAAGCGGCGCGGATCCTGCGGGTTGATGGGGCTTCCCCACTGCCAGTTCTCGCCGCTGATGGAGAAGCACAGCTCGTCACAGATGGTCTTGCCCACCAGGTCCGCCCCGGCGTCCAGCAGCCTGACAATGATGCTGGACGTAAACTGGTCCGGCTCGTGGTGCGACAGCCACTCCGGATGACCGTTGCCGACGGTCGAACCCATGACCGACAGCACGTCCTTGGCCGCAAACGCCAGTCCCGACAGCGGCCCGCCGGGCCTGCCCTCCATGGCGCGGTGATTGATGCGGCAGAACGCCTGCAGCGCGTCGTAAGGCGGTTCATCCGAAACCTTCAGTTTCGGCAGATTCATGAAATTCACAGATGCCGGCATCTTCCAACACCTCCTGTTTTCGTGCCTGAGGCTCTCAGGCGTTTTGTTCCGCTTCTTCCATTTCGTGCAGTCTGTCCAGGATCTCCAGCAGGCGGACGTCGCCGCCGGCCGGCAGTTTCCAGTCTACGTGAATGCAGGGAGCCCCCTGGCCCTTCACGCTGTCAAAGAAGCCGGGCAGACCCAGATTGATCACCGTCATCGGCTCATCAAACAGTTTCTTTTCCATTCCCGCTCTCCTTTCACCGGGCGATGAGCGCCGCCAGGGTACTGGCCTGCGCGTTGGATTCCAGTACCACAGCGCCCACGCTGCGGAGCTTGTCTTCCTGTGCCGCATACCCCTGGAAATCATCCACCGACCCGCAGACCGAGCAGACAAACACCACGTCCCGTCCGGCTTCGGCCAGTTTCTTCCTGGCCTCGGCGATCTCTTCGGCGGCCACGCCGGCCGGGTCTTCGTGCGACCCGTATCCCGTCTCCACGTCGATCAGCACCACGGCCGTCTCCGGGTCCAGGGCTTCCTGCACCAGCCGCTCGGCGCGCAGCGCCGGCTCGATCATCGGATGAGGCCGGCCCACGGTGAAGGCATCGTCGCCCAGATCCAGCACGGTGTGCGCCACGGAGGCGTCCGTTCCCGCGATCAGCAGATCCGGATCGTGCGAGATATTGGAGTGGATGCCGCCCAGCTTATCCGACAGGATCAGCATGGCCTCATAGGCCAGCGTGCCGCCGCAGAACAGCCCGCGCACGTACTTCTGGCCGTCCGTAAGCTTGGCGCGGCAGGTTTCGGCGATGTCCGGCAGCGACTCATAGGCCGCTTTCAGCGGATTTCCCGCCACGCCCGCAAGCGCCAGCGCCTCACAGGCCGTATCCTCAAGCGTTCTCACCACGTGGATGTTCCCGATCACTTCCTCCTGGTCTCCGCCCAGGAAGCACACCACGGCGGGCTTGCCGATGCCCGAAAGCTGCGCCATCATGCGGTCCGCCACCGGCTTTTCCGGCGGCTTGGAGATGACCACGACGATCTCCGTCTTCGGGTCTTCGGCCAGCAGGCGGATGCACTGCTCCATCATGAGGCCGCCCACCGCGCCGGACAGGTCGCGTCCGCCGGTGCCCAGCGCCTGCGAGATGCCGCCGCCGTAATTGTGGATCAGCGTCATGACCTCCTGCAGGCCGGTGCCGGAACCGGCGGCGATGCCGATGGGACCGCGCCGCAGGGTGTTGGCAAAGCCGAGCCCCACGCCGTTGACCACGGCCGTGCCGCAGTCCGGGCCCATCATCAGAAGGCCGCGCTCCACCGCCAGTTTCTTGAGGGCGATCTCATCCTGCAGCGACACGTTGTCGGAAAACAGCAGTACGTGGCAGTCCGCTTTCAGAAGCTTTTTCACCTCGCGGGCGGCGTACTGGCCGGGCAGCGAGACCACGGCCATCTTCGCGCCTTCCGCGCGTTCGGCCGCTTCCTCCACGGAATGGGCCATCACGTTTTCTTCGGATCTCATTTTGGCCGAGCGCGAGTTTAACGTCTCCTGCGCCGCGGCGTAGGCGGCGTCCGCTTCCGCCTCCGTGGCTGCCCGAAACGCGAAGATCAGGTCGTTCGGGCCGGCCGCGCGTCCTTCGTCCGCCAGAAGCCCGGACTTCTCCAGGATCTCCCGGTTCATATCACTGCCCATCATGACGGCGGCATCGCCGTCAGGGCCCACTTCTTTGGCCACCTGGCTGGAGAGGAGCATCAGCGTGGCCGAATCGTAATAGCTGTTCTTCTGAACAATGTTCTTGATGATCATATTCCCAACTCCTCCGCCAGCGCCAGAAGCGCTTTGGCAAACGGTTCCATGGGCAGCACGGACATGCCCGCACCGACCATCTTCTGCCCCGCGCGGTTGGAAGCGATCGCCGTGTTCAGTACCGGCGTTATGCCCGTTTCCACCACTTTGGCGCAGTCGATCCCGCAGGGTACCCCGCGGAAATCCAGCGCCGGGATCTGGTAGCGCGGGTGCTCGGCCAGCGTGATCCGGTACATGGCGTCCGTGGTCTCGCGGGCCACATGCACGCCGTCCGCGCCCAGGAACTTAACGATGGCCGGCGCCGTGGCCATGGCGCACCCGCCAAAGCCGCCGGTCTCCATGATGGCCGAATCGCCGATATCGCGGTTGGCATCCGCCGCCGTAAAGCCCGGGAAATACAGGCCTTTGACTTCCGGCGCCGGGCCGGTGAACCACCGCCCGGGCAGGCCGCTTATCCGGATGCCCACTTCCACGCCGTTTCGCGCGATGGCGGTGACCAGGCTGGATCCCGGCACGCCGTCCGCCATGTCCGCCGCCAGCTTGTTGGCCGCCATGGCGATGTTTAAGAAGAACTGGTCGTGTCCCACGCCGATGAACTTCAGGATCTCCTCCGCGTGTTCCGGGGCCGCAGCCGCGATGCGCCAGCCGTAGTTCTTGACAAAGAGCGCCGTGCCGGCGTGATTGCGCATGTGCAGCTCATCGCCCATGGCCAGCCCCTGGGCCATCATGGGCGCCAGATCGATGCCGCCCATCTCCCGAAGGATTTTTGACATGACCGGCGCAAACACCTCCGCCAGCCATGTCAGGCGCTTCAGGGTTTCCGGTGAGTAGTCGCCGAACCGCAGCCCCACGCCTACGCCTTCGCTCAGGTTGGCAAAACTGCGGCGGTGGGTGTTCCGGTCTTCCACCACCCACATCGGCATGCTCCAGGTGGTGAGGCCCGTCATGGGCCCCACCGCACCGTACCCGTGGCAGGGTTCAAAGGTGACCACCCCGGCCAGGGCTTTTTCTCTTGCCTCTTCGGGCGTTTCGGCAAAGCCTTCGTTCATCATCGCGCAGTACACGGCCCCCTGCATGGGCGGGCACATGTCTTCAAACGCGATGGGCGGTCCGGCGTGCAGGAACGTGTTCCGCGAAAGCCCGGGCAGCACTTCATGCGCGGGCCGGCAGTCCACCAGCACCGGGTCGGCACTCATCAGGCGCCGGACCGCTTCTTCGTTTGCCTTTCTCATAGATCACAACCTTTCAGAGAAGACCGCACCGGCTTATTTGAAGAGGCCGATGATGATGTTGATGAACGTGCGGCCGCCTAAGAACAGCGTCAGGGCCGCCATGATCACGCCGATGATGTTGGAGGCCGCCTTGTTGCGGAGGTCGCCCATGATGCGCTTGTTGTTGGCCACAGCCAGCAGGATGACGGCGATGAACGGAAGCGAGAAGCCGGAAACGGCCTGCGCGATCACGATGATGTCCGCCGGGGTCTTGCCGAACATGGCAAACGCGGTACCGAAGAGGATGACGATGGTACCCACGATCTTAGCCGGCATGCTCATGCTGCCGCCTTCCCACTTGAAGATGCGGGAGAAGATGGAACGGATGGAGTACGACACCGCGATGGCGGAGGACAGGCCGGCGCAGAACAGCGCCAGGTCGCCGATGATGCGGGCCCAGCTGCCCAGCAGCGGTTCCAGAGCGTGCGTGTAATCCAGCGGGCTCTTGACTTCCATGCCGCTCATGCCGGCGGCCGCCGCGATCAGGATGGCCAGGGTGATGATGACGCCGACGGAAATGTTGATGCCGATGTCAAACCGGGCATCGCCCAGGTCGTCTTTGGAATGATACCGCTCTTCGCAGGAGATGGAGTGCACGATCAGGTTAATGGCCACGAGGGTGGTGCCGATCAGGCCGAGCGCCGTCACGGTGGAGCCGTCCGGCAGGCTGGGGATCAGGCCTTTGGCGATGGCGCCGAAATCCGGCTTGATGGCGATGGCGGTGACCAGGAACAGGACGCCCATGGCGGACACGAAGAACTGCATGATCATCTCGAGCGTCTTATAGGAGCCGAGCCACGTGGTGGCCAGTGCCAGCAGACCCACAACGATGGCCGGGATCATGATGTTCTGCATGCCCAGGATGTCTTTCAGGCCGTTGGCCGCGCCGATCTCGTTGCCGGCCTGGAACGCGAAGCAGACCGAGAGGACGCCGATGACAAAGACCGCCAGCGTGAAGCCTCTCCAGGCCTTGCTGTTGGGCGCGATCTCCGCCGAGGAATCGATCAGGTTCTTGCCGGTGGCCAGCGTGGTGCGCGCCGACATTTCCATGAGGACGATCAGGGCGATGCCCGATAAGACGACCGTCCACAGAAGGGAATAGCCGAAACTCACACCCGCCTTGGTGCAGGTGGTGATGGTGCCGGGACCGATGAACGCGCTGGTGATGATCGCGGCGGGACCCATGCTCTTCAGACGCTGTCCGAAAGTCTTTTTGTTGCTGCTCATAAAAACCTTCCTTTCTTATACCCTTTCTGTTTTGTTTTTTCAAAACCGCCTTCAGCCGGCGGCTTTTTCACGCTGCAGTGCCTCGTCATAGGCGATCAGGGCCTTGGCGAAGCATTCGAACGGCACGCGCGAGAGCCCCGCTCCCACCATGCCGACACCCGGCTCACGGCTCATGATGGCGGTATTGAGCCCCGGCACGATGCCGGTCTCCACCACTTTCATGATGTCGATGCCCACCGGGCATCCCGCGAAGTTCTGGCCGGGAATGGTATAACTGGTGTGCTCGCCGTCCGTGATCCGGCGCATCTCTTCCGTGAAGGCATAGGCCTTTCCGGTGTCCGGGATGCCCAACAATCTGACGATGGCCGGGGCGGCCGCCATGGCCATGGCGCCGAAACCGCCGGTCTCCATGATGGCCGAATCACCGATGTCCGGGTTGGCATCCGCCACCGAGTGGCCCGGGAAATACAAGCCGTCCACCAGCGGAGCCGGCGCGGTGAACCACTGTCCCGGCAGGCCGCTGATGCGGATGCCGATCTCCACCCCGTTGCGCGCCATAGCCGAGACGATGGTGGAATGCGGGATGCCGTCCGCGGCATCGGCCGCGCTCTTGTTGGCCGCCATGGCAAAATTCAGGAAGAACTGGTCGTTCTTGCTGGTGAGGAAGTGCAGGATCTCCGAGAGTACCTCTCCTTCACAAACCTCCGACAGCACCGCACAGATGCGGTGCAGGAACACGTGCGACGAGGCAATGTTGCGCATGTGCAGCTCGTCCCCCATGGACAGCGCCTGGCTCATGATGGCCGACAGATCGATACCGCCCATCCGGTCAATTACCTTTTTTAAGGCCGGTGCCAGAACAGTTTCGATCCATTTCAGGCGTTTGATGGTGTTCTCCGTGCAGGCGCCGAACCGGATCACGTCACCCGCCCCCTCGTTGATGGTGCTGTAGGCCTCGTTCCCGTAGGTCTCATTGCGCACCACCAGAAGCGGCATGGAATATGACGTCACGCCCGTCATGGGGCCCACGCACCCGCGCGAATGGCACGGTGCGAAGCGGATCTTTCCGGACGCCGCCAGCGCGGCTGCCTCCTCCCAGGAATCCGCCAGCCCTTCGTAGCGGATCACCGCGTGCACCGCCTGCTGCATAGACGCGCACATGCGCTCATACGTGATGGGCGGACCGGCGTGCAGGATGGTCATCCGGTCGAAATCCCGGAGCACATCGCCCGCCTTGCGGATGTCCACCAGACGCGGCGAGGAGTCCTTCAGCCGCCTGACGGCTTCTTCATTGGCTTCCCGGATCATTCACTCATCTCCTTTCCGCCGGCTCTTGCTTCCGGCTTTCTGCTTAGGGTCATTATAAAAAATCGCCCGGCGGGCTGTCATGGTGCCGCCGGACAAGGTTGGTCCTCATATTTGTGCTCCGTGCACAAATCCACGTCTTCACCGCTCCCGCGCTTTTTCAGCGCCCCGCCGCCATTGTGCTCCGTGCCCTGCCAAAGTCCCGCTTTTTCGGCCATGTGCACAATGCCCGGTCCGGTCTGTCCATAGTACAATAGTAACGGCCGGGCAGACAGTCCGGGCATCAGGAGGTACGTCATGCTGTTTACCGTATCCGATCTGCTGTCTCTTTCCGAACTGGAAGGCATCCGCCTGGTGGCGGGCGCCGGAGGCGTGGACGGCGCCATCACCCGCACCAGTTTCATCGACAACCCCGACGCAGCCGACTGGCTGATCGCCGGGGAGTTCCTGCTGACCTCCGGATTCATCTTCCAGGAGGATCCCGAACTGCAGAACCACATCATCGCGGATCTCTCCGGCATCAACGGGTCGGGCCTTTGCATCAAGCTGGGGCGGTATCTGGACAAGGTGCCGGACATTTTGATCGCCGAGGCCGACCGGCTGGATTTTCCGCTGCTGGTGCTGCCCTTCGGGTACTCGCTGTCCGCCACGTCCGACATCATCAACCGGCGCCTGTACTCCGAGACCGAGCGGCAGATGAAGCGCACCATGGAGATCCACCGGGAGATCATGAGCGTGGCCTTGACGGCCGGCGATCTGGACGGCCTGGCGGAGATGCTCTCCCGCCTGACCGAAAACGCCGTGCTGATCACGGACAGCCGCTGGCAGCTCTTAAGCCTGTCGGAGCGGCCCGACAACCTCCTGCCGCTCTCGCAGTATCTGAACACGGAGCCACGCGCCGTCCCCTTCCCGGACAGTTTTCTCTCCACCCTGCCCACCAGCCTGCGCCATTACCACAAGCCCATCCGACGTTTGTTTTCGCCGGACGGCGAACACCGCATCCCCTGCCATATCCAGCCCATCGCGGCCCGCTCGTCCATCTACGGGTTTCTGATCATCTGGGAGACCGGGCGCGAACTGGAGGAGACGGACTACTTTGCCATGGAGCAGACCGCGCGCGTGGCGGCGCTTGACCGCATACGCGCCGAGGAAGTGGAACAGGCCAAACTCCGCGCCCGCAAGGACTTTCTGGACAGCCTGCTCTCCGGCAGCATCGCCTCGCAAAACGCCCTGCGGTCGCTGGCGGCCGTGCACGGGCTGTCCATCGACTGCTCCTACCGCGCCATGGTGGTGGAAGGCGTGTCCGGCATGATCCTGCAGGATTCCGACGCCTACCTGACCACCCACAGCGAGGCGTCGCTCAACATGCACTCCGTTACGGCCGCCGTGCTCTCCTCCGCGGACGCCGAAGGGCTGACCGTGGTGCCGGTCCCGCACGGTACCGAACTGGTGCTGCTGATCGAGTGGTCCGGTCCCGCCACGGATGAGGCGATCCGCCGCATGGCCGAAAACACCGTCCGCCTGCTGACCGCCGAAGGCGGCAGGCCGCCGCTGATCCTCATCGCGGGCCGTCCGGTGCCGGGGCTGGCGGATATCAGCCGCAGCGTCGCGAACGCCTACCTGGGCACCCGCATGAGCCGCAGCCTCCCTCAGCACTCCGTCATCTTCATGGAGGATTACGCCGTCTACGAACTGCTTAGCGAGCACGTCAGCCGCGAATCCCTGGCGAAGCTGGTCAAAAACAGCCTGGAGCCGCTGACCGACTACGACGAAAAAAACCGCACCGAACTGGTGCGGACGCTGGAACTGTATTACATTCATGCCGGAAACATAAGAGAGGCTGCGCGGGACATCTTCGTGCACCGCAACACGTACACCTACCGGCTGGAGAAGATCAGCTCCCTGCTGGGAGCCGATCTTCACAACCCGGCCAAGGCGCTGGAACTGCAGCTGGCGCTGATCGCGAGGAGGATACTGGAAGGGTGACAGGAACCTTAACCCGTACAATTTGTGTATAAATTTTTAGATTGACATAATCTGGAATATCCTATAGATTGGTTAGAGTTGATCTCCGCGGTCGTCTGTCACTATGAAGCGATCCTGCGTGTTCTCTACTTTATCTTGAAACACAAAAAGAAACAGAAGTAACCGCCCACGACCAAGGAATCGGTTACTTCTGTAACTTATATCCGGGTCAACCGCCTCTGTGGTGGCAGCTGCCTTATATAGAGATTACTTCATCTCCCAGAAATTGTCAAGTCCTCATAATGCTTTTCAATGGCTTTCAGCACTTCTTCATCGGCCGGCAGCCACTTCACCTGCCGCAGGTCGTCCATGGGCAGCCACCGGGCAGCTTCGTGCTCGAGGAGGGTCAGGCGGCCTTCGGACACCGTGCACCAGTAGCAGTCCATGGTCAGGTGGAATTCCGGGTAGTCGTACTCCACGGTGATCAGCTTATCGCCTACGGCGATCTGCGCGCCCATCTCCTCACGGATCTCCCGGCACAGCGCCGCCTCCGGTGTCTCGCCCGGCTCCAGTTTGCCGCCGGGAAACTCCCACCAGTCCTTGTAGGCGCCGTACCCCCGCTGTGTTGTTAAAATGCGGCCGCCGTCCCGAAAGACGGCGGCTGCCACGTGAATCTTTTTGCGTTCCATCATCCTTACATCAGCTTGCGGAACATGGCTTCGAAGTCCGCCAGGGTGGCCGGGCGAGGGTTGCCGGGCGCGCAGGCATCCGCTGCGGCGGATTCGCACAGGAACGGCAGATCCTCTTCCTTCAGCTTCTCCAACTTGGTCGGGATGCCGACATCGACCGAGAGCTGCTGCACGGCGTCGATGGCCGCCTTGCGGTACTCGGCCTGGCTCATGCCAGTGGTGTCCACGCCGAAGGCCTCGGCGATATCCTTGAACTTCGTGCCGGTGTACTCCTGGTTGAACTCCATGACGATGGGCAGCATCATGGCGCAGGCCACGCCGTGAGGGGTGTCATAGACGGCGCCCAGGGTGTGGGCCATGGAGTGGGCGATGCCCAGACCAACGTTGGAGTAGGCCATGGCGGTCACGTACTGCGCCAGCGCCATGCCCTCGCGGCCTTCCGGATCGTTCGCAACGGCTTTGCGGAGGTTCTTCGCGATCAGCTTGATGGCTTCCAGATCCAGGCAGTCGGCCAGTTCCCAGGCCGCCGCAGTGGTGTAGCCTTCGATGGCGTGCGTCAGCGCGTCCATACCGGTGGAGGCCGTCAGGCCCTTGGGCATGGTGGCCATCATGTCCGGATCGACCACGGCCACATCCGGGATGTCGTTAGGGTCCACACACACGAATTTGCGCTTCTTCTCCAGGTCGGTGATGACGTAGTTGATGGTGGACTCGGCACCGGTACCGCCGGTAGTAGGCACCGCGATGGTGAAGACCGTGCGGTTCTTCGTGGGGGCCACGCCCTCAAGGCTGCGCACATCATAGTACTCCGGGTTGTTGACGATGATGCCGATACCCTTGCCGGTGTCCATGGAGGAGCCGCCGCCGATGGTGATCATGAAATCCGCGCCGGAAGCCCGGTATGCATCCACGCCCTGCTGGACGTTCTCGATGGTGGGGTTGGGTTTGATGTTGGAATACACTTCAAACTCGATGCCGTTCTCCTTCAGCAGATCGGTAACCTTCGCGGTGACACCGAACTTGACCAGATCCGGATCGGAGGCAACGAACGCCTTCTTGAAGCCTTTGCTCTTGACGATACCCGGGATCTCGGCGATGGCGCCGTGCCCGTGGTAAGACATGCCGTTCAGCACAAAACGATTGACAGCCATGGGATTGTCCTCCTTGTTGTCGGTTGAATTGTTAAAAAACTGACAAGAGCATTATACCACCGCACGACTATCCGTCAAGGGCGAGTCACTGCACCAGTTGGGGACGTATCAGAAATGGTGCAAAATGCACCGGTTGGGGACAAATCAATCCTCGGTTTCACTCTTCCCGAAAATGTGCTATCATCAAGGCATCCTTTCTTGGAGGTGTTCCATGCTTGTCACTCTCACCGAGATCCTGAAACTGGCGCAGGATGCACATTGCGCTGTCGGCGCGTTCAACACGCCCACCTTTCCCGCCATCAAAGCGGCCATCGCGGCCGCCGAAAAGCTGCACGTCCCGGTCATCCTGGCCCACGCCGAAACGCATGAGAAGGGCACGCCCATCGATATGATCGGCCCGGTCATGCTGCGCGAAGCCGAGAAAGCAACCGTGCCCGTCTGTGTGCATCTGGACCACTGCGCGCACCTGGATTACATGAAAAAAGCGCTCGATATCGGCTTTACCGGCGCCATGTACGACGGCAGTCTCCTGCCCTATGAAGAAAATCTGGCCAACACCACGAAAGCCGTGGAGCTGGCCAGTCATTACCGCGCCGGTGTGGAGGCGGAGCTGGGCGCCATGCCCTCCCGCGAGGACGGCGTGCACATCCCCACTGGCCCGGTCTACACCAAGCCGGAGGAGGCGGTCGCCTTCTGCCGCGAGACCGGCATCAACGCGCTGGCGCCGAGCTTCGGCACCGCCCACGGCATCTACAAGTCCAAGCCCGTGCTGGATCTGGAGTTGGTCCGCGTCATCGCCGAAAAGACCGGCCTGCCGTTAGTGATGCACGGCGGCTCCGGCGTGAGCCCCGATGAATACCGCACCGGCATCAAAAACGGCCTGCGCAAGATCAACTACCACACCTACATGTCCCACGCCGGCGTAGAAGCCGTCCGCAAACTGCTCGAAACCCGCGACGTCACCTACCTGCACGAACTCTCCTGGGCTGCAGAACCCGCCATGGAAGCCGATGCCGAAGCCGCCATGCGCGTGTTCGCAGGGCTTCACCAGTAAGGGACGTATCCGTTTTGGTGCAAAATGCACCGGTTGGGGACAGATCAGGAGATCGCCCACACGATGGTCACGGTGTCTTCCACGTCGATGTCATCGGCCTCGATGTCCATGTCCATCATGCCATCCTCTTCCGCCACGCACGCTTTCGCCATCATCACACCGTTCATGGGGCGGCTGACAAACTCCACCTCGCCCCACGAATAGTCGATGGTCACGATATCGCCCAGTTTCACCCCGGCCGCCGCGGCTAACACGGCGGCTTTTTCGCGCGAATCGGCCACCGCCTTGCCCAGCAGCGCGTTCTTCACGGCCTCCGGGTCATTCACGGTGTGCGCGATGGAAAACTCCGCCTTCACCGGGCTCTCCGACAGTTCGTACAGTGCGCGGCCCAGCAGCTTGTTGTCGTTGTCGAACGCGATGTAGAGCCGGTGCGTGTACTCGTACCCCTTGAAGCGCTGCTTCCACTCGCCGTTTTTGTCATGGTAGCCCTCGTACTTGCTGTTGATGCCGAACTGCACCGTCTTCAGGTCCTTCGGCTCCAGCCCGGCCTTCGCGATGGTCTCCCGCAGCAGCCCCGTCTGTTCGGACGATTTGGCCACGGCATCGGCATACCGCCTGTGCACGCCGGTGATGGTGATGTTCAGCCGGATCCGGTCCGGCTTCACGGCGATCTTTCCTCTTCCCGTTACACGAATGGTGCGTTCCATGTGATGTTCCTCCTTGCTGTCATTTTTGATGGACAGCCTCAGTGTAGCACCGTTGTCGGTTCATTTGGTCGCTCTTGCGGCGACAATATGCCAAAGGGGCAGGTCAAATGGCATATGATATGACAGATGACCTGTCCCTCTGGCTTACCCCAGCCAGGCGTGCGCCTGTTCCAGTGTTTCCTTATCCGTGGGGTACGTGACGGCGGCGACGGCCTCCTCGTACGGCATCCAGGACAGCGCGCTCACCTCGGCCTCCTGGTTGACCATGGGCCCGGGCAGCGCCTCCGCCGTGAAGAAGACCACGTCTTTGATGACATCGGCGGACGGCGAATAGGTGACCACGTGGCGGAAGCGCGTGTCCAGGCGCACCTCCAGGTTGGTCTCCTCGCGGATCTCGCGCAGGGCGGTCTGTTCTTCCGTCTCGCCGGCCTCCACGTGGCCCTTCGGGATGGACAGATGGCCCTTTTTCATGTGCTCGATCAGATACTCGCGGCGGCCGTCACGGATGCGCCAGACCACCGCGCCGCAGGATTTTTCCTTTTTCACGATACCCCTCCTTTTTTAATAAAAAATAAGTCGAAAGAACCGACCCCCTGACTCACTCAAAAGAACAGAAACCTGGTATTTCCTCCCTCACCGTGGTGGGGCCGGAGTGGCCGGAGTAGAGCATGGTTTCGGGCGGCAGGGTGAGGATGCGCGTGGTGATGCTTTCGATCAGCGTCCGGTAGCTGCCGCCGGGGAATGTGTAATTGCCGATGCTCCGCCTGAAGATGGTATCGCCTGTGAAGGCGATGCCTTCTTTTTCATTGTAGTAGATCACGGAATCCGTGGTGTGGCCGGGCGTGTGGATCACGCGGAAGCAGACGGCCGGGGCCGCCTCCAGGCGCACCTCGTCACCGTCCGAAAGCTTCACGGTATCCGGCACGCGCATCTCCTGCCCAAACTCGGCGGAGAGGTTCCAGTCCGGGTTCAGCAGGTAGTCGTCCGCCGTCTCGTAGGCGCAGACGGGCACGTTCAGTTCCTTCCGCAGCACCTGCACGGCGCCGATGTGGTCAAAATGTCCGTGTGTGAGCAGGATCTTTTCGATGGTCCACCCCTTCGCCTGGATGAGCGATAGGAACTTTTCCGGCTGCGCGCCGGGATCGATCACGAAGCCGTGCCCGGTGGCGTCATCGATATAGAGATAGGCGTATTCGTCGATCAAACCCCGCGTGGGAATAAGCTGGATCATGAGAAACTCCTTTTAGACAAAGCGGCAGACGTGGTCGACGGCGATGTCGGAGAAGCCGTAGGCTTCGGCTTTGGTCAGCTTGCCGTTGCAGACGTCGGAGACGATGCCGACCAGTTCGCGGCCCATCTCCTGATACGTTTTTTCGCCGCGGACGATGGGCGAGAGGTCCACGTCCATGTTGTCATCCATCCAGCGGTAGGTGCGCTCGTTGGCGGTGACTTTGAGCACGGGCACGATGGCGTTGCCGGTGGGCGTGCCGCGGCCGGTGGTGAAGATCACGCAGTTGCAGCCGCCGGCCACCATGGAGGTGACGGACGAGATGTCGTATCCGGCGGTGTCCATGACCAGGGCGCCTGTCCGGCTCGGCCGCACGGCCTGCTCCAGCACTTCGTTGACGGGCCGGGTGCCGCCCTTGCGGATGCAGCCGAGCGACTTTTCGTCGAGCGTTGACAGGCCGCCGGCCTTGTTGCCGGGGGTGGGCTGGCCCGCGCGGCAGTCCTGCCCCGCCGCCAGCAGGTGCTTTTCGTACTCCTCGCAGACGCGGATCACCTCGTTGTGCAGGGCCGGCGTGGCGCCGCGCCGGGCCACGATGTGCTCGCCGCCGATCCACTCGATGCTCTCACTTAAGATGGTCGAGGCGCCCAGATCCACCAGCAGGTCGGAACATTCGCCGACCGCCGGGTTGGAGGCGATGCCGCTGGTGGCGTCGGACCCGCCGCACTCGATGCCAAGCAAAAGTTCGGAGATATCGCAGAGTTCCTTCTGCTGCAGGCCGGCTTCCGCGGCCATCTCGCGCGCCGCGCGCACGGCCTTTTCGATGGTCTTTAAGGTGCCGCCTTCCTCCTGGATGCCGAAGCTGACCACGGGCTTGCTGGTCTGCGCCTGGATCTTTTCGCGCAGCTGTCTGTGCCCCACGGTCTCGCACCCCAGGCCGATGATCACCACGCCGTACACGTTGGGGTTTAAGGCGAAGCCTGTCAGCACCTTCTGCGACATGGCGGTGTTGGCAGCCACGTCCGAGCAGCCGGTGTTGAACACGATGTTGACCGCGCCTCTTACCTGGCTGGCCACGATGCGCGAACTCTCCGACCCGCAGGCGCACGAAGGCAGGATCAGGATGTGGTTGCGGATGCCCGCGCGCCCCTCCTTGCGTCTGTACCCCCAGAACTGCAGTCGGCCGGTCTTCGGATCTCTCACCACGTTCAGACCCTGCAGGATCTCATCCGCCGAAAGTTTCCCGCCGGGGTTGCCGCCCCAACTGTAACTGGCTTTCGCCTCCTCGGGCACGTTTCCTTCCGCGTCCAGCGGGATCAGTTCGCTTTCATAGTCGCGCGGGATGCTCACGATGTTCTCATGCGACACCCAGCTGCCTTGTTTCACGTCCGCGGTAGTGCGGCCGATCAACTCGCCGTACTTGATGACATCCGCCCCAGCCGGCAGATCGCACAGCGCGATCTTGTGGCAGTACGGGATGTCCTCGATGGCCCGCACCGTCCGGTACTCCTCCCCGCAACGGTAGACCACGTCCTCCCCCGCGGGTACTTCGGTCACGCAGGTGACCACGTTGTCTTTTTCATCCATCAGCAGCGCATTGATCGTCATGGGGACTCCTTTCTCTGATCAGTGCCCCGAGCCCGCAGGCTTCCTTACTCCTTTACGCTTTTCCAAACCGTTTCCGGCACTCCTGGATCATTTCAAACAGGCCGGCACCGGCATCGATCTTCTCCCGGATCTCCGCCTCGTGTTCCGGCGGCACCAGACGGCGCACTTTGGCCCAGATCATCTCCCGCGAAAAACGGGTGTCATAGTCAAACGGTACGACATCCGCGGTCTGCGCGAGCCACAGCAGCTGGCGGTTTTTCAGCTCTGCTGTCACCGCTTCCGTGCCCGGCTGCCCGAAGACGTTGTGCTTCTCCTTCGGGTCCGCCTTCAGATCATACAGTTCATCTTTTCCGTTGACCCGCGTGACCAGCTTCCAGTCCGCCGTACGCAGCATGAAGCCTTTGGCGTGGGCTTCCGGGTCCGTCTGCGCGAAATGACGCGGCCAGTACGGGCTTTCCGGAGGCGTCCCTTCCGGGCCGTGTGCATGAAATTCGTCGCAGTGGATCTCGCCGGGGTTGCGCCCGCCCTCGCAGGTGACAAAGTCACGCACCGGGAGCGTGCGGTCATGAAGAACACTCTTCAGCGACCGCCCGTAATGGGTGTGCGTGGGCGCCACGCCCGCAAAGTCCATGGCCGTGGCATAGAAATCCACCAGTTCCACCAGGCTGTCGGAGATGCCGGCATCCACGCCGAACCCCTTCGGCGGCTTGATCAGCAGCGGCACATTGGTCAGGCAGTCCGGGAAGCTGTTCTGTGCCTTCTCCGGCAGGCCGTAGTCGCCGGTGAAATCCCCGTGGTCCGAGAGGAAGAAGATGGCCGAGTTGTCGTACTCCCCTGCCTCCTTCAAGGCCTCGCACAGCTGCCGGAACATGTCGTCCACCTTGCTGCACATGCCCAGGTAACAGGCCCGCAGGGCGGTCCAGTCCTCCTCGGTGTACGCCTCCATGCCCACCCGGGCGCGGATGGCCGCCTCGATGTCCGGCCGCCCGGTACACTCCTCCGGCCGCACGCGCGGCGGCAGTTTCCCCCGGTCGGCGGAAGAATAGAACGGCTCCTCCACCTGATACGGCGGATGCGGGTTCATCAGGCCCAGGAACAGACACAGCGGCTGGCCTTCGGGCTTGTTTTTGATGCGCGCGATGGCCGCATCCAGATCCTCATCGTCCGGACCGTAATACCTGCCGTTCTCATCCCGCGCCAGGCGTCCGGCATAATGCGAATAAAACTGCTTGTCCCCCGGCTTGCCGCGGGACACGTCACCGCCCTTCGCGCCGGCGGAAGCCCCGCCGCCGTAGTAGATCTCGGACGCGTGCCGCTCCACAAGCCCCGGCACCTCGCCGGCCACCAGGTCGTTGCGGGCATTCATCCAGACATAGTAGCCCGCGTTCTTCAGCTCTTCAAACAGGCTGGTCTCGTGCTCCCGCAGCATGTGCGTCATGGTCCGGTGGCCGTTCACATGCGGGTACAGGCCGGTGGAAAAACTGCACCGGCTCGGCACGCAGACCGGGTTCTGGCAGAACGCGTGACGAAACGACACGGCGTCCGTCTCCGCCCGTTCATCCAGAAACGGTGTCTTGGAAGCGGGATTGCCCAGATGCGCCATCGAGTCCGCGCGCATCTGGTCGGGATTGAAGATGATGATGTTGGGGCGTTTGTCCATAGCCGCCTCCTTCTCTTTTACAGCCGCTGTCACGGCCGTCAGGTATCGGTTTTCACGGGCTTGCTGTTCTGCAGGGACTTGCGGTACTCGTTCGGCGTCATGTTGCGCAGCTTCTTGAAGATCCGGCTGAAATAGTTGGCATCCGCAAAGCCGCAGCGCTCGGCGATCTCCGGCATGCTAAGCGTGGTCCCGCCCAGGAGCTTTAAGGACTGCTGCACGCGGGTATGGTTGATGTAGTCCGTGACCGTCATGCCCACTTCTTTATGGAAGCGGGAGGACAGATAGTTCTTGCTGACCGCGTACCGCGCGGCCAGGCTGTCCAGGCTCATCGCTTCCATATAATTGAATTCCACGTAGTTGAGCACGTCGCGCACCACGCCGGAATACCGCTCGCGCGAATACGTCTGCACCAGCCGGCAGTACTGCCGGATCATGCGGGGGATCAGCGCTTTCAGCTGCACTTCGTTCTCCACCTCTTCGATATCGCGCAGGATCTGATTGCTCAGGCGGTCGATATGCAGCGGATGCACTTCGGCCTGTTCGACGGCCTTGCGCATGACCGTACTGGCCGAAATGACCATATCCTTGGCGTTGCGCAGATAGTCATCGATGCGCTGGTCAATGGTAAATCCCATGAACATGTTCTGATAATACGTGGCTTCGGAGATGGCGCCCCGCCGGATGGCGTCCAGCATCTGGTTCTCCACTTCGTAGCGCTCTTCGATATAGGTATACGGAACCGATGCCAGCGAGACCGAAGACCGTTCTTTCTCCAGCACCGGCTTGTTGCGCTGCACAAAGTGGATCTCCACGTCCGGATTGGCCATATACCGGGAAATGAGCGTCGAGAACAGCGACCGGAGAAGGCGTTTTCTGCCCGTCGGATCCGCCGGGGTTTCCAGATCCCGGTATTCCACGGAGTCTTGGAGACCTGAAAGCCGCCATGTATTCTCATAACAAAAAGCTCCTATATAATAACATAGTGTTACTATATAGGAGTATTCTGAGACTGTCAACCCACTTTCCGATCGTGATCGTTTGCAGCGAGCCAACGGTGACCAATATGGATTGTTCGCTTAAAATCCCAATCCGGCGATCCAGTCATTTACCGCACTTCTGACACTGTCCTGATCGTTCTGGCAATCGTTTCCCCGCGCCGCGAACCCGCTCTGCACGCTGCTGCCGGGAATGGCAGAAGACAGCTTTTTATCAAAACCGGAAAGGCCGGAACCCTCGTGGGTAGAAAACGGGACCAGCGTTTTTCCGGAAAGAGCCTCTGCGTTTTCCTCGAAGAAGGTGTACATGATCATCGGCCAGTCACCCCACCATACCGGAGCGCCGATGAAGACCGTGTCGTACTGCGAAAGGTCCGGAACATCGCCGGCGTAAGCAGGTCTCGCCTTCTCATTCTGTTCTTTCTTTGCCACGTCCGTAAGCTCGGCATACGTCATCGGATAATGATCATCCTCCGGAAGGATCTCAAAAAGGTCGGCGCCGGTCTCCTCGGCGATCATCTCCGCAACGATCGCCGTATTGCCGTGGTCGATCACACCGACGGTATACTGTTCGCCGGTACGTGAAAAGTACACGACCAGGATACGGGAGCCTTCGGAATGGCTTTTATCGGCATCGGCATCGGTAGCGGCTGCAGAGGCAGCCGGACTGCCGGTTTCTTCGGAAGGCGCAGCGGACGATGTCTGTTCAGGGCTGTTTCCGGCACGGCCGCAAGCCGCCATGGAAAGGACCAGCACGAAAGCGAGTGCCAGGCAGATCAGGTTTTGGATCCTCTTTCTCATTTCTTTTCGAAGGCAGGCCTCCATCCTGCGAACTGGACAAACTGCTCTTCGGTGCGATGATAGTAGCGCACGCCTTTGTCGAGCTGTGCGATCTCCGCCATTTCTTCATCGGTGAGCGTAAAGTCCAGGATATCCAGATTGTCTTTGATGTGATCGACGTTCTTGCTGCCGGGGATGACAGCGAAGCCCATCTGGGTGTGCCAGCGCAGGATCACCTGAGCCGGCGTCTTCCCGTATTTCTCTCCCAGTTTCGCGAAGACCGGCTCTTCGATCAGGGATCTGTCTCCGTGTCCCAGCGGATACCAGCTCATCAGCTTGATGCCATAGCGGTCCAGTGTCTTCCGAAGCTCCTGCTGGGTGAAATACGGATGGGCCTCCACCTGGATGAACTGCGGCGCGATCTCCCATCTGGTCTGCAGTTCCTCAATGTACTTGCCTTCAAAGTTGGAGATGCCGATAGCTTTGGCCTTTCCTTCTCTGTAGGCCTTTTCCAGCAGACGGTATCCGGCCAGCCAGTTTCCTGCCGGCTGATGGATATAGAGGAGATCCACGTACTCCACGCCCAGGCGCGCGAGGGTCTCATCCACCGCGTTCTCATTCTCATATTCACTGGGCCAGAGCTTGGTGGAGAGGAAAATGTCCTCCCTCTTAACACCGCTCTCTTTCATGCCGCGGCCGACGGCGCGCTCATTGACGTACGCGTTGGCGGTATCCACCAGAGAATACCCCATCTTCAGGGCCTCCCGGACGCTCTTCTCGGCATCCGCGGGGGACAGCATAAAGGTTCCGATCCCGATCACCGGGCATTTCACTCCATTGTTCAGCACGATGTATTCCATGATGATCTCCTTTCTGATCGTTCGTCTGATCACAGCAGGCCGTTTGCCGAGAGCCACTTCTGTACGCTTGTCTTCGAGTTTGCCGCTTCGCTGCCGGTGACGGACAATCCCTTCCTGACATCCGCGCCGGGGCAGGCCTTTCGGATATCCCGCTCGCTGCCGCCCATGCCGCTTCCTTCATTGGTGCACAGAGGCAGGATGGTCTTGCCGGTGAAGTCGAAGGCCTCCAGGAAGGTGAAGACCGCCATCGGCATCGTTCCCCAGTAGTTGGGATAGGCAAGGATGACGGTGTCATAGGCATCGATGCTCTCCGGCAGGGAGACCAGTTCCGGCTTTGCTTTCGCCCGCAGGTCTTTTTTCGCCTCCTCGATGCAGGTCATATAGACCGGGGAGTACGGATCCTTCATCTCGATCTTAAACATGTCCGCTGAGGTCAGCTCTTTCATGATGCCGGCTACGATCTCGGTGTTTCCGACCTTCACATAGCGCATCGCGCCGCCGAAGTAGTTTTCATCCGCTCTCGAAA
>CAMJGH010000033.1 GCA_946405185.1 uncultured Lachnospiraceae bacterium
ATACAGGAATACTATGCCGCACAGCGTAAGACAGGACGGTTTATCCCGCTCACAGCCGTAAACGAGGCCGGGACCGTCCTCGGCCATCTGATCATCCGGTATCCGCAGGAGGACGATGACACGTCCGTCCGGTTCGGGTTTATCATCGTATCCCCTTCCCTCCGGGGAAGGGGATACGGCGCCGAGCTGGTCCTGCTGGCGGCCGACTATGTCAGGGCGCATCTGCCGGCTTCCCGGATCGAGCTGGGTGTCTTTGAAAACAACCGGCCCGCGAAGCACTGCTATGAATCCATCGGTTTCCGGACCTGCGGCCGGCATGAGACCGTCCTGCCCGTCGGCACCTGGATCTGCGAGGAGATGGAACTGCTGCTGAGCTGAGCGAAAGGTACGTTCCAAACGGTCATATCCTGCGCGACGCCTCCGCGACCCAGCGGATGCGCTCTTCGTCCAGTCCGGCGTACATGCTGCAGTCCGCGCCCAGAATGCAGCCTTTCTTTCCGCCCTGCGCCACCAGCGAGGCAGTCTCGCGTTCGATCTCTTCGCGCGTTCCCGTGAACATCACGGAACCCGGGCGGTTGTCAAAGCCGCCCCACATGATGGGGGCTGTCAAAAAACTCCCCACCATGATGCGAGGCGCTGAGTTGAATCAGCGCCTCGCTTTCAGTCTCAGGCCGTCGCCGGCTCATCCACCCGTTCCGGCCCGGACGCAACGCTCCGTTTATCGGCCGTCCGAGGTACGATGCCGTCATCATGCTGAAGATCATCCTGTTTTCGTTCATGGAAAACGGGTATCTCTCACTGCGCGCCATAGAAAAGTCCTGTAAAGCGGACCTGCGCTATCTCTGGCTCCTTGATGGAATGAAGGCTCCCACGTATCAGAGAGCCGATAACGTTGATCCGGCTGCCTTTGTCAGCGGCAGGGGCCATCATAAAACACCGCAGCAACGACGGTATCAGCAACTGCAGGGATACCGTAACCGGCTGAAGCGCTATGCGGAACAGATAAGCAGCTTTTTCTGAGAAGACAGGCGCCAGGCTTCATGCGAAGCCTGGCGCGATGTTTTAGGTGGGGGATATTTTACACCCTCCTGCGGAAATCATTCCTGCGCACATCCGTCACGTTTGCGATCCACGTCCGGATGACGGTTTCCCGTCCGGGAACGGTCTGTCACCCCGGAACTTCTCACTCTTTTTCCTCCTTCTTCGCTTTGTGCTGCAGCTGGATCAGCTGCACGCCCTCGGCGATGACCGCCAGGGAAAGGACGCCCAGGACGGCCAGCATCCACCACGGGTACCGCACTGCGGCAGCGGCCTGCTTCACGGCAGTTGTCTCGCTGCCCGCCGAGGTCACCACCTCGATGATGCCGCCGGAATCCGGCAGCAGGTCTTCGTTGATGGAGATCAGCACACCATCTCCCATGCGCGTTATCGTATAATCGCCTTCTTTCACTTCCTTCCCGTCGACCGTCACAGCCGTCACTTCCTCCGCAGACACCGGGAAGTAGTAGTTCCGGATCCCGCCGGTCCTGGTCAGCGTCTGCCGGTCCCCTTCGTTTCTGACAAGAACACTGCCGGCGTTGATGGTGCTGCCGTCCGTCAGCGTCACGATCTGGTCGCCGGTCCTGCTGATCTGTACATTGGCGATGCCCACGCCCGGATCACCGTCTTTCCCGTCGCGGCCGTCCGCACCGTTCGTCCCGTTCCGGATCACGATCTGCGAATCCGTGCCGTTGGTATAGCGGATGGTGTAAGTGTCCTCCTCTCCGTTCCGTCTCGTCAGTTCCAGGCCGCTGATGCTCACGCCGTCGCGCCCGTTAACGCCGTTCGTTCCGTTCCGGCCGGCCGTCCCGTCGCGTCCGTTTGTACCATTCGTTCCGTTGCGCCCGTTCGCTCCGGAATCGCCCTTTTCGCCCTTCGCGCCGTTGGTGACGGTCAGCGCCGAGGTGGTGCCGTCCGTATAGGTGACGGTATAGGTATCCGTCAGCCCCTCGGAGGACGTTTTCACGATGGTCACAATGCCGCGGCCGTCCCGGCCGGCATCGCCCTGATCGCCTTTCTCACCCGGGGCTCCCTGGTCGCCTTTTTCACCGGCATCGCCTTTATCCCCTTTCTCGCCGTTTTTCACGTCGAAGGAGAAGGTAGTGCCGTCGGAATAGCGGAAGGTATAGCGCATGGTCAGTTCATCGGTCTGTTCCCGGTCAATGCCCAGCAGGCTTATACCATCGCCCTTCAGCGAGGCCAGCCACTCCAGGACCGTTCCCGTATAGCCGTTCTCCACAGCCAGTTCGTAGGCGGTCTTCCCGTCCGCGCCGTCCTTGCCGTTCCGCACGGTAAAGCCGGCCATGTCGCCGTTGGTGAACTTGATGAGGTAGGTGTCCGTGTACGGGTCGTCCCCCTCCTCATGGTCCACCTTCTCGATGGACTCGATGCCGTTGCCCGCGGCACCGTCCTTCCCGTCCTTTCCGTCCTGTCCGGCCTGCCCGTTGACGACGGTATAGCTGAAACTCTCTCCGTTGGTCAGGACGATGGTATAGGTGTCTGTCAGCCCGTCCTCGGAGTCGGCCGCAAAGCCGGTGTGCTCCACCGAGGCCACGCCGACACCGTCGTCGCCCTTATCGCCCTTCTCGCCTTTGGCACCGTTTCTCACGGTGAACGAAGCGGTATTGCCGTCGCTCATGCTGATCAGATAGGAATCCGTCAGGCCGTCTTCGGAAGTGGAGGCATACTCGATGGACACGATGCCCACGCCCTGTTCTCCCTGCAGGCCCTGCTCGCCCTGAGCGCCGTTGGTCACGGTAAACGTGTAACTGGTGGAATCCGTGTACCAGATGGTATAGGTGTCGACCAGGCCGTCCGAGGACGTCTTCTCGATCTTTGCCAGGCCGATGCCGTCGTCTCCGATCAGGGACATCACCCACTCGGCGGCTGTCCCGGTATACCCGTTCTCCACGGCGATCTCGTACGCCGACTTGCCGGCAGCGCCGTCCGCGCCGTTGGCCAGCCGGAACTCGGAGGTTGTGCCGTCCGTGTAAGTGACGGTATAAATATCCAGGTTCCCTTCACTGCCGGTCTTCTCCACGGAGAAAATGCCCCGGCCGTCTTCGCCGTCCTCACCGTCTTTTCCGTCCTCACCGTCGCTGCCGTTGGCGATGGTATAGGTGCAGGTATCCCCGTTGGTCAGGTAAATGGTATACGTGTCTGTCAGGCCGTCCTCGGAATCCGCCGCGTACCCGGTGTGTTCCACGCGGTCCACGCCCACCCCGGAAGCCCCGTTGCGCACCGAAAAGCTCCCGGTGCTGCCGTCGCTCATGGTAACGGTATAGGTGTCCGTCAGGCCGTCCCCGGAAGTGGAGGCATAGTCGATGGACACGATGCCCACGCCTTGTTCTCCCTGTTCGCCCTGCTCGCCGCGGGCGCCGTTGTTCACGGTAAAACTGTAGGCGGTGCCGTCGCTTAAGAAGATGGTATAGGTGTCCGTCAGGCCGTCTTCCCCGCCGTTCTCCGCGGTCTTTTCTATCTTGAGGATAGAGATGCCGCGGTCGCCGATGAGCGAAGCCACCCACTCGGCCGGAGTCCCCTCGAAACCGTAGAGCACCGCGATCTCATAGGCAGACAGGCCGTCCGTGCCGTCCTGCCCGTCGGCACCGTCCTTGCCGTTGGTCACGGTGAACTCTGTGGTGGTGCCGTCGGTATAGGTGACCACGTAGGTGTCCACCCCATCCTTGCTGCCCGTCATCTCAAACCCGACAATGCCGCGGCCGTCTTCGCCGTCCGCACCGTCCTTGCCGTCCTGTCCGTTCTCCACGGTGAAGGTCTGGGTGCTTCCGTCCGTGTAATAGATGGTATAGGTGTCGATATTCCCCTCGGTCCCGGTCTTTTCGATGCGCTCGATGCCGATGCCGTTGCCGGAAAGCGAGGCGATCCACTCTGCCACCGTTCCCTTGAACCCGCGCTCCACGGCGATCTGGTAGGCGGATTTGCCGTCCTGCCCGTCCGACCCGTTCGTGATGACCAGTTCATACGTGCTGCCGTCCGAAAGGGTGATGGTGTAGGTATCCGCGTTCCCTTCGGAGGAGGTCAGCCCGATGCTCACGATGCCGGTGCCGTCCTCGCCATCCTTGCCGTCCGCACCGTCCTTGCCGTTGTGGATGGTGAAGGTGGTGGTGTTCCCGTCGGAGAAGGTGATGGTGTAGGTGTCGGTCAGGCCGCTCGAGGACGTCAGTTCCACGTTCGCGATTCCGACGCCGTTGGTCACCGTGAAGGTGTAGGTCTCACCGTTTGTCAGGGTGATGGTGTAGGTGTCCACGTTCCCTTCCGTACCGGTGCAGGAGATGTCCGCGATGCCGGCGCCGGCGGCCTCGACATAGCGTGCCGTGTTGGAGTTGACGGACTCCACGCCCCGGCTGTCCACCGTACGGATCACGAAGCGGTAGTCCAGGCGGTCCGACGATGTATAGACAAAACCGGTCTCCCTTGCGCCGACGCTTCCGATCAGAGTCGGCGTCCCGTCCTCCTCCACCAGATAGACGCGATATCCCGCGATGGTGCCGTTCACCTCCGAAGGCGGCTCCCAGGAGACCGCGATCCCGTCATCCTCCTTGTCAGCCACCGCGTTTTCGGGCGGGGCGATAGCTGCGTGAACATTGGTCACCGCATAACCGAAGAACAGGACGTTCGGATCGTCGGCGGCACTCGTGAGCTTCCGTTCCCACTTGCCGAAGGTCCAGTTGAAGGAGTAGGAATCGACCGTCGAAGCCGAAATACCCTGACTTGTCAGCGCGGCTTTGTTGATGTTGGAGACGGTTCCCGAAGAGCCTTTGGCCTTTGCCGTCGTTGTGCTGGAGACGTGGCTCCAGACGCTCTCAAATTCGTTGGTAAGACCGACCGCCCAGCCTGACTCGGCGATTCCCATAATACTGCACGAGTGACCCACCTCGACTGTCAGGCTGGCACTGAGTGTGTTGCTGTGTCCGCTGCTCACGCTCTGCTCCGCCTCATGGGACCATTCGCTGGTCATGGAACTCGTCACGGACGGCACACTGGCATAGTTGCCCGCGCTCAGGTTCATGGCCCCCGTCCCGGCGCCGTTCAGCACACTCCATTCGGGCCAGTAATTCTGCGGCTTTCCGATATGGTCCTCCGGCAGGTCCGGGTGACTGCCGCTTGTCTTTATCTTTACGAGCTGGACGGCGTTCACCGCCGACGCATCGTAAACCACCTGGCCGGTCGCCGGGTCTACCAGATCCGTCCCCAGTTTGGTATTGTACTCGTCCACGAAGTCGTTGTAATCGTCGACGCTCAGGAGGAAGTAAACCGGCGCCTGGGGAACGTTCACGTTGTACGCACTGCTTTTCCAGACCTCGGGGGTCTTCACCGTGCCGTCCGGATTGTAGGTCGCCGACTGCGTCAGGATATCGTAACTGTTGATCAGGACGGGGATACGGGAGATCACGACCACATCCTGGTCCGCACCGGCAAAGCTGGTGCTGTAGGTCGTGGTATAGGCATTTTCCGTCGATTTTGAAAAGCCATGGGAATATCCGATACTTCCCGAGATCTTGAGGCTTCCTGCGAACTGCACTTCACCGGACACAGAGACGCCCACGGTGATCTCCCTGCTGTCTTCCCTTGAAGTGCCGTAGCTGGTCTCGATCGTGTAGGTGGTCTCGCCTTCGTCGTGTCCGCCCAGCTCGTTCAGTTCCCCGAAATACGGGGCCGCTTCCAGGACCGCTTCCACCCGCGGATCCGTATAAAGGTAATAGAAGCCGCGCTCCCGCCCGACCAGTGATTCGTCGTTGACGCAGACGGCCAGCGGCACGAAGTTCATCGGGGAAGTCAGGGAGCTGCCGTTCCTGATGCAGAGCTGCGAAGCCCATTTACTGTCGTCACTGCCGTTTACTTCACCGTCATAGACGAACGGATGACTGTTAAGCGCCGCCATTCCTTCATTCGCGTTGGTCGCATAATAGGCGGGTTCCTTGGCCAGGGTCGCAAGCTCGCCGTTGACGTAGGTGTCCCCGTACGACGTTCCGCCCATGGAAAAGATGTTGGCGCTGTAGTTATAAGCACTTTTCTCCTTAAACATCAGCACGAACACGAACTGCTCGCGGCCCGCGTCGTTCTTGTCAAAGTTGCCGGCCGTGACGGAAGCCACCCACTGGTTGGTGCACGAATTCTTTCCCAGTTTACTCCCCGCGCCGGTCAGATACTTGTCGGACCGGGTGTTGGAAAACCAGCTGGACTGGTAAAGGGGCTGCGGGATGCCCTTCTCGAAACTGTAGATATATCCGTTGATGAACACATCCACCGGCATGGAAGCGCCGTTGGTCTTCGCGCAAGCCATGGCAAACTGGGCATGCACGCGGTCGTCCTCGTGATAGAAGCCGGCTCCGGTAAAGGCGCTCAACGGCGTCGTGCCGACAGTCGTGCGCACATATCCGTTTTCCTGCCCCTTCACGACCGTATAGGCAAAGTTCTCCGCGTTCCAGTTGCAGATATTGTGGACACGCACGAGCGTGGAATCCGACCCCTCTTTCTGAAAGATGGCCCTCGCCTGGTCCACGTCCGTATAGCCGGCGGCGATGATCTCGTCGATGCCGTCGCCGTCCGTGTCTCCCGCGATGACCGCACCGCCGTGGATCATGGTGATCTTCCGTTCTTCTCTCCCGTTCTGGCTGGAAGTGATGTCCCCGACGTCGTACAGCTCCATGTTGGAGACGGTCACGATGCTGCCGCTGCGGTATTCCGTGATGAACAGGTCCGCCGCGAAATAGTCCAGGGAGGAGCAGTCGAAATTCTGATAACCGTCCGCCACGCTCCCGCTGGTATTGTGGAAGCCCACCATGTAGGCCAGCTGGTCCACGCCGTCGCCGTTGAGATCGCCCGTGGCCAGGCTGACGACTGGCTTGGTATAATTCAGATTCTTCGTACTGTCGTTGTTGTACCACTCCCGGTAGTCATGGCTGTCCAAAGAAACCGACAGATCCGCCGTCTCCCTGCGGGAGAGAGTGCCGTTGTCCAGCCGGACTTCAAACAGTTTCGCTTCTTTATCCCCGCAGAAGTAAGCGATGACCGAGTCCCGGCCGTCCCCGTCGTAATCGCCGGCGGTGATGGAAAGGAAGTTGCTCATGTACCAGAGATACTGATCAGCCATCCAGCTGACGGCACCCAGTTCGACGGCCCAGGTCCGCCCGGTGACAGCGCTCTGGACATAGACCTTGACCACGTGGTTCCCGCTCTCCTCGTATTGATAACCGATCAGCGCCACGTGATCGTTCCTCCCGGATCCGGTCGGATCAAAGGCCACACCGCTGACATAGTTCAGTTTGGTGATGGGGTTGTTGTTGGTCCCGGTACCCTGGGCATAGCTGGAATTGAACAGGTCCCGGACGCTCCTTACACTGCTGAAGGAGATGCCTCTCAGCCAGACATTTTCCCCTTCCCCTTCGATGCTCTGATACGTGTTGTCCAGTTTGTCCAGCAGCCAGGTGTTGTACCCGCCGATGTGGGATTGGTAGAAATACAGATCGTTCTTTTCCAGGATGGTGAAGGGCTGTTCGATCCCCTCCCCGTAAGCGCTCTCCGCTGTACTCATGCCGGCCGGAGTGATGAAGTCCAGGGCGAAGATATCGCCCACCGTGTTGAGAGAGTCCTCCGCCGAGATGACTTCCGGCTTGTTCCCGCCTTCCGTCCCGCTGCCCTCTTCCCCCGCCGCGAACACGCCCGAGAGCGGGAGTGCCGCCACCAGGATCATCATCGCCATCAGGATACTTATCCGCCGCTTGATCCGTTTCATGATCCGCCTCCTCCTTGCCGTATGTTGTGGTCTCCCGCGGGCAGGGTCTTCCGGCAGGAGATGCTTTCCCAGTCGATATCCTAAGACAAGAGGGGCACAAAAAAAGGAAACCTTACAAAACTGTAAGGCTTCCCGAAAAGGCGGTGATCCGTTCACTCTGAAAGCTCTGCGGACGTTTCTTCTGTCCCGGCCGGCCTCCCGGGACCGCCGGATGGCAGGCTCATGCTCACCGTGATCCCCCTTCCGGGGTTGCGGTCGATGCGGATACTCCCGCCGTGCCATTCCGCGATCTCCCTGCAGAGCGCCAGGCCCAGACCGCGGCGGCCGTCGCGCGTATACCCGCGCTCGAAGGCGCGGGCGATAGTCTCCTCGTCCATCCCCTCGCCATCGTCCGTCACCCGCAGGATCACCCGGTCTTCGTCCTTGCTGCCCTCAAGCAGGATGACGCCGTCATCCGTATGCCGGCTGGCATTGATCACCAGGTTGTAGAGGGCCTGCAGCAGGCTGTCCCGCATACAGCAAAGCGACAGCCCGTCCGGACAGTCGATCTCGATGCGGCTGCCGCGCTTTTCACAGATCGGCCGGCAGAAATCCTGCACGTCCCGGAGGATCGGCAGGACCTCTGCCTCCTCCGTGGCTTCTGCCGCCACCGCGGAACGGGATCCCTCCTCGGACTGTTCCACGATCCGGCCCAACCGCAGGGCCTCCTGCTTGATCAGGCGAAGATTGCGGACCACCTCTTCATCCGGCGGGTCCGAGGACTCCAGCTGTCTGGCCGACAGGTCCGCGTACCCTGCGATGACAGTCAACGGTGTGCGCATCTCGTGGTTCATCAATGCCAGGAAATTCTCCTGCAGTTCCTGCGATTTCGCCATGGAAGCGTTCATCTGCCGCAGCTGCTCCTCGTTCCGGCGGCTCCTCGTGTAGGCCTGCCGGACCTCCGAAAACTCCATGGCCAGGGCGATGGTGGTGACCAGTTCAAAGAGCAGCAGCCCGATCTCCAGCTGGTTGGTGTGGACCGGGCCCACACCGAGGATCACCATGACAGAGGACAGCGTATAGATCCCGATACCGCCCAGCAGGTACCACTGGGATATGGTCAGTTCTTTCCGCGCGCGGAAAACACGGACCAGCACGATGATACAGTAAAAGACACCGTATCCGGCGAAGGCCACCGCCATTTCCACGGAAACGCGGGTGTAGACGATCGTCGGAACAAAGACGAAGACCAGGAAGAGCGCACCCATCAGGATCCACCCGGTAAGGTCCGCCCAGCGGGCAAAGGAACGACCGAAGCAATCGCCCAGAAACAGCATCAGGAAAAAGAGGGTGAGGATCAGGCAGCAGCCCTCCGTGCGATAGCTGGCCTCACCGGAAAGCCACGGCAGAAGGATCATGATCACTTTCGGATCCATGGCCGCGATATGCACGGCGCTGGTCAGGGACATCAGCGAAAACCATAAAAAGCGCTTCCTCTCGGGCATCCCGACGAACATCCCCACGTTTATCAGGCCGAGCGTGATCAGGATGACCAGGGTGAGGGTCACGCGGAAAAAAAGCGCCTGCACCTGACGGGTGATGACCTCCTGCGGTCCCAGGAAGAACCGCACGGCATTCCACTTGGCGTGCATGAAATTGCAGCGCTGCATGACGATCTCGGTCTCTTCATCCGCCGTAAAGTACACCACGGCCGGGCCGGTCCGGTGAATGGTCTGCGCCGCGCTGTCCGCCACCTGACCCATGGAGACCATCATTTCGCCGTCGATCCACAGTTTCGAGGCGTAGGTGAGCTGTTCCGTGTACAGGCCGTAGGTCTTTCCGGGTGTCAGGCCCAGCCGGATGATGTTGGTGCGCACACGGGAGAATTCCTTGTCATGATAGTCGTAATCCCAACCGATGTGGCCGGCGGCCTGCTGCTCCGGGGTAAGTGCGTGCAGTTCTTCGGGCGTGTACAGGACGTTGTCGTACGTGGTGAATTCCAGTTCGGACAGCACCTCGCCCTCCGGACTCTCCAGCAGCCTTGTGAAGACAGCCAGCAGCCCGAAGACCAGGGCGATATAGACGATGAAGCGCAGGTGCCGTTTCAAAACAGTCCCTTTCTTTACCAGCGGCGGGGTGAAATGATCAGTTCATACCCGCTGTGGTCCGAATCGATGTAAAAGAGTTCCTCATAGGGGGCAATCTTCTTTTTCAGGCGCGAGACCGTGGTCCAGAGGATAGCTTCCTCCGCGTCCGTATCCAGCCCCCATACAGCCCGGCAGAGTTCCTCCCGGGAGACGGTCTGTCCGCGCCGGCCGGCCAGATAATACAGCACGCCGTACTCCTTGCCGGAGAGCGCCAGGTCCGTGCCGTTCACGGAGGTCACGCGCTTCACCAAGTCGAAAGTCAGCGGGCCTGCCCGCCGCAGCGAATCGGCCGGCAGTTCCCGGTCCGCACGGCGCAACAGAGCCTCCACATGGGCCCCGAAGACGTCCAGGTCGTAGGGCTTTGTCAGGTAATCATCCCCGCCGCTCTTCAAACCGGAAACGATATCGCTGCCCGCCACCTTGGCCGTCAGAAAGAGGATGGGCATCCCGTGCCCGCGGCGGATGCGCTCGCACAGCTCCACGCCGTCCCCGTCCGGGAGCATCACGTCCAGGACCACCAGGTCCGGCTCGAAGCGCGCCAGACAGGCGGCCGCCTCACGGACGGTAGCCGCCTCTTCCACGGCGTATCCCAGCGAAGCCAGGTAACGCGCGTTCATTTTCAGGATCAGGGGGTTGTCTTCCACCAGAAGGATCCGCTTCATCCGCCCCTCCTTTCCGCCGCCTTGCTCTCACGGTACCATCCTACCGCGGCTTTCCGCGGAAGAACGAAAAACTTACATCTTTGTAAGGACAACAGGCGGTGTCGTGCCCCCGGACCGTCACACCGACGGACCGGGGGCCTCTTTTGTCCTCAGGACGTTTTTTTGTTTTTGACGTAATCCTGCACCGGGACTTTCTTTGCGGTCCGGTCAAACACACTCAGGCCGTTTTCATAGAACAGCTCCGAAAGTCTTTCTTCGTTGCCTTCGACCGGGATCTCCACCAGATGTCCGCCGTACTCCAGGGCGATGCCGCCGGTTCCCGCCGGGATGCCAGCGGAGCCGCCCGGACCGGTGGCCCACTCGTACACCACGGCTCCCGCAAGCCCGACCGTCTCCTCAAAGTACTTCTGGGCCGCTTCCGCCGGCACCGTCCGGACGACGGTCTCCTGAAGTTTCGGATCATACGGATCGAGTGCCGTCAGGGCGTCGTTGAGCTGGATCGTCCGCAGCCAGTCTCCCAGGGTCCTTCCCAGGCCTTCCTTGTTCCGGATGTACGCTTTAAAACGATCTCCGGCAAACTGCTTCAGATAGTTTCCGCCCAGGTCGCCGACCGCGGCCAGAAGGCTCTTGAAAATGTCTCCCTTTTCCTCTTCCCCGGTATAGTAATGCCGGGAAAACGACACCATGACGAACGCCGCCACGATGAATCCCGCCTTTTTCGGGTTGGGCGGTTCTTTGCCCGTCAGGATGTTCCACATGGTGTTCTCCACCCCGTTGGCCACGTGGCTCCAGAACGATCCGGCCGTAACGCCTTCGGCATTGTCCGGGTCGTCGACGGGATCGCCGCTCATGAGCGCTCCGGCATAGGTGCTCATGTACTCCTCGAACAGGCCCTTCAACGGACTGAGAACCCCGTCCGCAAACGGGCCGCCCGCGTAGACTGTCACCAGGTAGGAGAACGCCTGGTCGCCCATCCACTTGGCGATCTCCAGTGCCATAATGCACCGGTCGAGCTTTTTGCCCAGCTCGTCCATCTCCACCTTTTCCCGGCTGTAGTATTCGACCGCCTCCTGGATGATCCGGTACCTGGCCATGGAGATCTCGTTCGGAGTGCGGTGGCGGATGTTGGCGATGAATTCCTTGCTCCAGGGGGCGTTGCCGAGGCCGAACCAGGCCACGGTCTTTTTCAGTTTGTCGACTTCCGCCTGCCAGCCCTCCGGCGCGTACGGCTGGTCGCCGGTGATCCGCAGCGGGACTTCCGTCCGGAAGGTCCGTCCGCCTGCCTCCGCGATGACCGGCAGCACGGCTTCGTACGGGTCTTCCATCATCGGCAGGGGGCTGCGCGGCAGGAACGCAAACATCTCCTCCGCCTTCTCCGGATACCGGATCTCATACGGGAAGTTGTCCGTCAGCAGGTGTCCGTATTTCTCCGTTCCCGCAAGCGCTTCAAAGCGGATGCCCGCCTCCGCGCCCTTTTTCACGATGATCCTCGGAACAGCGCCGGACTTGTCCACGCAGGCCAGCGTCACCCCGAACTCCGTGCCGGTCAGTTCGCCGCCCCGGCCCCGGCAGACATCGATCCTCATGCGCCCGGGGGCGAAATCGTTCACCTTTTCGATCGCCGTTCCGGCAACGGTGATGCCTTCCGGCCAGATCTCGGCGAAGATCAGCGCCTGGCCGGCCTCCGTCCGGATATCGATGGTGCTCTGCTTCGGCCAGTCATTGCCGACGAGGACCGGCTTCCGGCTGACGTCCGAACGGCTTATCTTCACCCGGTACACCAGAGCCTCCTCGGGAACGGACTTGTCGCGGAACCGCTCGCAGGAACACACCAGGTCGTTCCCCGTGCAGTAGATGCCCGGCCGGGCCGGTTCGCCGCCGAAGTCGCAGATCTGGAAATACGCGTACTGTTCTTCGTCTCCGAGGACGACCGGCAGGGACATCCGGCCGTGCCTGAGCCAGGCGTCCTCCCAGTACTGCTTCATCCGGAAGTACGGATCGCCCGCCACATAGAAAGTCACGATCTCCGTGAAGACTCCTCCCGGGCCCACATAGCGGAACGAAAGGGTGAACGGTCCGGCCTGCGCATCCTTGTCCACGGCGATGCTCACGGCGGGGAAGCCGTTCGCGCCGGTCCTCTCCGTGAGCCGGATGCCGGGCGAGTCCGTGCCGATCCGGATCTTCGACGTCATCTCCCGGTTGACCGACGCCGGATCCAGACGACCGTAGTTGTCTTTGGTACCCTCCGCGATGCAGGCCTCCAGCCAGTACCAGTCCGGCCTGTCCGCACCCTTCGGCAGGCGGTTGTCTGAGAAATGCTTGCGGATGAACATCCGGTACTGCTTCCGCTCTTCTTCGGCGGCTTCCTTCTTTCCGGAAGCTCCCGCCGCGGCGGCTCCGGCGGCCGCGGCGCCGGCCAGCGTCCCCAGAAGGCCGGACGTGATGCGGATGGCGATCGGGACGCCCTCGTCGTACCCGGACTCCTTGCGGCCCTTCCTCCGTTCCGTCTGGCTGTACGGCTCGTCATCTTCGTCCTCGTCCGCTTCCTGGGTGCGGCCGGGTTTCTTCGTCTCTTCGGGATCCGTCTCCTCCGGCGTATTATCCGTGGGAACGGCGGTCGGTCCTGCAGACTCGCCGGCTGCCGCCGGATCCACCCAGACGTAGTGGTAGACGGAATGGATATAGATGTTTCCCACATAGATTTCAAACCGGATATACAGATTGTCAAGCGCACCGTATCTGGCGTTGTTTCCCTGGGGGACTTCTGCCGAATACGTGGCGCTGTAACTTCCGATAATATCATTGTGACCGCCGCTTCTCTTGCCTTCCGCCTGCCAGACCTCCAGCGGCCGGATCGTGTATTCGGAGGGCGGAACAGCGGGCGGCTTGTCCTTTGTCCTGAAATAAGTATAACTGTTGCTTTCCGGCGCAAACATGTACCGGATCACCGTCTGGGCAGAGACGCCGACATGGTGTGCGGACGTGCTGCAGTTCACATTGACCTTGATGTCATACGTCTCGCCCGGGTTCAGCCGGGAAGGCGGGAGCGGGTCGAACGTGACAACCGCTTCCCCGAACTCCCCGGAACAGCCCCCTTTGTGAAGTTTGTCTTCCTCGCTTGTTTGGCTGTACCGGTATTCCGACACCGTTACGGTGACTCTGTCGCTAAAGCCCGCGGCCGCCGACCCGCTCAGCTCCTCCTTGGTGCCCGGATGGGTGTACGAGAGGCTGTCCGACTGCTCCTCCCAGTACTCCTCCAGCTTCCAGTAACCGGTCTGTCCGTCATTGTCCGCCCGCGCCGGCGAAGAGACGCCGAACAGCATGCCGGCCGTCACCGTCGTCACCACAGCCAGACGGGCCGTCTTTCCGATGCCGAAGACCGACAGCACGATGCCTGCCGCTGCCACTGCCGCCGGGACCAAGTACCACACCCAGCCGGTCATCGTCAGGCCCAGGACGCCCGCTGTCAGCGCAAACAGGAAAAAGCCTGCGGCGGCGCCGGCCAGAAGCCCGCGGAATTTCCTGTCGTTCACCTTCCGGACGCCGTCTTTTCCCCTGCGCGAGGAGACGGCCGCCGTCAGTGAGGAAAAGAATCCGCCGCCCGCCAAAGCCTGCAGTGTAAGCCCCGTCCCGGCAAGACCCGCCACCGAACCGAACCGGCCGGCGTGACCCGCCAGGAACACGTACGCCAGGCCTGCCAGGCCGAAGCCCGCAAGCAGGCTGCCGATGTCCGTGCCTTTTTTCGCAAACAGGCTCTTTACCCCGCGGGCTGTCCGGGGGATCCCCCCGTACAGCAGCGAACAGGCGCCTGCGGCCACCAGGCCTTTCCCGAGCGTGCCGCCGATCAGGCCTCCGATGCCGCCCGTAAGCCCGCCGCGGGCGAAGGTCAGCCAGGAGAGGATGTCGGAGACCGTTCCGTTCTCCTCCAGCGCGTACTGCCGGCCGAGCACGATCCACAGCACCGCCAGGACCACCGCCAGCACCAGCGCCGGGATGTGCCGGATCAGCCCCGGCACGCCGGTGATGAGAGACCGGACGCCTCCCGCGAGCACGGAAAACACCCCCTGCGCTTCCGCCGCCGGAATGCCTGCGGCTGCGCCGGGAAGCGCAAAGGACAGTTCGTTTTCTCCTTCGGGGAAGGCGTGTCCCGCGGCGGATGCCGGCTGCCCCAGCGGCTTCCCGCAGGCCTCGCAGAACCGGGAGCCCTCCCGGACCGGCTTTCCGCAGAACGGACAGTTTCTCACCATGACTTCCTCCTTTCCGGAACAGACAGAAAAACCCCGGCGCCGGGCGCTCCCGCAAAGGAACGCCCGGCACCGGGGTTATCCGGACACAGCAAACAAACGGAGTTTTTCTCCGGCAGACAGACAGACCGATATACCGCTGAGGGCTGTCTTTCTGTTCTCATCGTCATCCGTACCTCACTGCTGTGCCGATGACAACGGGTTCACGTTAAAGCCGGCCTCCGACCGGCCGCGTATGTGGTCGGGAATGAGACGGATGTCCCGATCCTTCGGCTTACCCGATCTCGCTGCCGGAGGGAAGTCCCTTCTCCGGCGTCATCAGCGCCAGGTTTCCGTCCGCGTCCTCCGCGCACAGAAGCATGCCTTCGCTGGTGAGGCCGGCCATGACGGCGGGCTTCAGGTTGACCAGGACCATGACTTTTTTGCCGACCATCTCTTCCGGGGTGTACCACGCCTGGATGCCGGAGAGGATCTGTTTGGTGGTGTCGCCGATCTTCACCTGGCTGCAGAGAAGCTTTTTGGACTTCTTCACGCGCTCGCAGGAAATGATCTCGCCCACCGCAAACTGGAGCTTCGCAAAGTCATCGTAGGTGATCTCCGACTTGAGGGAGAGGGCGATCTCCTTGGTCTCCGCGGGGGATCCTTCGACTCGCTCCGCTCCCTCAGGATGACTTTCCGCTGCTTCCTTCTGGCCGCTCTCCGCCGGCGCTTCGGCCGCAGCGTTGGCGGCCGCCTGGGCGGCGCGGATGGCTTCGGCCTTCTCCATCACTTCCTTCGGGTCCTTGCGGGCGAAGAGGATCTCCGGCTTGTCCGTCACCTTGTTGCCGGACAGGTACTTGCCGAACCAGTTGAGCTCTTCGATGGTGCGCAGGCTCGTGTTCAGCTGGGCGGCGATCTTCTCGGCTGTCTCGGGCATGAACGGGAACAGGAGGCTGGCGCCGATGGTGATGGCCTCTGTCAGATTGTACATGACCTCCGCCAGGCGGCGCTTGTTGGCCTCGTCCTTGGCCAGCACCCACGGGGTGGTCTCATCGATGTATTTGTTGCAGCGCTTGAACAGCCCGAAAATCTCGGTCAGGGCGTCGGCCACACGCAGCTCGTCCATCTTCTCGCAGGCGGCCTTCACGGTGGCCATGGCCACGGCCTTCAGGTCTTCATCCACCGGATCCGTCACTCCGGTGCGCTCCACCAGCCCGCCGAAGTACTTGTTGCTCATGGAGATGGTGCGGTTGACCAGGTTGCCGAGGACGTTGGCCAGGTCGGAATTGGCGCGCTCGGTCATCAGATCCCAGCTGATCACGCCGTCGTTCTCAAACGGCATCTCGTGCAGCACGAAGTAGCGCACCGCGTCCACGCCGTAGACATCCACCAGGTCGTCCGCGTACAGGACGTTGCCTTTGGACTTGCTCATCTTGCCGTCGCCCTGCAGCAGCCACGGGTGGCCGAAGACCGTCTTCGGCAGCGGCTCGCCCAGCGCCATCAGAAAGATCGGCCAGTAGATGGTATGGAAGCGGATGATATCCTTGCCGATGAGGTGCAGGTCCGCCGGCCAGTACTTTTTGTACAGGTCGCCGTGGTTGCCGTCGCAGTCATACCCGAGGCCGGTGATGTAGTTGGACAGCGCGTCCAGCCACACGTAGGTGACGTGCTTGTCATCGAAGGTCACCGGGATGCCCCAGGAGAACGACGTGCGGGACACGCACAGATCCTGCAGGCCCGGCAGCAGGAAGTTGTTCATCATCTCGTTCTTGCGGGAAACCGGGCGGATGAACTCCGGATGGGTGTTGATGTGGTCGATCAGGCGGTCGGCGTACTTGCTCATCTTGAAGAAGTACGCTTCCTCGCGGGCGGGCTTGACGGGCCGGCCGCAGTCCGGACACTTGCCGTCCACCAGCTGGGAAGGCGTCCAGAACGACTCGCACGGCGTGCAGTACATGCCCTCATAGTACCCTTTGTAGATATCCCCCTGGTCGTAGAGCTTTTTGAAGATCTTCTGCACCTGCTTCTCGTGGTCTTCATCCGTGGTGCGGATGAAGCGATCATAGGAGGTGTTCATGAGATCCCAGATGCGGCGGATCTCGGTGGACACCTCGTCCACGAAGGCTTTCGGGGTGATGCCGGCGGCTTTGGCCTTTTCCTCGATCTTCTGGCCGTGCTCGTCGGTGCCGGTCTGGAAGCGCACGTCAAACCCCTGCAGGCGCTTGAAGCGGGCGATGGCATCCGCCAGCACGATCTCGTAGGTGTTGCCGATGTGCGGCTTGCCGGAGGTGTAGGCGATGGCGGTAGTGATATAATACGGTGTCTTTGACATGAACAGGACCTCCCGTTTGATGCGTTGATGCGTTCGGCGGCACGGCCCGCGGCCGGATGACGCCGTCTGTTTAGTGTATCACAACTTTTTCCGCGGGAAAAGGCCGACGGAAGAAATTAGCGTGAAAGGTTCCGTTTTAGAGCCGGTTGACAAAGACCCGCATCTCCCCTTCTTCCCGGTTGGCCCACGCGCAGTACGGGATGAAGGTCAGCGTGAACGGCTCGCGGCGGAGTGCTCCCGCGGGGTGATACAGCGCCGGTGTCTCCCGCTTCGGGACGTCGTCGTACACCCGGTACCCCGGCACTCTCACACGGATCATGCCGGCCAGCTCCCCCTTGCAGGTCTCAACGTAAAACGGCGCGTCGGGCGACATCGCCAGTTCGTACAGATCCGGCCCGTTGTCGGCCTCCTCCAGACAGAAGACGATGGGCCCTTTCTGCACCGCCAGCTTCCCGTGGTCCGCCCGGATGCGGCGGTCGGCGGTCATGGCCTTCGCCGGCATGGCCAGGTCCAGTACCGCTTCATGCTCTCCTGTCATCAGGGCCGGCAGCACCAGATACCCCTCTTCGAGGGAGGCTTCCACCGGATGCCCGTCCAGAGACACTTCCCAGGCGGCACACCACCCGGGCACGCGCAGGGCCAGTGTCACCTCTCCTTCCTCCACCTCCGTCTTCACGGATATCCGGCCGTCCCACGGATAACCGGAACGTACGGCAACCCGCGCGGTGCCGGACGCCGCCGTCACACGCCCTTCGGCAGCCGCATACAGATGGACATACAGGCGGTCCTCCCGCGTCATCCACAGATAATTGCCGAGGGAAGTCAGCAGCCTGGCCAGATTGGGCGGACAGCAGGCGCAGGAAAACCACGGCTGCCGCCGGGTCTTCACATGCCGGAAGGCTTCCACAAGAGCATCCCTCTTCGGCTCCGCCTCCAGGGGGTTCACATAGAAGAATTCCGTTCCGGACAGCGACATCCCGCTGATGGCTCCGTTGTACAGCACCTTTTCGAGAACGTCCGCGTACTCCGCCCGCGGGTGAAGCCGCAGCATCCGCTCCGCAAAAAAGGCCAGTCCCACCGACGCGCACGTCTCCCCGTACACCAGACCGTTCGGCAGGTCATAGTCATAGGTGAATGACTCTCCGTACGCGGACGCTCCGACCGCGCCGGTAATGTACATCTGCCGGCGGGTGACGGATTCCCAGAGGCGCTGTGCGGCCGCGGCCATCTCCTCATCGCCCGTCAGACGGGCTTCTTCCGCCATGCCGGCGTACAGGTACATCGCTCTCACGGCGTGGCCGGCTGCATCCGTCTGCTCCTTTACCGGCATATGCGCCTGACAGTACGCATAGCGGAAAGCGGAATCCTCCCAGTAAAAGCGGTTTCCGTTCCTTTTGCGCTCTTCCTCAAAAAACAGCGGTTCCTTCCCCCGCTCCTCCAGCAGATACTTCGCGAAGGACAGCGCCTCTTCATCGCCCGCATACTCATACAGGCGGCACAGCGCCATCTCCAGCACCTCATGGCCGGGATAGCCGTGGAGCTTCCCTTCCTCCGGGCCGATGTGACGGCGGACGCAGGCCACAGCCCGCCTGGCCGTATTCAGGAGTTTTTCTTCCCCCGTCACCTCCGCCAGCGCCAGCGCCGCCTCCAGCAGGTGCCCCACACAGTACAGTTCGTGGTTGTTCAGGAGGTTGGTGAAGCGTTTTTCGGGCGCCGTCAGCTGATAGTACGTATTCAGATACCCGTCCGGGCACTGCGCGGCGGCGATCAGATCCACCGCCTCCCGCACGCGGGAAAGCAGCGCCTCATCGGGATGCCAGGCAAGCGACCACGCGCAGGCCTCGATCCACTTGTAGACATCGCTGTCCTGGAACACGAACCCGCCGTGCTCCCCTTTGGCCAGCCCGGCCGCGATGCGGAAGTTTTCCAGGCAGTGGCTCGGCTCCGCATCCGGCACCCGGTCGTTTAACGCCTCCCACTGATACGGAAGCATCCGGGTGCGCACGGTTTCCCGCAGCCTGCCGAAAAAATGGTCGGTGACGCTGACGCCGCGCACCGGTGCGGCGTATGAAGCCGGCTGTCTGCCGGCACGGCCTGTCTGTGCCATAGCTCTCCTCCTTCGGCCGTTCCCGCTGACGGCCGTCTCTTCCTCATTTATAACAGACCCGTTCTGCCGGTTCAACCCGAAGACCGTCACTCTTTGCAAGATGGCTTTCTTATGATAAAATAACTCTGACTGTTCTCACCGGAACCGTCATCAATTCACCTTCATGCCGCCCATCGGCGGCAGATCGGAGCATGCATGAAAAAACATTTCAGATCCTTTTTCGCGCTGCTTCTCTCCCTGGCCCTGACCGCCTCGCTTTTTGCGGGCTGCACGGGCGGCACCGGGAAAGACGGCAGCACCTCTGCCTCGGAAGAGCAGACCACCCGCCGCTCGCGCGGCTCTGACGAAGAGACCGAAGGCACCGAGTCCGCCTCCGCGGAGACCGAGGAACCGTCCTCTTCCTCCGTACCCGGCTCCCAGCCCGGCGGCGACGGCTCGGCCGATGAGCAGTTGGCCGCCCTGGCCGACGAGATCTTCCGCGAATACGTCACCTCCAACACCCTGAACCTCCACTACACGCTGGCGGATCCGGAAGCCTTCGGCCTCGATGACTATGAGATCACGCTGGGTTCCTGGTCGCCCGCCGAAGAGGAAGAGGAGGAAGCGGAGGAGGATGAGTACCTCGCCCGCCTGAACGCCATCGACCGCACCGCCCTCTCCGAGGAGTACGGCCTGCTCTACGACATCCTCAAGGATGCCTATGACCTGGACGATGAGTACAGCTACCTGGAGTACTTTGACGAGCCGCTGACTACCACCTCGGGCGATCACATCGAGCTGCCCATCCTGCTGGCCGAGTACACCTTCTACACCGAGAAGGATGCCGAGGATTACCTGCTGCTCATCGAAGACATCAAGCGGTATTTTGAGACCATCGTCGAGTACGAAAAGGCCAAGTACGAAGCCGGCATGTTCATGAGCGACGACATGGCCAACGAAGTCATCGGCCAGTGCCAGAGCTTCCTGGATGATCCGGAGAACAACTTCCTGCTGATCACCCTGCCGGAGCGCCTCGAAGCCATCGGCTTCGACGAAGCCGCTCAGGAAGAGTACATCGCCCGCGCCAAGGAGACCGTGGACAACTACGCCATCCCCGCCTACCAGATGCTGCAGGAAGAACTCGGAAAACTGCGTGACGGCGACAAGAACCCCGCCACAGACTCCACCGGCCTGCCGCGCTTTGAGAACGGCCAGGATTACTACAAGTACCTCCTGAAGTCGGACGTGGGCACCGACAAGACGCCGGAAGAACTCAAGAGCCTGCTCGAGGAGAACCTGACCAACTACATCTACATCATCCAGCGCAACTACTCGGACATCTTTGAAGATGACGCTGCGGACCTCTCCGACGCCCTCTCGGATCCGGAAGAGATCCTCAAGGATCTGCAGGAGAAGGCGCTCGACGAGTTCCCGTCGGTGGCCGGCACCAAGTACGCCGTCAAGAGCGTGCCGACGGCCCTCGAGGAGACCACCTCTCCGGCCTTCTACCTGACGCCGCCGTTTGACCGCAGCGATGACAACATCATCTACATCAACAACAAGTACACGGATCTCTCCTCGCTCTACACCACACTGGCGCACGAAGGGTATCCGGGCCACCTGCTGCAGACCGTCTACTTCAACCGCGCCTGCTCCATCCCGCTGCGCCACCTCCTCTCCTGGGGCGGCTATGTGGAAGGCTGGGCCACCTACGTGGAATACCAGTCCTACGCCTGGGAAGACCACTTTGCCACCAAGACCCAGCAGGTGCTGATGGCCAACGACAAGGCCACCCTGGTGCTCTACGGCCTGATGGATCTGGGCGTCAACTATGAGGGGTGGGACGAGTCGCAGCTCTCGGACTTCCTGTACGACTACTTTGATGTGGACGATGATACCGTTCACGAGATCTTCCTGGCGCTCATCGGCCAGCCGGCCAACTATCTCAACTACATCGTCGGCTGCCTGGAGTGGGAAGAGATGCGCGCGGAGTGCGAGGATACGTGGGTGACCTTCGAGCCGCTCGCCTTCCACGAGAAGGCCCTGCGCCTCGGCCCGGCGCCGTTCTACATCCTCAAGGAATATATGGCGAATCCGTAACGGATTTGACAAATTGTAAATGTCTGGTATACTTCCTGTATCAGACCAACCAACAAAAGCCCGGGTCTGCCCGGGCTTTTTTCCGTAAAAAGGAGGACTCTCATGCAGGATACCGGAATCATCCGCCACATCGACAACCTCGGCCGCGTCACGCTGCCGATCGAACTGCGCCGCGCGCTGGACATCGACGTCCGTGATCCGGTTCAGATCTACACCGACGGGCAGCACATCCTGCTCAAGAAGGCGCAGCTGGGGGATGTCTTCACCGGCGGCAACGCGGGTGGCCTCATCGAGTACGAAGGCAAGCTTGTCTCCCGCGAATCCGTCCGGCGCCTCGTGGAACTGGCCGGCTACCATCTGGCGGAGGACGACGAGGACGAAAAGCCCGCAAGGAAAGCGCGCAAGACCACCAAAAAGTAAGCCCTCTCGCATCTCTTCCCTATAAAAAGAGCCCTTCGGCATGCCGTCCGTGCGGTGCCGAAGGGCTCTTTTCAGTTTTCTTCCAGCAGTGCCTGGTACACGTCCCGGCGGCTGAGGCCCCGGTCTTTTGCGCAGGCCTTCATGGCTTCCTTGCGGTCCATGCCGGCCGCCTCGTAAAACGCCACGTGTTCCGCCACGGTCATGCTCTCCCAGGAGGCCTGCTCTGCTTTTTTCACCGCCGCCGGGTCGCACCCGGCCAGCACCAGCACAAACTCGCCGCGCGGCTCTTCCGCCTCAAAATGGGCGATGGCCTCCGACAGCGTCATCCGCAGATACTCTTCATGCTTCTTGGTCAGTTCCCGGCAGACGCTCAGGCGCCGGTCCCCCAACGCCTCCCGCAGCTCCGCCAGCGTCTTTTTCAGGCGGTGCGGCGCCTCGTAGAGGATGGCCGTGCGCGTCTCCCCGGACAGCCGCTCCAGCACCTCGCGGCGGTCTTTGGCTTCGGCCGGCAGGAACCCCTCAAACACGAACCGCCGGGAATCCAGGCCCGAGGCCGTGAGCGCCGGCACAAAGGCCGTGGCGCCGGGCAGCGCCGTCACCGTGATGCCCGCCTCCGCGCACTTGCGCGCCAGGACTTCGCCCGGGTCCGAAATGCCGGGTGAACCGGCATCCGTGATCACCGCCACCGTCAGGCCGGACAGGATCTTCCCCACCAGCTCGTCGGCTTTTTCGTACTTGTTGTGTTCGTGGTAACTGGTCATCGGCGTGTGGATATCGAAATGCGTCAGCAGCTTGCGGCTGTTGCGCGTATCCTCCGCCGCGATCAGATCCGCTTCCGAAAGCGCCTTTACGCCGCGGAATGTCATATCTTCCAGGTTGCCGACCGGCGTCGGCACCAGCATCAGGATCCCCGCACTCATAACCCCTCCGTTTTTGTCCCAGCAGGCGGCCGGTCACACGGAACCGCCGTAGATGGCCCGCACCTCCGCCGAATACACCCCTTGGGCATCGTAGATGACAAGAGGCGCCTCGGTCACACACGCCCCGGCACCCTTGACGGCTTCGAGCAGGATGAGGTGGGCCGGCTTTTCCGGAAACGAGCGGACTTCCCGCACCCGGACGGGGGAAAGCCCCGCCGCCCGCAGCTCGCTCTCCAGCTCCTCCCGGCGCATGGCCGGATAGACCGCAAAAAACGACCCGCCGTCTTTGAGGATGCGTGCCGTCTCCCGCACCAGTTCCCGCAGCGTCATGGCCACTTCGTGCCGGGCCATGGCCCGCTCCGGCACCGGACTCACGCGCCCGTCGGACGGCTTCCGGTACGGCGGATTGCTGACCACCGCATCAAAGCACGCCTCCCCAAAGATGGCTGATGCCTCGCACAGGTCCCCGCGGACCACCGACACGCGGCCTTTCAGGCCGTTGGTCTCGATGCTCTTTTCGGCCAGCTCCGCCGGGCGCGCGGCCAGTTCCAGCCCGGTCAGGCTGGCGGCCTGCGTTTTGGCGGCCAGCAGAAACAACAGCACCCCGTTGCCGGTGCCCAGATCGCAGACGCGGGCGCCTTCCGGCACCCGCACGAACGCCGAGAGCAGCACGGCGTCGATCCCAAAGCAGAAAAGGGCCGGATCCTGCCAGATCCGGTACCCCCCGATCTGCAGGTCATCCAGCCTTTCCCTGTTACTCCGCTGCGCCATGGCTGCCGCCGTTGTTATTGTTGTTATTGTTCGGATGGTGCCGGCGGCGGCGGAACGGACGCCCGCCACTCTTCGCGCCCTCCGCTTTTTCAGGAGCGGGAGCGGCACCGGTGGCTTCGGCTGCCGGAGCCTGCGCCTTCTTCTCCCCGGCCGGCTTGTCCGGACGGCGGCGGCGACGGCTCCTTCCGCTCTTCTTGGTCTCGCCTTCTTCCGCCTCTTCGGCGGCCTTGATCCCATCCTCGACGCTGCCGCCCGCGGCCTGGCGCAAGGCGGTATTGGCCTGGGCGCGGTTTTTCGCGCCGTCACCCTCGCGCTTCTCGCCCTCACGCTTTTCGCCTTCGCGTTTTTCACCTCCGCGCCCGCGGCGGCGGTCACGGCTGCGGCGGTTTCCGGATACTGCCTGACCGGCAGCCGGCGCCTCCCTGTTTTCCGCCTGCGGCTCAGCCGGCTCATCGGCCTCCGGCAGCGTCTCCGGCAGCACCGGACGCTCCTGCGTGTGCAGCGGCGTGACGCCCCGGATCTCATCCAGCGTGTATTCGCGGATCTCTTTTTCCTCTTTTTCGTTGATGAACAGCACCCGTACCGTCTGCCGCAGCACGTTGACGGACGCTACCGACCCGGTCTCGCCGTTGGGCAGCGTGATGGGCTTACCCACGCGGGGCATCTGTGCGTTCAGATACTCGTAGGTATCCTCCTCGTTCTTCAGGCAGCACATCAGGCGCCCGCAGTTGCCCGAGATCTTGGTGGGATTCAGCGACAGGTTCTGGTCTTTGGCCATCTTGATGGAGACCGGCGCGAAATCCGCCATGTACGACACGCAGCACAGCTCGCGCCCGCACACGCCGATGCCGCCCTTCATGCGGGCTTCATCGCGCACGCCGATCTGGCGCAGCTCGATGCGGGTACGGAAGACGCCTGCCAGATCACGCACCAGGTCGCGAAAATCCACGCGGCCGTCGGCGATGAAATAGAACAGGATCTTGCTGCCGTCAAACGCGTACTCCACGCTGACCAGCTTCATTTCCGGATTGTGCAGTTCGATCTTTTCCTTGGCGATGGCGAACGCCTTCTTCTCTTTTTCGCGGTTGGCGTCCACTTTTGCCAGATCATCCGCCGTCGCCAGGCGCAGTACCGGCTGCAGCGGCTGGGTGATCTTGTCCTCCGGCATCTCGACGGGCGGGAACAGCACCACGCCGATATCGGTGCCCTTGGAGGTGGACACGATCACTTTATCCCCGCGCCCGGCTTCGATCTCACCGGCACCAAAGTAATACGGTCTGCAGGACTGCAGGAACCGTACACCCATCACTTTTGCCATAATGTCCGTTCTCCTCTTCCTCTCATGGCCATCAGCAGCACTTCCATGGCCACTTCAAAGGTTACGTTGCCGGCCAGCCGCGCTTCGGCTTCACCGATGGCGTCAAACACGCCGGCCAGTTCGGCCGCCGGCCGCTCCGCCGCTTCGGCCGCGATGGCCCGGCGCTCTTTTTCCAGTACGATGGGCGCGTTCTCATCCGCTTTCAGGCACAGGCAGTCCCGGTACCAGAACCGCGCGATGGAAAACGCCTCGGGGACAGCGTCCCGTTTTTCTTTCAGACCGGCGGTAAAGGCCTGCATCTCGTCCGCGCGCATCCGCCGGATGTTCTTCAGCGCGGCCAGCGTTTCGGCGATCACCTCCGCCACGTCCTCGGAGGCAGCCAGTTTCAGGGCCCGTCCCACGTTTCCGCGGGCCAGCGAGACAATGACGTCTTCATCCGCCCCGGTGGTGATCTTTCCGGCCAGCATTGCCCGCACCGTTTCGTCCGGCACCGGCTGCATCCCTAACTGCACGCAGCGTGAGCGGATGGTATCCAGCAGGGCCTCCGCATTGCGCGTCATGATCACCAGTACGCCGTAGGACGGTGGTTCTTCCAGAGTCTTCAGCATGGCGTTCTGGGCTTCCGGGGTGATGGTGAGGTCCCCGAGATCCAGCAGATACACTTTGTACCGGCTGGCGTAGGGGCGGATGGTCATGTCGTTGACCAGGCCGCCGCGGATATCCTCCACGCCGAAGGAGCGGGGCTTTTCATGCTCCACGGTGATCACGTCCGGATGGTTGCCGCTGGCCATCTGCTTGCAGGACCGACACATGCCGCAGGCGGAAAGCCCCTGCGGATGCTCGCACTGCAGGCGGGCGGCAAACGCGCGGGCCACCATGGTCTTGCCGCTGCCGGCTTCTCCGGTCAGCAGCAGCGCATGCGGGATCTTCTCCCCGGCAAACGCCCGTGAGAAATAATCTTTGATGTGCGGATTGCCGGCCAGCGCCTCAAACGTCTCCATACCGTTCATGCTACCATATTTCCGCCCGCAGGTCAAAACCGGACGGGCTTGCCGCTTATCTGTTTCCACAGATCACAGGCTAATGTGTCGGCATCCGCGTTTTCGTAACGGCAGTCTTCCGTGATGCCGGCAGCCAGCAGTTTTTCTTCGGAGAAATCCTCTTCATCCGCGAGGAACCGCCGGCACATTTCCGCATAGCGCGGCACGGCCTGCTCTTCTTCCCGGTGGATGGCCCGCATCAGCCGCTCATGGTCCGACACATAGAGGTAGAGCGGCACCACATGCTCCGCACCGTAAAAATCACGGATCTTTTCGTACGATTCCAGGGTGCCGATGAGCAGGTAATCCTCCTCGCCATCCAGCCGGATCTGGCCGTCCTCCACCGTGAGATACCGCCAGGGCCCGTGCACGGTCTGGTAGCACCGCTCCTCGATGATGCGGCCTTCCGCGCGGAGGGCATCCGCGGCTTCATCCGTGAGGAAATGGTAATCCCGGCCTTCTTCTTCGCCGGAACGGCGCGGGCGCGTGGTATAGGGGATGACCGTCTTCAGGCTTCCCTGCGCGAGTGCCAGGAGTTTCTGATGAACGGTATCTTTTCCGACGGCGCTTTTGCCCATCAGCACATAGATCTTGGCCATAGAAGAGCCCCCTCTCCTTCTCACCGGCCGCTCCCGCGGGCCATGGATGCTTCCTTCTTCCGGTTAAAACAAAAGGACCGGTGTCAGTTGCCTGACTCCGGTCTGTTTATGCGCCGCTCTGAGCTTCACATTGTGCCCAGAGCCGGAATCGAACCAGCGACACGAGGATTTTCAGTCCTCTGCTCTACCATCTGAGCTATCTGGGCAACGAGTTGCGGGGACAGGATTTGAACCTGCGACCTCCGGGTTATGAGCCCGACGAGCTTCCAGACTGCT
>CAMJGH010000034.1 GCA_946405185.1 uncultured Lachnospiraceae bacterium
TTTGTGCCAGAAGCGTTTTTCCAGTGTGAGATGCACCCGTAATCAGTATGATCATAGTCTTGCCTCGATTTCATGGATCACATTTGGATCTGGTTTTTTTCCGTTCTTCATCTATGATCACCTCATCAATCCTGCCATCTCAGAAAGCGTTTTTTCCTTCACTGATTCCTCTACAGATACATTCACATAGAACTCCATGCTGCAATACGAAGAATAAATAGCCTCGCGAAATCCCGATCTCCCGGACCCTCTGATTCCCTGCACCCCCTATCATAACACAGCACCCAGACAACAGGATACCGTGAAATGCGGAGGTGAAAAGAGCGGGCCGGAAACGGATCTGTGATCCGCTCCTGCCCGCTCTTTATGATGCCTCTTGTGTCTGTCTTCAGATCCGGCTCTTCTCCGTGCGGATCCAGTCACACACGTCGTCCATGCCTTCCCCGGTCTTCGCGGAGACCAGGAGGATCTGCGCATCCGGGTTCAGCCGAAGGATGCGCTCTTTGGCCTTCTCCACGTCAAAGTCGAAGACGGGGAGGGTGTCGATCTTGCTGATCAGCACCAGATCCGCCACCGTGAACATCAGCGGATACTTTAACGGCTTGTCATCCCCCTCCGGGACGCTGAAGAGCACCACGTTCTTGTGGGCGCCGGTGTCAAACTCCGCCGGGCACACGAGGTTGCCGATGTTCTCCAGGATGAGGAGGTCCAGGCCTTCGGTGCTGTACTCGGCCAGCGCCCGGGCCGTCATGTCGGCGTCGATGTGGCAGAGCCCGCCGTTGTGGATCTGCATTGACTCCACCCCCGTGGCGTCCGCCACGCGCACCGCGTCCAGGGAGGACTTGATGTCCACGTCCATCTCGCCGATCTTCATCTCACCCTTGAGCATGGGGATGAGTTTTGTCAGGAACGTCGTCTTGCCGGAGCCCGGTGAGGACATGACGTTGAGGAACAGCGTTCCCTGTCTTGACATCCGCTCCCGGATGGCCGCGGCCTCACGGTCGTTGTCCGCGAAGACGCTCTCTTTGATCTCGATGACACGCACCTCGCCCATACTCAGGCCTCCTTCTGTAAGACAGCGGCCAGCAGATACTCCGCCAGCTCCGCTACGCCCTCGCCCGTCTTGGCCGAGATGTAGAACACACGGATGTCGGGGTTGCACGCCTTCGCGTACCGCTCCATCCGCTCCCGGTCAAAATCGAAATACGGCAGGGTGTCGGTCTTGTTGACCACTAACAGCTGGCAGGTCTCGTACATCAGCGGGTACTTGGCCGGCTTGTCGTCCCCCTCCGGCACGGAGAGGATGGTCATGTTCAGGGCCGCGCCCGTGTCAAACTCCGCCGGGCACACGAGGTTGCCGACGTTTTCGAGAACGATCATATCCAGGTCGTCTCTCCCGAAGGCCCGGATGCCCTGACGCGTCATATCCGCGTCCAGATGGCACATGCCGCCGGTGTGCAGCTGGATGGCCGGAACGCCGGCCGCCTCCATGGTGCAGGCGTCCACATCGGAGTCGATGTCCGCCTCCATGACGCCCCAGCTTAGCTTCCCCTCAAAGTAAGGAGCCAGCGCCAGGAGCGTGGAGGTCTTGCCGCTGCCCGGGGAGGACATGAGGTTTATGAGCGTGATGCCCTTCCCCTTCAGTTCTTCCCGCAGGACGGCCGCGTCCGCGTCATTGTTTTCCAGAATGCTTTCCTTCAGTTCAACGATCTTCATATCCCACTTCCTTGATCATCAGCTCGTCGCCCGCGATCACCTCAAGATCCGCCGAGGAGCACGCCGGGCAGCGCTCCTCCGGGGCGTGATGATCATGCCCGGAGCGCTCTGAACGGAAGACGTGCCCGCAGTCCCGGCAGAAATACTCGGTGTCCACGGATTCAATGCGCAGTTCGGAACCCTCAAGAGGAGTCCCTTCGCAAACGTCATTATAATACATTTTCACGTATTTGGGAATGATCCCCGTGTGCGCGCCGATCACGAGCGTCAGAAACGACGCCTTCTCGATCCCCCGTTCCGCGAGGATGCCGGAAGTGGTCTGGACAATGCTCTGCACCACCGATAACTCATGCATGTTTTCCGAGCCTCTTGCCGATGGTCTGCGAGAGCCCCTCGGCCGCGATGTTCACGCCGCGCTTCACCACGTTCTTGGCGATGCGGCCGTACCAGTGCGCCATATCCTCCGCAAACTGCGTGTCGTCCACGCGGACCAGGTGGATGGCGTCAAACTTGCAGCGATGCGTGCAGACGCCGCACCCGATGCACTTGTCCATATCCACGTAGGACCGGCCGCAGTGCAGGCAGCGGGCGGCTTCCTTCGCGATCTGCTCTTCCGTCAGGCCTTCGCGCAGGTCCTTGAAGGTCTGGATGGCCTTCTTGTGGTCCACTTCCGGCGCATACTGGCGCGGCGTCGTGACCAGGCTGTTGGCGGAGAGGCGGATATCGTCCGTCTTCATCATCTTGTACTGCGCATTGCGCCCGTCGGTCAGGTGCAGGCCGCGCAGGTACCGCTCGATGCTGATGGCGCCTTCATGTCCGGCTGCGATGGCGTCGATGGCAAAGCGCGGGCCGGTCACCACGTCGCCGCCGGCGAAGACGTCTTCCTCACCGGTCTGGTAGGACAGGTCGGCTACTTCGGCGCGGCTGCCGCGGTCGATGCGGATCTTGGTCTGGTCGAGCAGGCCGCCCCAGACGATCTTCTGGCCGATGGCCAGGATGATGGTGTCTGCCGGCGCGTCACAGGTCACGGACTCGTCGTAGGCCGGCGCAAAGCGTCCTTCGGCGTCGCGCACGCTCGTGCACTTCTTGAAGGTGATGCCGGTGGCCAGGCCGTTCTCATTGCGGATGATCATCGGGCCCCAGCCGTTGTGGATGCGGATGCCTTCGTCCTTCGCCTCGATCTGCTCGTCCATGGCGGCGGGCATTTCCTTCTCGCTCTCCAGGCAGTACATGTCGACGCTCTCGGCGCCGTCGCGGATGGCCGCGCGGGCCACGTCGATGGCCACGTTGCCGCCGCCGACCACGATGGTCTTCCCGTGCACACCGGTGGCCTTGCCGGCGTTGACGTCCATCAGGTACTCCACGCCGGTGCGGATGTTCGGCAGATCCTCATCCGGGATGTTCAGTTTGGAACCGCCCTGCGCGCCGATGGCCAGGTAGAACGCCTTGTAGCCTTCCTTCCGCAGGCCGGGGATGGTCACGTCCTTGCCCACTTCGACGCCGCACTTGAACTCGACGCCGAGGGCTTTGATCACCTCGATCTCGGAGTTGATGACTTCCTTCTCCAGCCGGAAAGCGGGGATGCCGTAGGTCAGCATGCCGCCGGGCTGCTCGTTCTTTTCAAAGATGGTCACGGCAAAGCCCGCGACGGCCAGGTAGTAGGCTGCGGTCAGGCCAGCCGGGCCGGAGCCGATGACGGCCACCTTCGTGCCCACGTAGGAATCGTAGGTCTTGCGCTTCTCCGGGATGAACCGGAAGGCTTCCTCGCGCTCCTTGTCGGCCACAAACATCTTGATGGCATCGATGGACAGCCCCTGGTCCAGCGTGCAGCGGGTGCAGGCCGCCTCGCAGGGGTGCGGACATACGCGGCCGCAGATGGCGGGCAGGGGGTTGGTCTCCTTGATCAGCTCCAGCGCCTCGCGGTAGCGCCCTTCGCTGGCCTTCTGAATGTAGCCTTGGACCGAGACGTGCGCCGGGCAGGCCACCTTGCAGGGGGCGGTGCCTTCGAGCGTGGTCAGGTGCCGTTCGTTGATGAAGTTCGGATGGTTGTCGGACTTGCGGTAGATGGTGTTCTTCGCCTTGCGGTACTTGGGCAGCTGCGCCTCGGCATCGCCGCCGTAGTTGGTGCCCAGCATGACGGCGTTCATGGAGCAGACGTCCACGCAGTCGCCGCAGGCCACGCACTTCTCCTCGTCGATCTCGGCACGGAAGTTGGAATGGCTCATAGGGTTGGCGTCCACGCGGTTGATGGAGCGCAGGCCCGAGCACGAACATCCGCAGCAGTTGCAGATGAAGGTGGTGTAGTCCTTGCCTTCCACCTGGAACGCGCAGTGGACCAGGCCGGCCTTCTCCACGTACTCCAGCCGCTCGAGAGCCTCCTCTTTCGTCAGGTACTTGCCGCGGCCGGTGCGGACGTAGTAATCCGCGGTGTCATCAAACTGCATGCAGGTGCCTTCAATCGGGTGCTCGCACCCCTTGCCGACGAGTTTCGCCGCCGTACGGCAGGCGCAGTCGGCCACGGAGTAGCGCGTGGCGTTGTTGATGAAGGTCTTCACGTCCTCGAAGGAGTAGACCTTCTGCTGGGCCTGCACTTCCTTCATGACGGGCGTTACCTTCATGAGGCCGCCGCCCTGCACGTCCACGCTGCGAAGGAGCATGGCCAGGTCGTCGATGGCCTTGCGGAAGAGCGCTGCGATCTCCGGGTTTTTGATGGTGTCCGGATCCGTCATGACGAACTCGTAGAAGCCCGGGATGAACGGCGGGACATTGTAGAACTTCGCGCCGTTCTTGGTGATGCGCTCAAAGAGAAGCCCTTTCTGCCCCAGGTGTGCGAGCATCGGCGTGACTTCCTCCACCGTCTTGCCGGCGTTCCCTGCGATCTGTTCGATCGACTGCGGCTTGTTGCTCACCTTGCAGGCCAGCTCCGCCTCTTCCTCGGGGACCAGCTTTTTGAACATCTGGGTCCAGGCACTCTCCTCGCCGATGGGGCCCAAAAACAGACCGCCCACCATGGACATATGCGTGGCATACCGTGCCCATGCACTCTTTGCCATCTTGTTTCCCTCCTTTGTCATGAAAATGACAATCTTTGATGATTCGATTATAGAAAGGCCTTTAGGACATGTCAAGAATTTTTCGGACATGTCCTAAAAGCAGCCGCCCATCTTGCATTCCCGGTGCCCGGACGGTATAATCCGAACCATGAAGAAAGATTTGAAGGAACAGATCTTACAGAGCGCCGTCAGGAGTTTCCTGGCCATCGGGTATGAAAAGACCACCCTGCGCGCCATCGCGAAGAGCCTCGGCGTTGCCCTCGGCAACGTCAGTTATTACTATCCCAAAAAAGAGGATCTGGTGCGCGGCTACCACGACATGGTCATGGAAGCGTTCCTGCCCAAAGACGGCGAAAACGCGCCGTCCGAGGACCCCTGGATGGAGTATTTCCTGACGGAATACCGCTTCCTGCACTTCATCGCCTTTGACAAAAAGACCGCGGGGCTGTTTGTTGCCTTCACCAACGTCCCCGCGCTGCGCGATCTCTACATCGATACGCATCAGACGCTCTTCCTCTCCTTCTTCCCGGACCCGCCGTTTACGGAGGAGGAGGCCATGGTCTCGACCATCGCCATGTGCGCCCTGCAGTTCGGCATGATCCAGTCGCTCATCTCCCGGGACGGCTTTGACCTTCCCGGCACCATGCGCCATATCTTTCAGACCCGCCTGGCGTTTCTGGGGATGGACCCGAAGGCGTACGCCGCGTCCATCGACCGCGCGGTCTCACTCGGAGAAAACAGCCCGGTGCCCGTCATCTACGGGCCGGAACTGCTGCCGGAGGAACCGGAGACCAGCCGGGCCTGAACAGTCAGTGTAACCCAAACGGAGGTTTTCCCATGCCTGTATCCTTTTTCGCGGCTATTTCCCGCATGAAATACATCAACCGCTGGGCGCTGATGCGCAACGCGCGCGAGGAGTCGCTCTCCGAGCACTCCTGTGAGGTGGCCGTCATCGTCCACGCTTTATGCGTCATCGGCAACGCCCGCTTCGGAAAGAACTATAACGCGGAGCGTGCGGCCGTGCTGGCGCTCTATCACGATGCGCCGGAGATCATCACCGGCGATATGCCCACACCGGTCAAGTACCTGAACCCGCAGATCCGCGAGGCCTACAAAAAGGTGGAGGAAGGCGCCGAAGAAAAGCTGCTCTCCACCCTCCCGGATGATCTGCGCGGTGCCTTCCGCCCGCTCCTGTTTGCCGATGATCCGGCCGATGCCGCCCTGCTGCCCCTCATCAAGGCCGCGGACAAGCTGTCCGCCCTGATCAAGTGTCTGGAGGAGGACCGCTCCGGCAACCGCGAGTTTGACTCCGCGCGCATTTCCACCGAAAACGCCCTGACCGAGCTGGCCGCGAACGTCCCGGAGGCCGCCGTGTTCGTGGAGGAGTGCCTGCCCGCCTACGGGCGGACGCTGGATGACCTGTTCCGGCCGGAATAACGCTGTCCGGTGCCGCACATCCCCCTCTCCTGCTCTTCCCGCTTCACATTTTGTCGCATTCTCCCTTGTGTTTCGCGTTTTTCTGCTTTATAATTATTGTACCACACATGACATACTGCCAAGGGAGGTACAGGTATGGGTAAGTTTGTTGTCAAGCGCACCAACAACGGCGGCTGGAAGTTTGATCTCAAAGCCCGCAACGGTCAGGTCATCTGCACGTCTCAGACCTACAAGAGTGAGAAATCCTGCCTGAACGGCATCGCTTCCGTCACCAAGAACAGCCCGGTGGCCAATCTGGAAGATCAGACGGTCGAGGGGTGGGAAAAGACTAGGTTCCCGAAGTTCGAAGTCTACACGGACAAGGCCGGCGAATTCCGCTTCCGCCTGAAAGCCACCAACGGCCAGATCATCGCCGTGGGCGAGGGCTACACCACCCTGCGCAAGTGCTTAAACGGCATCGAGTCCATCCGCAAGAACGTCGTGGATGCCACCACCGAAATGCCCAAGGAGGAAGAAGCCGAATAAGCTTCCCCGACAAAAAAGCCGCAGCCCCGAAAGGCTGCGGCTTTTTCAGTTGGCCGGGTATTCCACGTTCCATAACGTCAGCCCCTTCGCCGGGGCCGTAAAGCCGGACAGTGCCCTCTCCGGCCGGTCAAAGCAGGCCGTCACGCTCGCCGGCTTGCGCACGCCGTAGGCGGCTTCAAAGAGCGTCCCCACGAGGATCCGCACCATGTTGTACAGAAACCCGTTTCCCGTGAAGGCCAGGCGGATCTCATCCGGCGTGACGGTCACATCAATGTGCTCCACCGTGCGCACCGTGCTCTTTTTGGTGCGGCGGGTGACAAAGGCGCCGTAATCGTGCGTGCCGCACAGGAGCGCCGCCGTCTGCCGCAGGGCAGCTTCGGACCAGGGGGCATCGGCCGGGAGGTTCAGGCGGGCGGCCAGTTCGGAGAGCGGCGTCATGTACTTGCGGTCAAAGACGTGCGCGGCCGGGTCCACGGCCACGCGGTAGACGTAGGTCTTGCGCACCGCCGAAAGCCTTGCGTGAAACCTCTCATCCGCCGGGCGGACGTCCGTTACGCCGATATCCTCCGGCAGGTAGGCGTTCAGGCAGGCGCGGATCTGCTCTGGGGTGCGCCTTGTCTCCAGGTGGACGCTGGCCGTCTGCGCCCGCGCGTGCACGCCGGCATCGGTGCGGCCGGAAGCGATCACGTGCACGGGGTATCCCATGTCCGGCTCCATGCGGGCCAGCACATCCTCGATCTTTCCTTCGATGGACGGCGTCTTCTCGCCCGGCTGCTTCTGCCAGCCGCCGTAACGCGTGCCGTCGTATTGGATGGTCAGGCGGTAATTGGCCATGCTTCTCCTCCCCGCGGCGCCGGACGTGCGGCGCCGCTTCTGCTATGATACCACAGCCTGTCTGTAAAAACACGTTGAACGAAACGCCAAAATGCGATACTCTATAAACGCTGTGCCATGCGTCCCAAAGGAGGCTTTTTCGTGAAAGTCATCGACGCCCATGTCCATCTGATCCAGACCGTTGCCGGCACCGGCGAGCGCGGCGAGCTGCGCAGCCTCGGCAAGGATGGCCGCGCCATGTACGCGGACGGCACCGTCATCGACCTCATCCCCCCGTTCCTCGGCGGGGACTGCGTCACGCCGGAGACCGTCCTGTCCGTGATGGACGAAAACGACGTGGAAAAAGCGGTGCTGCTGCAGGGCAACTACTACGGCTTCCAGAACCACTACACGTACGAGGCCGCGCAGAAGTACCCGGACCGCTTCCTGCCGGCCGCCATGTACGATCCCTTCTCCAAACAGAAGGAGGCCATCCGGCGTCACCTGTTTGAAGAGCTGAAGATCCCGGTGGTCAAGTTTGAAGTGAGCGTCGGGTCCGGCCTCATGTGCAACCACGACTTCCGCCTGGACGGCCCGGAGATGGCGGACTGCGCCGACTACGCGGACCAGCTGGGCAATGTCTTCGTGATCGATATCGGCAAGTGCGGGTCCGCTTCCTGGCAGGTGCCGGAACTGCGCCGGCTCATCATGGCCCACCCGCACATGAAATTTGTGGTCTGCCACCTGCTGGCCTGCTCCCAGAGCGAGAAGGCCCGCATGGAGGAAGGCGTGCGGATGCTCGCGCTCCCCAACGTCTGGTTCGATCTGGCCGCCGTCACCTGGAACTGCCGGCCGGACGCCTACCCCTACCCGGTGACCATGGATTTCATCACCGCCGCCGGGCGCATCGCCGGGTTTGACCGGCTGATGTTTGCCACGGACCTTCCGTCCGCCTGCAAGCGGGACACCTACGCGCACTACATTCAGATGTTTACGGAGTCCCCGCTGCTCACCGAGGAGCAGAAGCGCCTGATCCTGCACGATGCCGCGCAGGACGTCTACTTTTCCTGAACCATCACCGGACACGGCCCCGGCGGGCGCCGGTCCGATTAAGGAGGAACCGCCTCTTGCATTATATCATCTTCGATCTGGAGTGGAACCAGGCCATGGATCCCTCCCGGTCCGTCCCCGGGCTTCCGAGCGAGATCATCGAGATCGGCGCCATGAAGCTGACGGAAGACCTGCAGCCGGCCGGCCGGTTTGAGACCGTCATCCGCCCGCAGGTCTACAAGCGCCTTCACCACCACGTGCGCAAGCTGACGCACGTGCGGGCGGACGAGCTGGAATCCGGCCTTCCGTTCGCCGAAGCGGCCAGACGCTTTCTGGCCTGGGCGGGCGAGGACGCGGCCTGGTGCACCTGGGGGCCGTCGGACCTGCCGGAACTGCAGCGCAACATCGCCTACTTCTGCCCGGAACTGTCGCTGCCGTGGCCGCTCTTCTACTACGACGTGCAGAAGCTCTACGGCCTGCAGTACGACGGCCGGAACACCGGCAAGGCCTTGGAGGCCGTGGTGGATGAGCTGAAGCTGGAGAAGGACGTGCCCTTCCACCGGGCGGACGCGGACACCTACTACACCATGCGGGTCATGCAGCAGCTGGACATGAAGCGGCTCGCCCCCATGCGCAGCGTGGACTATTACCGCATCCCCCAGACCAGGGAAGACCAGATCCGCCTGAAGTTTGAAACCTACTCCAAGTTTGTCTCCTGCGGCTTTGCCAGCCCGGACAAGCTGATGAAGGACAAGGAAGTCACCGACCTGCCCTGCCCGTTCTGCGGCGGTCCGACCACCCTTCTGGTCCCCTGGCACGCCGGCAGCACGCACAATTACCTCTGCGTGGGCACCTGCCCCACCCACGGAAAGCTGCGCGGGAAGCTGCGCGTCAGACGCCACCCGAGCGATGTGCACTACGCGGTGCGCACCATCCGCTCCGTGGACGAGGAGGAAGCCAAGGCCATCACCGAGAAATACGAAAGCGCCAAAGAGCGCCGGCGTGAACAGCGCCGCGAAGCCCGCATCCGAAAAAAGAGCACTACCTGAAGCCAAAAGCCCCGCCGGAAAACCGGCGGGGCTTTGTCATATCCGACTGATTCAGTTGGTGGCGCTTTCCGATACGCTCTCGCTCTCGGAAGCAGTCTCGGTCTCTGCCGCGGATTCCGCTGCGGAAGCGGATTCCGATGCGGGCTCCGTGCCGGATTCCGATGCGCCTTCAGAGGCCGGCTCGGTGGCCGGGATCTGGTAGATCACGTCCTTGAGCTCGATCTGCGCCCAGATGCTCTCGTTCACCTTGAAGGCGGGGCCGGCATCCGTCAGCGCTTTGTACTTCTCGGAGAACATGGCGGCGCGGCGGGAATCCAGTTCTTCCTCGATCTTGGCCTGCTGCGCTTCCTTGTTGTCATCCGAATCACAGTAGAGCACGTACCAGCCTTCTTCCTCCACGTAGCAGGAAGCGTACTCGCCGGTCTTCATGGCCCAGGCAGTGGTACCGAACTCGTTGGGGCGGTCCGTCTTGCCGAAGGTCTCGGTGCGGTGGCGGGCGGTGATGGTGCCGTCCTCCTGGAGGGCGGTCACTTCATCGTTCCAGTCCGTGCCGGACTCCAGCGCGGCGATGATCTCGTCCGCCATGTCCGTCATGGCCTGCTTCTGACCTTCCGTCAGTTCCAGCACCTCGGTGCCGTCATCCGGTTTGGCCTGATCGTAGTTGATGTAGTGGATGGTGATCTGCTTGTAGGCTTCCTCATCGACCGTGGTGTCGATGTCCTTCGTGAGGTACTCCCACACGCGGTAGGCCAGCGCGTTGTCGCGGTAGACCTTCTCGATGAGCGCGTCCGTAGCCCCGAGCTTGGCCAGCAGCTCTGCGTCCTTGCCTTCCTTGAACTGGGCGATGGCGGCGGCGATCTTCTCCTCGTCCTCTGCCGTCAGCGCCACGCCGTACTCGGCGGCTTTGGAAAGCAGCACGCGGGTCTGGTAGATCTCACTCATCACGCCCGTTTTGGTGGATTCGCCAAGCGTGACGTCTCCCATGTTCATCGACCAGAATTCCTGTGAACCGCCAAACAGCTGCAGATACACACTTTCCAGCAGATACTGCTCCCTGCGAAGCATGAAGTTTGCCTCGTCAAGGTAGATCTTCTCGTCCCCGTAGGTGGCGACCACGGTCTTGGCGTAGTCAGCCTCCTTCACTTTCCGGGAACAGCCGGCCAGACACCCCACGGCGAACAGAGCCGCCAGCAGGAGCGCCGCGGCTGAGCGAAGCTTCCTGTCCATGATTTCCTCCGATTTTACGTGCCGGCCGGTATGAACCATTCAAAAAGCGGTATCCCCGCACGGCACAGTTTCAGCAATACCGCACGATTATACCGCATTCTTTTAAAACAGGCAAGTTTTTTATGCCAGACGAGGGATTCCTGCCGGCACGAAGCTCACCGCCCGGATGTTTCCGGCTCCAGCGCGTATTCCCGCACCAGGTAGCGGGCGTAGCGCGAGGCCATCACACGCCACCGGTAGAGGCTCTCCCCCATCACGGCGCCGCAGGCTTCCCGGTAGAGGGCCCACACGTACCAGTAGTACGAGAGGATGGCCGTATAGGCGAGATAGTGGAACATCTCCGCGTCGGTCATCTCCTCTCCGCCGTACATCCGGATGAACTTCCGGGCGTCCTCCACTTCCCACTGCGAGTCCATAATGTAGGTGCCCACATCGCACCCCGGGTCGGCGTTGCCGGCGTACTCCCAGTCGATCAGGATGGTCTCCGTCTCCGTCAGCATCCAGTTGGGCGCGTAGGTGTCGCAGTGGCAGAACCGCTGAGTGATGCCGTCGCCTTCGCAGCGCTCGTAGCAGCGCCGCACCATGTCCTTGAGCCGGTCAAACTCCGGGTCGGCGATGCCGCCCTTGCCGGCGCGCAGCAGCGCTTCGATCTTTCCGGCTTCCTCCCACGGCAGGAAGGACCACTCCACCGAGAGGTTCTGCCCGTGGAGCTTTTTCATCACGCCGATCACGCGGAGGGAGTCCTCATCGCTGTCATAGGATGGCACGCGGATGCCTTCCACGTAGGTGCTCAGCTTCCACCCGCTTTTCTCATCCATGGTCAGGTAGGTGGGGTCCACGCCGATGGATCTTGCCAGCTCCAGCGCCTTCTTTTCGTGGCTGCGCGAGATGATGGCCTCCGTCCCCTCGCCCGGATGGCGGTAGACGTAGCGCTTCCCCTTCACCTCAAACACGAAGCTGGTGTTGGTCAGCCCTTCCTTGATGGCCTGGAAGTGCAGGATATCGCTCTCTTCACATGCCAGCTGCCGGGCGATGTTGGCCATGATACGGCTGTGCGTGTGGTTCACGTAATGGCTGTCAAACTGCCGCAGCTCGTCCAGGCTGTCGAACTCGAAGATGGCATCCGCCGGGTACTCTTTGATCTCCATCGGCGGCAGGTCGCGGAGGTGTTCGGCCAGCACCTGCTCCCAGAGCGCCGCATCGTAGTTGCCCACCTCGTGGTCTTCGTTCAGGAGTGCCGTCATGCTGGCGGAAAACGCCCGGTCCCAGTAGACGTGCCCCAGCATGATGAACCCGTCCGCCCCGCTCTTTTTCACGCGGGCGATGTTGCCTTTGGCATCCGGAATCATGTACCACTCGTTGGTCTTCTCGTGCACGTGCACCGCGGCGTAGTACGGCTGGTAGACGTAGGCCTCGAACGGATTGACGGCAAAGTAGTCATCGGAGGAGCAGATGTAGCTGTTCCCCAGATACGCCTGTGCCAGATAGAGCGTGTGCGTATTGTTCTTGGTGTTGTACTCCGGGTTGATGACGATGGTGACGCCGTCGTACTTGTCCTCCAGGTAGAAGAACGCTTCCTTCTTGTAGCCGAGCACCAGGATGATCTTTTCGATGCCGGCCTCATGGAGCTGCTCGATCTGCCGCTCGATCAGCACTTCCCCCTTGACCCGCAGAAGGCCCTTCGGCTTTTCCAGGCTAAGCGGCACGAAGCGCGTGGACATGCCGGCCGCCATGATAACGGCGTTGTCCACCCTGTACGGCTGCAGGGCCAGGCGCCCCTCTTCCGTGAGGCCCTCCGCGTCCACAAGCCCCTGCTCCGCAAAGGCCTTGAGCGTCTGGGAGATGTAGCCGGTGGAGAGACCCGTGAGGTCCCGCAGGGTGCGGTGGCTGTCCATCCCGTGCTTCATGACGGTATACAGTAAGGTAAATTCGTTGCGGGTCATGGACCGACCCTCCTTTTTCAGACGATATCCAGCTCGCCGCGGTCACGCAGCATGTACTTGCGCAGCGGTGTAAGGCTGGCCAGCCAGTAGAGCAGGCCGCCGCAGACCGCCGTGTAGCCGCTGCCCGTCAGGATCAGGAACAGCGGGCTCTTGATCTCGGCCGTGAGCGGGTTGTAGATGAACACGATGTTCGTGACGAAGGAGATCAGCAGGCACGCCAGGCCCACCAGGTTGAAGCCGTGGGTGAACTCGTAGGCATCGTGCCCGTCCAGCTGGTAGAGTGATTTCAGGCTGATCTTCCGCTTCTTGACGATCAGGTAGTCCACCACGGTCATGCCGATGATGGGCCCCTGGATCTGGGCCGCCATGGAGATGAACGAACCGAAGTTGTCCATGACCCACCCCCAGACCGTCAGCGCGGAGACGTAGACGGCCGCCAGGATCACCAGCAGCTTGTAACTGACCTTCGGCAGGCCGCTCTTGACGATCATGCAGTTCACGTACGAACCCGTGCCCTGCGTGCCGATGTTGGCGAAGGCCACCATCAAAAGGCTTAAGAGCGCAAAGCCGGGGCCTGCCAGCGTGGCCAGCATGACCGTCGGATCCGATTCGTAGTACCCGGCCCGCACGAACATGGCGATGGCCATCACGCCGCCGGCCGCCACAAAGAACGGCGCCACGATGCCGTACGCGCCGGCCGTGGCCCAGTAGCCGCTGCGCTCGGTCTTCGCGAGGCGCGGCATGACGAGCGCCTGCGTGGACCACGAGAACGCGAAGGCCACGTTGCCTTCGGCGCTCAGCATGAACCGCCCGATGGCGGAATCATACAGGCTGGTATCCGGCTGCACCTTCAGCATGTCGCCGATGGGCACGGCCGTAAAGCAGATGATCACGACCACGCCGCCCACGATCAGCAGCGCCGTGACCAGGAACCGGTTCACCCACTTGATGACCTCCGGGCCGCCCAGCGCGATGATGGTGCCCAGGATGACGCACAGGACACCCAGCACCGGCTTCCAGAACGTGGGGTCGAGCGTCAGCCCGAAACCGCCGAACAGATTGATCATGGAGCTGGCGAACAGCTGCGAGTCCACCGCGTACCAGCCGAAGTTGGCCATGCTGATGACCGTGGCAAAGATGGCCACACCCTTGCGGCCCAGCACCGACCGCAGCCACACCCACAGGTCGATGCCGTAGCGGGTGGCGAACAGCACCGGGATGCACTCGATCAGCACCCAGATGATGTTGAAGCAGAAGATGTTGATCAGCATCTGCTTGAACGACAGGTACTGCGCCACGTAGGCGCCCTGCGTGTAGCACCAGGTGGCGATGGAGAAGCCGCTGGTGGCCAGGAACAGATCCCAGAAGGAATAGTGGCGCTCGCCGGCCAGCATCGGCACGGTGCCGGTCACCGTCTCCTGGCGGATGTACTCGTCATGGCTCATCTTCGCGCTCATACGATCACCCCCGTCATGCACAGGATGATCAGCACCAGGCTCACGCCGATGCAGGCGGCCATGGCCGCCCAGTCCGCCCCCGAGATCTTTGCCGGAAACGGATAGTCCGGCGCCGCCATCTGCTTCAGGCGCTCATCCGTCTCTTCGCGGATCAGTTCCTCGATCGATTTTTCCATAGATTTCCCCTCTCATGTGCCCGGATGAAGCCGGGCATGGCAAAAGCGCTCATTCTTGGGCATTATGCCTCGAAAAATGAGCGCTGTCAAGAGAGGGCTCTGCATCTTAAGAAAATCATCAGGAGGCGAGAAGCCCCTTGATGTCGAACAGCAGCGTTTTCACGGCGCGGAATTCATCGTCCGCGGGGCGTGAGAGCTCCGGGATGGTGAACAGGAACGCCGGATCATCGCCGGTGCGCACGCGCACGCGGTTGCGGTAGCGGGCGAGAAGCCCCGGCACGGCCGCCGTGTCCACCGGCGCGTCTTTGTACCACTTGCACTCGGCCACATCGCCGCGGATCACGAAATCCGTCAGGCCGGCTTCGTGCGCCAGTTGCCGCACCACCGCGATCTGCAGCAGGTTCATGACGGAGGCGGGCGGGTCGCCGTAGCGGTCCGTCAGCTCGTCCACCATGTCCATGCGCTCCTCTTCGTTCCTGATGCCGGCGATGCGCCGGTACATATCCAGCTTCTGCCCCTCGCTGCGGATGTAGGCCGGCGGGATGAAGGCATCGGCCGGCAGGTCCACCGTGGTCTCGTACTCCGGCGCGGGCGGCGTCTCGCCCTTGGCCTCGAGTACGGCTTCATTCAGCATCTTGCAGTACAGGTCGTACCCCACCGCCTCCAGATGGCCGTGCTGGCTGTTCCCCAACACGTTTCCGGCGCCGCGGATCTGCAGGTCCCGCATGGCGATGCGCATGCCGCTGCCCAGCTCCGTGTACTCGCGGATGGCGGCCAGGCGCTTCTCGGCCTCCTCCTTCAGGATCTTGTCCTTCCGGTAGAGGATGAACGCAAAGGACGTGCGGTTGGAGCGCCCCACGCGCCCGCGCAGCTGGTACAGCTGGGACAGGCCGTAGCGGTCCGCGTTGTGGATGATGATGGTGTTGACGTTCGAGATGTCCAGGCCGGTCTCGATGATGGTGGTGGAGACGAGGACATCTATCTCGCCCTCCACGAAGTCCGTCATCACGCGCTCCAGCTCGCGCTCGTTCATCTGCCCGTGGGCAAAGCGGACGTTGGCCTCCGGGACCAGCTCCTGAATGGCGGCCGCCTGCTCGGAAATGTCCTGCACGCGGTTGTGCACGTAGTAGACCTGCCCGCCGCGCGCCAGTTCCCGGTGGATGGCCTCGCGCACCACCTCCGGGTTCCACTCCATGACGTAGGTCTGGATGGGCAGGCGGTCCGCCGGCGGTTCCTGCAGCAGGGACATGTCGCGGATGCCCACCAGGCTCATGTGGAGCGTCCGCGGGATGGGCGTGGCCGTGAGCGTGAGCACATCCACCGTCTGCTTCATCTGCTTGATGGCTTCCTTGTGCTTCACACCGAACCGCTGCTCCTCATCGATGAGCAGCAGGCCCAGATCCTTGAACTTCACGTCTTTACTGAGCACCCGGTGCGTGCCGATGACGATGTCCACCTGGCCTTTGGCCAGATCCTTGATGACCGCCGCCGTCTCCGCCGCCGTGCGGAAGCGCGAGAGCATCTCGATGCGGACCGGGTAATTCTTCATGCGCTGCACGAAGGTGTTGTAGTGCTGGCGCGCCAGGATGGTGGTGGGCACCAGGTAGACCACCTGCTTGCCCTCCTGCACCGCCTTGAAGGCCGCGCGGATGGCCACTTCGGTCTTGCCGAAGCCCACGTCGCCGCACAGCAGGCGGTCCATGATCTTGTCGCTCTCCATATCCTGCTTGACGGCCTCGATGGCTGTGCGCTGGTCATCCGTCTCTTCAAACGGGAAGAGTTCCTCAAACTCTTTCTGCCAGACGGTGTCCGGCCCGTAGTGGAACCCCTTGCCGTGCTGGCGGACGGCGTAGAGGTCCACCAGCTCCTGCGCGATCTCCTCGACCGCGTGCTTCACGCGGGCGCGCGTGCGCTTCCACTCGGCCGACCCGAGGCGGTTCACCTTCGCGTGGGCGGCGTCCGCATCCGCGTACTTGGCGATCATATCGAAGTTGGACGCCGGGATGTAGAGGTTCCCGTTATCCGCATACTCGATCTTCATGTAATCGCGCACCTGGTGGTCCAGTTCCACCTTCTCGATGCCGCGGTAGATGCCGATGCCGTGCACCTCGTGGACCACGTAATCGCCCACGGACAGATCCGCGCAGCCGGTGATGCGCGTGCCGCCGGCCGGAGTCCGGTGCTTCCGGCGCTTCTTGGTCTCCTGGCCAAACAGTTCCGTCTCTGTAAGAACAACGGTTTTGGCCGGCGTGCAGACAAACCCGCGGGAGAGATTGCCGCGCACGATGGTCACGCGCCCCGGGAAGAGCGCCGACTCCTCCCCCGCGATCTCCACGAACAGCTCATACTCGCGCAGGCGGTCCGCCATGTGCTCGGCGCGCGACCGGGCGGCCGTGGTCAGCATCACCTTCCAGCCGCCGCGCTGCCACACGGACAGGTCGCGGATCAGGCCTTCGAAGTTGGTGCGGTAGGAATCCGCACTGCGGGTAAAGAACTCCGTCTGCTCCTTGCAGGGCAGAGACGGCAGGCGCTGGTCGAGGCTGGCCAGCGTGAGCGTCCGGCCGGTGGTCAGGCGCGAAAAGACTTCATCGGCGCCCACAAAGACGTTGGCCTGGCCCGCCAGAAGATACCCCTCTTCGATGCGGTGCATCATGCTCTCGCGGAACTCCGCCTCCACGGCGTCCGCGCGCTCGCGCAGGCGCACCGGGTCATCCAGCACGAACAGCGCGTCATCGGCCGAAAAGTACTCCAAAAGGCTCCCCGCCTGCGGATACCGGTAGCCGATCAATGAGCCGATGCCGGCGTCCTCCGTGCCATAGGTCAGTGCGTCCGCCAGCGCCGTTACGGCGGTCTTCAGGCGGTGCGCCCGCTCGGTGGCCAGCGCATCCCGCAGCTTCCCTTCGGCCTTCTTCATCTCCTTCAGGAGCTTCTCCGACAGCGCCTTCCGGTCCTCTTCGGAGAGGATCATCTCTGAGGCGGGGAAGATCTCCGCCACGGACACGCGGTCGATGGAGCGCTGGCTCTCCGGGTCGAAGGTGCGGATGGAATCGATCTCATCGCCCCAGAACTCGATGCGCCAGGGAGTGTCCTCCGGCAGCGACCACACGTCCAGGATGCCGCCGCGGGCGGCAAAGGTGCCGGGCTCATCCGCCTGCTGTTCGCTGCGGTACCCCAGCCGGACCAGTTCCTTGCGCAGGGCGGCCGGGTCCGCTTCGGCGCCTTCCTCCAGAATGACGGAAGCGGACAGGATCTCTTTGGCCGGCGGGATGCGGTTGCAGAAGGCATCCACCGTGGTCACGATGACGCCGCGCTTGGCGGTGGCCAGCGCCTTGTAGACGCGGAAGCGCTCCTGCTCGATGGTGCGGCCCGCCAGATCCGCGCTGTAGAACAGCACGTCCTTGGCCGGGAAATAGAGCGTGTCCGGGTAGAACGTCCGCAGGTCCGCGGCCGCCTGCCTGGCGCGCTGTTCGTTCTCGGCGGCGTAGATCAGCCACCCGTTGCCGGGAAAGAGCTGCTCAAAGAACACCGATGCCAGCACCGGCCGCACGCCTTCCGTGCAGCCGGCCGCCGCCACCGGTCCCCTCTTCTTTTTCAGCGCTTCCGCGGTGCGCGAAGTGCTCTCCAGTTCCGACAGAAGCTGTGAAAATGCCCGCGTCATGCTTCCTCTCCGTCCGTCTTTTTGCTACCGATGTGCCGCACGTTATAGCGGTTCATGGCCTCGCCGATGCCGTCGGTGACCACCAGCTCCGCCGCCTTCGCGGCCGTCTGGTAGGCCTCCGCCATGGCCATCCGGTCCGCGCCGGCAAAGTGCCCCAGCACGTGGTCCACCAGGTCCATCCGGTCATCCTTCTCGCCCACGCCCACGCGGATGCGGGGGAAATCCTCAGAGCCAAGCCGGGCGATGATGTTCTTCAGGCCGTTGTGGCCGCCGGCCGACCCTTTGCGGCGGATGCGCAAAGAGCCCACGGGGAGGTTGATGTCATCGCAGATGACGAGCACGTCCTCAGCGGGCACCTGATAATAGGATGCGATCTCGCCGATGGCCTCCCCGCTTAGGTTCATGAAGGTCTGCGGCTTGACCAGGATCACCTTCTCACCCCCGATGAAGCCCTTGCCCACCAGGGCCCGGTGTTCGCGGGAGGTGACGGAGATGCGGCAGCGGTCCGCCAGCTCGTCGATCACTTCGAACCCGGCGTTGTGGCGGGTGCCTTCATACTGTTTTCCGGGATTTCCCAGGCCTGCGATGATCTTCATGAGACAAACTCCTTACGAATTCTTTTTCGGCTCTGCACGCCGAAACGCCCCGGGGCCAGCTGACCCCGGGGTGTGGCAGTTCATTTGGTTGTGTGGGAATTGCCTTCCCGGCGCCTCCCGGATGAACCTTAGATGATATACCGGTCGTTCTTCACCACCACGATCTTCGGCTTCCCGGGTTCTCCCCGGAAGACCGAGTTGGCGGCGATGGTGTCGCGGCTCTCCACGATGCAGTTCTCGATGACGGAATTGTCGCCGATGTAGACATCGTTGAGGATGATGGAGTTGCGGATGACGCAGTTGTTGCCCACGTACGCCTTCTTGAACAGCACCGAGGACTCCACGGTGCCGTTGATGATGCAGCCGCTGGCCACCAGGCTGTTCTTCACCACCGCACCGGGATTATACTTGGCGGACGGCAGGTCGTCAACACGCGAATACACGTCCGGTGCCTCGCGGAAGAAGAAGTGACGCACCTCCGGGGTGAGGAAATCCATGTTGGTCTTGTAGTAGCTCTCCACGCTGGCGATGGACGACCAGTAGCTGTCCATGCGGTAAGCGTAGATGCGGCGCACGTGCAGGTAGCGGATGATGATATCCCGCACGATGTCGTACCGGTCTTCCTGCTCGCAGCGCTCGAGGATCTCGATGAGGCGGCGCCGGCGCACGATGTAGATGCCGGTGGACACGGTGTTGGAAGTCACCTCGATGGGCTTCTCGTCAAACTCCGTGATGCGGCCGTCTTCATCGGTCTTGACCAGGCCGAAGCGCAGCAGGTCGTTGGAGTACGGCATGTCCTTGCAGACCACCGTGATGTCCGCCTTCTTATCAATATGGTACTCCAGCACCTTGTTGAAATCCAGCTTGTAGATGCCGTCGCCCGAGGCAATGACCACGTACGGCTCATGGCTGTTGCGCAGGAAATCGAGGTTCTGCGTCAGCGTGTCCGCCGTGCCGCGGTACCAGCTGTTGTTGTCCGGCGTGATGGTGGGCGTGAAGACGTACAGGCCGCCCTGCTTGCGCCCGAAATCCCACCACTTGGAAGAGCTTAAGTGCTCATTTAAGGAGCGGGAGCTGTACTGCGTGAAGACCGCCACGCGCTGGATGCGCGAATTGCTCATGCTGGAAAGGGCGAAGTCGATGGCGCGATACGACCCGGCCATGGGCATGGCCGAGATGGCGCGCTTGTTCGACAGTTCCCTCATTCTCTTGTTGTTGCCGCCTGCCAGGACGATACCGATCGCTCTCATCTTGTCACCCCCGCCTTGATGATATAACCGCCGCTCGGAAGCTTGCCGTCCGGATAGTCCGCGGCTTCCGTGACGCCGGAGATGGCCACGTTCTTGCCGATGGTCACGCCGTCCGGAATGACGGTGTTCTCACCGACGGTCACGAGGTCGAAGCAGTAGATCTTCTTCGACAGCTGGCTCTCCGCGTACTCGCCCACGCCGGTGGTGACGTTCTTACCGACCGTGCTGCCCTCGGCGATGATGGTCTTCTCCAGCTTGCTGCCGGCACCCACGGTGACGTGCGCCATGAGGATGGAATCACGCACCTCGGCGCCCTTCTCGATGATGACGCCCGGCCCGATGACCGAGTTGATGACGCTGCCCTCGATCTCGGCGCCCTCGCCCACCAGGCTTCTGGTCACCGTGGCATCCGCCGCGATGTACTGAGGCGGCAGGATGTCCGACTTGGTGTAGATCTTCCAGAACTCTTCGTAGAGGTTGAAGACCGGGATGAGCTCGATGAGCTCCATGTTGGCCTCCCAGTAGGAGCCCAGCGTTCCGACATCTTTCCAGTAGCCGTTGAACTCGTAGCAGAAGAGCCTGGCGCCGCTCTGCTGGATGCCCGGGATGATGTGCTTGCCGAAGTCGCACTCCGGCACATCCTTCATATCAATGAGGGCCTGGCGCAGCAGCGGCCAGTTGAAGATGTAGATGCCCATGTTCGCCAGGTTGCTGCGCGGATGCTCGGGTTTCTCTTCGAACTCGGTGATGCGCTTGTTCTCATCCGTGATGATGACGCCGAAGCGGCTGGCCTCTTCCATGGGGACCGGCATGGCGGCGATGGTCAGATCCGCCTTGTTGGCCTTGTGGTACTCCAGCATGACTTCGTAGTCCATCTTGTAGATGTGGTCGCCGCCCAGGATCAGCACGTAATCCGGGTTGTACTGGTCGATGAAGTCGATGTTCTGATAGATGGCGTTGGCCGTCCCGGAATACCAGGAGCTGCCGCCCACGCGCTCATACGGCGGCAGAATGGACACACCGCCCACGTTGCGGTCCAGATCCCACGGGATGCCGATCCCGATATGCGAGTTTAAGAGCTGCGGCTGATACTGGGTCAGAACGCCCACCGTATCGATGCCGGAGTTGATGCAGTTGCTCAGCGGGAAATCGATGAAGCGATACTTCCCGCCGAAAGGAACGGCCGGTTTGGCCACCTTGGACGTCAGAACGCCCAGACGGCTTCCCTGACCGCCGGCTAACAGCATTGCGATCATTTCTTTCTTAACCACGTGACACCTCCCTGTACCGTAAAGTCCGGTTGACAATACTATAACACATTGCCGCCAAAAGCGGAACATGATACACGAAAGTTTCCGGAAAAAACTCTCTCCTTTGTGAAATCTGTCCCTGTGGACGCCCGGCGGCCCAATTCCGCAAAAGTCTTTGCATTTTGCGCGTTTCACGTTTATACTGTCGGTGTTCAAAACACGTTGCAGCATGCCGGGAAGTTTCCCGGAGAAAAGGTATATATGCAGAAGCTTGATCTTCATTCTCCCATGCCGGTGCACTTCATCGGCATCGGCGGCATCAGCATGAGCGGTCTGGCCCAGGTGCTTCTGGGCGCCGGTTTCCCGGTGTCCGGGTCGGACTCCCATCTTTCCGAACTCACCGAAAAGCTTTCCGCCATGGGCGCGCGCATCTTCACGCCCCAGGCGGCCTCCAATATCCCGGAGGATACGGCCCTCGTGGTCTACACCGCCGCCATCCATCCGGATAATCCCGAGTACGCCGAGGCGGTGCGCCGCGGCATCCCCATGGAGACCCGCGCGGAGTTTCTGGGGCATTTAATGGCCAACTACCCGCAGGCCGCGGCGGTGGCCGGCACGCACGGCAAGACCACCACCACCTCCATGGTCACGGAGATCCTGCTGCGCACGGACTGTGATCCCACCATCTCGGTGGGCGGGATCCTGCCCACCATCGGCGGCAACATCCGTGTGGGCGGCGGGCAGACCTTCCTGACCGAAGCCTGCGAGTACACCAACAGCTTCCTCTCGTTCTACCCCACCCACGCCGTCATCTTAAATATTGAAGCGGACCATCTGGACTTCTTCAAAAACCTGGACCATATCCGCCGCTCCTTCCGGGCCTTCGCCGAAGAAGTCCCGGCTGACGGCGTGCTGGTGCTGTCGGACGGCGTGCGTGACCTGGAAGACTTTGCCGAAGGCCTTCCCTGCCGCGTGATCACGGCCGGCCTGTCCCCCGCGTGCGATGTATACGCGGCCGATATCGCCTACGACGATGACGGTTGCCCCTCGTTCACCCTCTTCCGCAAGGGCGGGGATTGTCTGGGGCATGTCACGCTGTCCGTCCCGGGCGAGCACAACATCCGCAACGCCGCGGCAGCCGCCGCCCTGGCGGACTCCCTGGGCGCTTCCGCGGAAGCCATCTGCGAAGGCCTGGCCGCCTACCGCGGCACCAAGCGCCGCTTTGAGCACAAAGGCACGTTTGCCGGCGCTCAGATCGTCGATGACTACGCCCACCATCCGCAGGAGATCACGGCCACCCTGTCGGCGGCCGCCCGCGTGCCGCACGCGCGCCTGATCTGCGCGTTCCAGCCGCACACCTACTCCCGCACCAAGGCTTTGCTGCCCGGCTTCATCGAGGCCCTCTCGGCCGCCGACGAAGTGCTGCTGGTGCCCATCTATGCCGCCCGCGAGACGGACACCTTGGGCGTGAGCTCCGAAGACATCGCCAAAGGCCTGCGCGAGCGCGGTGTGGCCTCCCGCTCGTTTTCTTCTTTTGAAGAAATCGAGGCGTACCTCAGAAAAATTTTAATCCACGGGGATCTGTTGATAACCATGGGTGCGGGAGACGTGTATCTTGTGGGCGAAAGGCTGCTTGCGGATACCGCCGTCCACCAATCCACCACTTCATCCGCCAGCCGGTAATACTCCGGCCGGTGGATTTTTTAACCCCGCAGGCAAACGCCCGCCTGTGGCAAAAAGCCGCACAAACCCGTGCTTTTTGGCCATTCTGCGGCTGCCGGCTTTCCACTTTTCCACAGGCCTGTGGACAGCCCCCGTTTGCTTTTGCCGCGGTTTTCAAACCGCACAGGGTGTGTTATACTGCTCTTCGCCTGCGCTTCCGGCAAGGGGGCTGTTTTGCAGGCGGAGGGAAGGATATGTCACCACTCATCTTGCACCATCGGGAGACCGAACCCGCACTGTCTGTGCCGCTTTGGTTCATCCGCGATTATATGCCCGAGGCGAACGGGGATTTCGTCAAAGTGTTTCTGTTCCTGCAGCTCATCTCGCTGCAGGCGGATGCCGCGCTGTCCGTAGCGGACATCGCGGACCAGCTGTCGTGCACCGAATCGGACGTGGTCCGCGCCCTGCGCTACTGGGACCGCAAGGGGCTCATCGTCCTCACCATGGATGAGAACGGCCAGCCCGCCGAGATTGCGTTCCTGTCGCCGAAGGCGGCAAAGGCGGAGGCGCCCGAAGAAGCCGCTCCCGCTCCCATCGCCCCGGCACCCGTGCGCCCGGCTGCCAAACCGGCCGCCAAAGCTGCGCGCAAGCCGCAGCCCATCGCGGTGGAGACCGGCGAAGAGCTGGAAGAACTGTGCAAAGTCATTGAGGCGTATCTGGGCAAGACGCTCAACTCCCGCGAAGTGCAAGTGGTGGCCGCCTGGTATCATCACACCGACGGCAACGCGGATCTGATCGACTACCTGGTGGACTACTGCGTCACCCTGAAGGACCCGGACCGCCCCAGCTTCGACTACATGAACGCCGTGCTGACCGCCTGGCAGGAAGCCGGCATCACCACCGCCGCGCAGGCCAAAGCCGAAACACGCGTCAGCCGCAAGGAGGAGTCCGACTATCTGTCCACCATCGGCAGCTCGCGCAAGCGCCTCACCCGCGAGGAGCGCGACTACCTCGCCCGCGCCAAGCGCAACTACGGCATGCCGTTTGAGCAGATCCTCTTCGCCGCCACGCTGACCGCCCGCCGTGAAGCCGGTTTCCCGTACTTCATGAGCATCGTGGACAACTGGAACGAAAAAGGCATCCGCACGCTGGCGGCCGCCGAACAGGACGCCGAGGCCCACAAGGCCGAAGCCGCCGCCAAAGCCAGACAGGAGCGGGCGGCCGCTTCCGGCACCTCCGCCCCGCGCAAGACCTCTTTCCACAACTTTGAACAGCGCGCTTCCGCCGGCGGCTCGTGGGATGAACTCGAAGTCTTCCACCCCGCGCAGGAGACGCAGCCGGAAACCCCGGCTGAAGTCAGCAAGGAGCAGGAGGAATGGCAGCAGCTGCTGCAGTCCTTCCGCAAGGACCAGCGCAAGCACGCTTAACCCGTAAAGGAGGCGCTTTATGCCGCTCTCTCCTTCCCGCTACGCAGCGGTGATGCGTGAATATGACCGGCGCCGCGCGGACGCCGAAGCCAAGGCAGACGCCTTCCGCGCCGCCCTCTATGAAAAAATGCCGGCCCTGGCCGACACCGAGCGGGAGCTGACCTCCCTGGCCGTCGCCCAGATGGAAGCCCGCATCAAAGGCCGGCCGTTTGATGCCGGCAAAGACGCCGAAGCCCGGGAGGCCATCCGCGTGCGCCGCGCCAGGCTCCTCGCCGCTTCCGGCCTCACCGAAGAAGACCTCCGGCCCCACTACCAGTGCCCGGACTGCCGGGACACCGGCTATATCGGCAACGACCGCTGCCACTGCTTTGCCGTGACGGCGGCTTCGCTGCGTCCGGCCCAGCCGGAGATGGCCGACATCCTGAAGCGTGAGAACTTCGGCACGCTCTCCATGGACGTCTACGACAACACCACCGTGCTCACGCCGCCCGGCTCCACCGTGCGCGCCTACATGATGGGCGTGACGGCCGGCCTGGTGCAGTACGCGCGGGAATTCTCCCCGCGCTCCGAGAGCCTGCTCTTCACCGGCCCCACCGGCGTGGGCAAAAGTTTCCTGATGCACTGCGTCACGGCGGAGCTCCTATCCGCCGGCTTCAACGTGCTCTGCTACACGGCCGACGAGCTCTCCCGGCTCTTCTCCCGCCAGATCCGCGAACGGGATGATGAAGACCTCCAGGAACTCGATGAAGCCATCGCGGAGTGCGATCTCTTAGTCATCGACGATCTGGGCACGGAGTTCGGGAACTCCCTGGACGCCACGAAGCTCTTTGCCTGCATCAACGAGCGGTACCTGCGCGGCAAGCCGGTGCTGCTGTCCACCAACATCTCCATGGATGAGGCGGCCGTGCGCTACACCGAGCGCGTGACCAGCCGCATCGCCACCTACAAGAGCATCCCCCTTTACGGCCAGGACCTTCGCCGGTCCGCCCGCAAAGGGTGACCATTACAAACAGGAGGACGTTTATGCCGAACCTGCACGAAGATCATCCGTTAAACACCATCCCGGTGGGGCCTCTCGGCCTCATTCCCTTAAAGGGCGAAGAAGCGTTCGCCGAGAAGGTGGATGCTTACCTGGCCATGTGGCGCAACGAGCGTCATCACGATGAGGCCAACAACCTCTCTTTCCTGGAGTACCAGAAGGACTCCTACATCGTGGATGCCTCGGTGCCGCGCTTCGGCTCCGGCGAGGCCAAGGGCGTGGTCAACGAATCCGTCCGCGGCGACGACATCTACATCCTCGTGGATGTCTGCAACTACAGCCTGACCTACTCGCTGGCCGGCCACATCAACCACATGTCGCCGGATGACCACTTCCAGGACGTCAAGCGCATCATCGCGGCCATGGGCGGCAAGGCCCGCCGCGTGACCGTCATCATGCCGTTTCTCTACGAAGGCCGCCAGCACCGCCGCGCCGGCCGCGAGTCCATGGACTGCGCCATGATGCTGCAGGAACTGGTCGCCATGGGCGTGGAGAACATCATCACCTTCGACGCGCATGACCCGCGCGTGCAGAACGCCATCCCGCTGGCGGGCTTCGAGGATGTCTCCTGCACCTACCAGTTCATGAAGGCCCTCTTCCGCGCCGAGCCGAACCTTCAGGTGGACGCGGACCACATGATGGTCATCAGCCCGGACGAAGGCGGCATGACCCGCGCGGTCAAGTACGCCAACTACATGTCCGTGGACATGGGCATGTTCTACAAGCGCCGCGACTACACCAAGATCGTCAACGGCAAGAACCCCATCGTGGCCCACGAGTTCCTGGGGTCCAACGTGGAAGGCAAGGATGTGCTGATCATCGACGACATGATCTCCTCCGGCGACTCCCTCATCGACGTGGCCCGTCAGCTGAAGCGCCGCAAAGCCCGCAAAGTCTTTGCCGCCTGCACCTTCGGCCTGTTCACCAACGGCCTGGCCAAGTTCGACGAGTGCTTTGAGGAAGGCATCATCGACCGCATCATGACCACCAACCTGATCTACCAGACGCCCGAACTGCTGAAAAAGCCCTACTACACCACCGTGGATATGAGCAAGTACCTGGCGCTC
>CAMJGH010000035.1 GCA_946405185.1 uncultured Lachnospiraceae bacterium
GATGAGGAACATGCGGGGATCGTTGTACCCGTTCAGGTAGCTGGCTGGTATGCTGTGTCAGCGCGGACAGAAGCGATGCCGCCCCGCCGGCAGAGGATGCGTTTTTCGTCAGGTACTTGAGCAGGATGGGCAGAGCGAGCGTCATGAGGCTCTTCGACTGTTTGCCGGACGCACCGGAGGCGGATGCCACGGCACTCACGCCGGCGTTACTGACCATGGATTTCATCAACAGACTCAGCAGATTCATCGTTTCCCCCTTTTTGCGGGATTCCCCGCTTGTCATTTGGAAACATTATAACGCAATCCGGGCAGAACTGCACCCCTTTTTCACGTCAAAGCGGCAGAGAAGATGCTTCTTCCCTGCCGCCTGCCGCTCTTCTCTTTCTCTGTCCGGCATCAGCCGGCCGTACCACCCTCCGCCTCCGGCGCCGCCGTTCCTTCCTCCTCCTGACGGAGCGGGAAGGAAAGCACCGTCTTGAACAGATCGCCGTCCACCTGGATGACCATCTGCCCGCCCATCAGCTGCGTGAGCGAATCCGCGATGGACAGCCCCAGCCCGCTTCCCTCGGTGCTGCGGGACGAATCCCCACGCACGAAGCGCTGCATCAGTTCGTCACCGGTGATGTTCAGCGGCGCCCGGGAGATGTTGCGGATCACGGTGACCACGCGGTCCTCCGTGCGCTTCATCTCCAGGTACACGCGGGTGCCGGACAGGGCGTACTTGACGATGTTGCCCATCAGGTTGTCGTACACGCGCCACAGGTGCTTCGGGTCCGCCAGGATCCGGCATTCCGCCTCGTCGGCTCTGACCACCGGCGTCAGGCCGGCGGATGCCAGGCGGTCCTCGTACTCGCCCGTCACCTGCCAGAAGATGGTGCGCGCATCGATCACCTCGTTTTCCACCGCGAGGCTCCCGGAGGAAGCCTTGGAGGCCTCGATCAGATCCTCGATGAGTTTTTTGAGCCGCTCGGACTGGCGGTGGAGCACGTCCAGATAGTCCTTCTGCACCTCATCCGACGCGCCGTGGCGCTCCAGCAGGTCCACGTAGTTGATGATGGAGGTGAGCGGCGTCTTGATGTCGTGCGAGACGTTGGTGATCAGTTCGGTCCGGAACCGCTCGCTCTTCATGCGCTCCGACACGGCCATGTCAAGCCCCCCGCCGATGGAATTGATGGCTTCGGCGTGCTTCTCCAGATCCGGGAATGTATTGTCCATGGGCACCCGCACGGTGTAGTCGCCCGCGGCGATCTCCTGGGTGGCTTTCTTCAGGCGGACGTACCGGGCCAGCATCCCCGCGTAGACCGCAAAGGCCAGCATCCGCAGGATCATCCAGCAGCCAAGCATCCATCCGGGCCGGCGGATCATGAAAAAGGACAGCAGCATCAGCCCTTCCGCCGCCGTGACCGCCACGAAGGCCAGCACCGCCCGCAGCCGGGCATCCAGTCCCTCCCAGGCTTCCTTCACGCGGCTCCCCAGCGCCCGCAGCCCTTTCCAGCCGTACCGGAAAACGCCGCCGCAGACCGTGTGGGACCACACCGTCTTCTGCTTGACGTGCACCGCCAGGCAGATGAAGAAGATGTACAGCGGCAGCGCAAGGAAAAAGCACAGCAGGGCCAGTTCCTGCCCCCACACATACAGCATGTCGATCAGGCCGTACCCGCAGATGCCGTACAGGCTGTTTTCCCATTCCAGCAGTTGCAATCCCCCTCCGATCACGAGAAGGCACGCCAGTGCCAGCAGATCGAGGGGCAGCCGGACAAAACCTTTCCGGGTGATGCCCTCCTCCCCCGCATGGTGCCCCGCACTGCGCAGCCGTCTTCCGAAAAAGAACAGTGCGCCCAGGGCGGATACCGCACTGATGGCGATCAGCAGCATATCCCACGCCGTGAGGAATCTTGCCAGTCTGTCTGACCATGCGCGGGCATCGGCGATCATCTGCCTGTACTCTGCCCGGTAGCTGTCATCCATTTCGTAGACCCAGCCGAAGCTTCCCTCAAAGATCTTTGCGGAGGTGCTCATGCCGGTATATGTGACATCAAAGGTATCGAAGAACAGACACGCCCCCAGCGTGATCACCGCCGCCGCCAGAATGCCGGTGCACAGCGCCCATCCGATGTCCAGTCCCAGCTTCTTTCCGGCCGTATCCGCATACTTTTTCACAGCCACTCCTCTCCGCCCGCTCACCGTTTCGGGCTGGCTTCCATGCGGTATCCGTGCCCCCACACCACCGTAAGATACCGCGGGTGGGACGGATCGATCTCGATCTTCTCGCGCAGGTGGCGGATGTGCACCGCCACGGTGTTTTCCGCGTCAAACGCGGGATCCTTCCAGACTTCCTCGTAGATGCGCCGCGGCGAGAAGACCTCGCCGGGGTGCCGCATGAGCAGCTTTAAGATCTCAAACTCCGTAGGCGTCAGGTTCACCGGCTCGCCGTCAACGGTCACGCTCTTGGCCTTGTCGTCCAGGCTCACCGCGCCCACGCTCAGCACCTCGCTGCCGGTCTGGACGCTGCCGCCCAGCGTCAGATACCGCCGCAGCTGGCTCTTCACGCGCGCCAAAAGCTCCATGGGCACGAAGGGCTTGGTCACGTAGTCGTCTGCACCGACCGTCAGCCCCAGCACCTTGTCCATGTCTTCGGACTTGGCCGTCAGCAGGATGACCGGGACGTTTGAGACCTTGCGGATCTCGCCCATGGCCGTGAGGCCATCCATGCCGGGCATCATGATGTCCAGCAGCACCAGATCCACGGCCTCGTGCCCCAGCACCTCCAGGGCCTCCCGGCCGGTATGCGCCGGCAGCACTTCGTATCCTTCGCCCCGCAGGTAGATCGTCAGGGCATTTACGATATCGCGTTCATCGTCACACACCAGAATGCGCGCCATGCTGTTCCTCCCAAAAACGGCGGCCCCGAAGGACCGCCGCCTTTCTTTCCTTCCTGCACAGCCATTGTAAGGCTGCTGTCAGAAAGAAACCAGTATGAAAATGCTTAAGAAGTGGTTAAGACACTTATTTGTGCTGCAGGCCGAGGTAATCCGCGATGCCCTTGGCGTCACAGATGCCGAACCGCACCAGATTGTCATTGTTCTGGATCAGCGCTGTCTGGGTATCCATGAAGCAGTGCTCCACGATGATGCCCGGAATGCCGCGGTTGGCCGCATGGCGGTTGATGGCATAGTAATCCATCGGATTGCCGAATTCGTCAAAGTAGGTATCCGAACGCGTGGACTTCGGACCGTGGTTTGTCATCCCGAATTCGGCCGCGATGTAAGGCAGGATGCAATTGGCCAGACGGTTGCACTGATCGGCCACGTTCGGCTGGAAGGACACATAGGCGACACAGCCGGAAGCCACGTGTCTCACCGAAGCGTTATAGTGGATGCTCACCAGGATGTCCGCGCCATAATCCTGCGCGATCTGCGCGCGCTGCTCGAGGTCGGCCTTGATATTGCCGGGGACAGGCGGCGTCCCGCCGGTGCGGGTCATGTAGACCTGCACGCCGTAATAGTTTTCTTCCAGATACTGCTTACAGGCATTGGCCGTGACCAGGTTGATGATCTCTTCGCGCACGCCGCCGTAACAGGCGCCGGGGAAGCCGTCGCCATGGCCCGGATCCAGCACCACGATCTTCGGCTTTTCGGGCAGAGCGACCGTCACGGTGCAGGAAGCAGCCTGAGAGCCCGCGCGTGCCGTGACCGTGGCTGTGCCGCTCCAGACGGCTGTGACCACGCCGCTCGCATCCACCGTGACCACCGACGCGTCGCTGGTGGTCCAGGAAATGCCGCCGATAGTGGCGTCCGCCGGCTCATAGGAGGCCGTCAGCGCAAACTGCTCTCCCTGTGCGGTGAGGGTGTGTTCCGTTTCGGAGATGGCTACACTGTCCACTTCCACGAACGGCATGACGGTCACGGCCGTGGAGGCCGCAAAGCCGCGCGCGTTCGACGTGGCGGTAATGACGCAGCTGCCTTCCGACACACCGGTGACCACGCCGTTCCCGTCTACCGAAGCCACGCCCGGGTCGCTGGATGACCAGGTGACCGACTTATCGTCCGTGGTGTCCTGCGGCAGGAACGTCACGCCCAGCCGGGCGGTGGTGGTCTCCACGATGGTCAGCGACTCCGGCGTCACCGCGATGCCCGTCAGAGGCTGGAACACGTGCACCACGCAGGTGGCGCCTACCATGTCGTGGTTGGCCGTGATGGTACAGGTGCCGGGGCCGACGCCGAAGACCACGCCGCCTTCGTTGACGGTGGCCACGGCCGGGTTGTCGGAGGACCAGGTGATGTACGGAGATTCCGTGGTGTTGGCCGGCACGCACGAGGCAGCCAGCTGCCCGTACTGGCCCACATTCAGGTTCATCTCACCTTGGCTGATGGCCACACCCGTGACCGGAATGACCACCGTGAAGTCTGCCTTGGCGGTAAATTCGCCGCAGGTGGCGGTCACACTGGCGGAGCCGGGGCCGACCGCGGTGACCACTCCTTCTTCATTGACGGTCACCACACCGGGGTTGCTGCTCACCCAGGTGAGAGTCCGGTCATCCGTGGTGTTGCCGGGCTCATATCCCACTGGGATCTGAATGCTGTCCCCATTGCGCATTTCCAGTTGAGTAAAGTTGAAGTGGATCCCCGTCATCGGGATGATGACTTCCAGTTCGCACGTCTCCGTGTAGAACCCGCACTGGGCGCTCACGGTGGCATGGCCGGGGCCGACGGCGGTCACCAGACCGGTTTCGTCTACCGTCACCACCGCCTCATCGGAAGAAGTCCACGTCACTTCCCTGCTGTCGGTGGTGTAGTCCGGCGTGTAGGTGACCGCCAGCTGCAGCGTCTCGCCGCCGATGATGGTCTTTTCGGTCTCGTTCAGCGCGATCCCCAGCAGTCTTGCCAGCACGGTCACCGTGCTGGTGTCCGTGAAATCGTCCGCTATGAGCCGCACCACGGTGGTGCCGGGACGGTTCGGGATGAACAGGCCGGTGTTGTCGATGGTGCCCACGTTGGCATCCAGCACCGTATACAGAACATTGGACGGCGGGACGGCGTCCCACGGCTCCAGGTCAAACCGGTACGTAAACGGGTGGTCGATGTTGACGGACACCGTCTCCGGCAGGAGCGAGACGCCTTCGAGCGGCACGTAGACCTCCACCTGCACCGAGGCCGACAGGCTTTCCATCTCGGCCGTGATGGTGGTCACGCCGGTGTAGACGGCCGTCACGATGCCGTCCGCGTTGACGGTGGCCACGGCCGGATCGTCCGTGCGCCAGGTGATCTCGGCGGTCTCAAAATCCGCCGCGGCACGCTTTTCGAGGCGCTTGGAGAGCGGCGTCAGCTGCACGGGCGGTGCGTAGGTATCGCCCACGGCGAGCCTGACCTGCGGCTGCCCGAGCATGGCCATGGCGTAGGCTTCGTCCGCGCGGCACGGGCGGTTGATATAGCTGTAGATGCCGAAGGCGGCGCCTGCCAGCACCACCAGCAGCACCGCGATCACGATCTTGTAGTGTTTCTTCAGGGTCTCTTTCATGGGCTCACTTCCCGCTCTCCTGTTTCCGGAGAGCTGCCTCACACAGGAGGTGTGAGGTCAGTTTCTCAGATCGCTTGCCAGCACCTCATCCACCAGACGCTTCTGCTCATCGGTCAGCGGCAGGAACGGCCGTCTGGGCAGGCCCGCGGCAATACCGTAATGGCTTTCCATGATGTACTTAGTGGCCGCGATCAGACCCACATCCACGCAGGTGTTCATGATGTTGTTGGCCAGGATCTGCAGCTCGCGCGCCTCCGCGATGCGGCCGGCGTGGAAGGCGTCGTAGATCTTCTGGTAGTGCGGCAGCATGAAGTTGAAGGTGGTGCCGATGGCGCCGTCCGCGCCCAGCGCCAGCGCCGCGATCATGGTCTCGTCAAACCCGTCAAAGAGGAACAGCTTCGGGTTGAGATGCTTGATGCGCTCCAGCTGGTAGACTTCCTGGTTGGTGTGCTTGACACCCAGGATGAAGTCGCTCATGAAGAGCTTTTTGGTCCACGGATTGGCCAGGTTGAACGGCTTGTTGGTGTTGCCGGGGAAGTTGTAGATGACGATGCGCAGGCCCACGCCCTCGGAGATATCCCGATAATAGTTGTACACCGCCTCCGCGTCAAACCCGTAGTAGAACGGCGGGGTGGCGGCGATGGCGTCAAATCCCAGTTCCTTCGCGGCTTTGCCGTAGGCCACCGCCTGCTTCACGGCGACGGTCCCTACGTGGGCGATGAGGGTGGCCCGATCTTTATACTCCGCGGCGACGCGGAAGGTGGCGATGCGCTCCTCCGGCGTCAACAGAAAGCACTCGGCGGAGCTTCCGCCGATAAAAAAGCCCTTCGCGCCCTGCGCGAGGTTCAACTCCAGGACTTTGCGCAGTGCGTCTTCGCTTAGTTCCTCGTCCGCCGTAAACGGCGTGATCGTGGCCGGATAGATCCGGTCCGAAAACTTCGCTTTATCCTCTTCCCAGCTCATCACACGCTCCTTCTTGTCTGCCAGCCGGCATTGATCACAAAAAATCGCTATATAGTATAGCAGAAGAAAGTGTCAAATACAATATATAGTGTCGATTTCCGTAGAAAAGCACAAGAAGAGGCCGGATGCCCGAGGGCATCCGGCCTCCCCGTCTTTTGCGGGCTTTGTCCGGTTTACGGACCGGTGATGATCCGGTTGACAGGTGCCAGCCCGTTGTTGTTCATCCGTTCGTCGGCCTTGGCGATGTAGTCTTTCCCGCCGTCTTCCACGACCAGCTTCTTCAGCTGCGGAAGGTTTTCCTCCTGCGCGAGGAACTGGAACTTCTCATCCTGCAGGATGCGCAGTTTCTCCTGCGTCAGGCGCTGCTTGTCCACGGGGCTGTTCGGGTCCATGTAGCGCAGGGCGATCAGGGTGGCGTAGTCCTCCGGACGGTCCTTGCCGCGCTTGATCATGTCGAGCGCCTCGTCACAGGCCTCCTTGTGCACCGTGCTGCCGAACGACTCCGGCGAGACGTAATCCGCGTGCTCCGGATTCCCGAGGACGCCGCGCTTCTCGTTGATGTAATCGCAGTAATCCTTGAACTGCTGCGGCGGCATGGTGTTCTTTAAGAACGTCATGCACTCATTCCACCGGACGCGGCCGAACGCGCGCTTACGCACCGTTTCCTTTTTATCCAGGTACCTGAGCACGGTCTGCGTGGCCGTGTAGAGGTCGTCAGCCGTGGGGGCCGGCTGCTTGTCCCGGACTGTCCGGATGGCCGCCAGGGAATCGTTGTAGGCCGTGCTGTTCATCAGCGGTCCGCGCGGGATGAACTTGATGATCTTGCCGGAGTAAGTCCGACGGAGGTTTTCCGCCACCGGCGCGAGGCGTTCGGAGAGTTTGCCCGCCTGCTCGGCCGGCTGTTTGTAGGCCTTGACGATCTTCCGGTTCTTCTCCCACTCGCCGATCATCATGTCGGCTGTGGCCTGCGAGCGGAAATTCGGAGCGTCCTTTTTAAAGAGCATCTTGAACGCGGCGCCGCTGCGGATCGCCTCCGCGTCGGCCTCCACCTTACCGGCGTCGATCATGCCGGGATCTTGATGTTTTCTGGCCTTGCGGACCATCGTGTGCACGGCCAGGATCGTGGACATGCGCCACTCCAGGTCGTCTTTGCGCAGGTGCCGGTCGGTGCGGATGCTGTTCCAGAGCTGCGGGATGTTGCCCGTCAGCTGCTGTTCCTGTTCGTCCAGATAGTCCCCGTCCCCGACGTTGTCAACCTCGGAGTACTCTCCCTCGTGCTCTTCGGCAGGGTGTTCCTGCTTCTTTTCATCCTCCGGATCCTTGAAGCCCGGCTCGAAAATATACGGCTTGCGGTCGGCCTTCCTGTTCATCGCATGCTGCAGGATGGCCTCCCGTTCTTTTTCGCGTTTCTGTTTCTCCTCCTCCGTCAATTCACGCGCCTGCACATTGTCGGCATCCATGAAGACGGGGTTTTCCACCTCCGTGAACTGGCTGACGTTCATATCTTCGGACTCGTCGCTCAGTTCCGATCCGTCGTCATCGTCCTTTTCCGGCTCCTGCCGACCGTTCTGTAAGGCTTCCTGAGCGGGGACGCCAAGGCCTTCTTTGGCTTCTCCGGCGAGGCCGTTTTTCAGGTCGCTGCCGGGCTTATCCTTGTTCCGAGCGGGCTTTTTCTCCGGCTCGACGCCGAGCTTTCCGCACAGTTCGCGGCCGCGGTCGAGGTCGCCGCGGGTGAAGGCGTGATCCAGCTTCTGGTACGCCTGGCCGAGTTTGCTTCCCTGAGCGAAGTCCACATTGGCAAGAGCGTTCAGATTGCTGCGCAGGCCTGCCACGGCATCGCCCACACCTTCGAGCCTTCCGGCGATCTTCTGGTTCTTCGCTTCGTCGATCCGGTTCTGCTTTTCCTCGTCCGCCCGGCGCTGGCGCTCGCGCATATCCCGGTGCATCTCATACCGGTCGACCGCCTCGTCACGCCGTCTTGTGAGGATCTTTACGTCCTCTTCACGCCTCTGCTGGTCGGTCATTTTCTGGCGCTGCACCGCCTCCTGCTCCATTTGTTCGCGGAGTTTTTTGTCTTCGTCGGTCATGAGCTTCGGATACCGCTTGCGGGCATCCTCAAGCTGCTTTTCCTTGAGTTCGGCGTGGTAGGCGTCACGCAGCTTCTTTCTCTGCGCCGGAGTGACCTGCGGGTCTTTCCGGATCTCACTCTCGTAATCGAGTAAAGCCGGCTCGTCTTCGCCCTCCTCCGGGAGCACGTTTTCGCAGGCTTTGATGATCTGCTGCGTCTGCGTATGAATCTGACGGAGCGTATCGATGCCGGCGGCGGCAACATCCGGGTATTTCTCGTCCCGCTCCTTCCGGATGGACTCCTTGAGTTCTTCCTGCTTCTGCTCACGGGCCCAGCCGTAGAGCAGTTCGTCATCGGACTGCGGCAGCGGCAGCTTTTCCTCGGCCAGCCGGTCGATCTCGGCCTGCGGGATGGCTTCTCCCCGCTCCCCGAGAAGCTCGCGCTCCGCGAGGTCCGCCGCCGGGGCTTCTTTCGCGGTCTTTAACGCCATATCCAGGGGGCCGGCCTGACCCTCTGGGTCCTTTAAGGAGTCGGGGGTTTCATACCCTGCCAGCAGTTCGTTGACCTGCCGCCACATCGACCGTCCGGCGAGGGCGTCGTCCACAAAGCCGCCCAGCAATTCCTCATAAAGAGCGTTCTGGTACGCCTCGCCCTGCAGCGAATAGAGATACCGGCGTGCCGGTTTCGCGTTGATGAAATCATCCTGGGTCCTCTGGGTCGGAAAATACCGGTCCACGATATGATTGCGGTCTTTGCGGTAGCCGTCTAAGATCTGCGTCTTGATGCGCCGGGCGATGATATCGCCGGTGCGGAGGGACTTCTCCTTTTCAAACCGCTCCTTCACGGCGGGGTCCGCTTCGTCGAGCTGCTTTTTGGCAAGTTCGGCGGCCGCTTCTTTCTGCGCCTCGCGGATCTTGTCCGTTCCGTAGGTCTTTTTGCGCAGGTCGTCATGGTACTGTTCCAAAAGAGACTGCCGGTAAAGGTTCACGGCCGCGTCGTCCGCCGTGGCCTCCTCGCCCAGCTTTTGCTGCTCGGCGGCCAGGCGCTCGTCATAGTCCGCGTAGTAGGCGCGCAGCTGCTGCTCGCGCAGGTCGGCCGGCACGGCCTTGAGGGCATCGTCGATGGCCTTGGTCCGCTGCTCGAAAGTGGGCTGCTCGGGGAGATCCTTCATGGCATCCGGCATACGCTTCGTATACTCCGGCGCCAGGAAATCGTTGTACTGGCGGATGGACGTTCCGACCTGGCGGGAGAACTGCACCAGGGCGGTATACTCCGGTCCGCGGTGCTTGGCGGACTCCACGAACATGCCGGCCGCGTCGCGGTTGTCGTACTGGGGAGGAAGCGAAAACGCACCGTTCTGAGACCGCTGGAGCACACGCTGCTGTACGGTTTCGGCAGGCACCGTATACCGTTCCCTCCGGCGGTTTTCCTCCGCCCGCTGCTCATTGAGATCCTTGTCCTCCGCCTGTGAGATGTCCGCCTGCAGAAGGGCGACGGTTTCCGCGTGGCGGCGCTCCTCATAGTTTTCGCGCCGTTTTTCTTCCTGTTTCGCCGCTTCCCGCCTCTCTTCCCGGATCTCGTGGTGCTGGAGATCCAGGACCGCCTGCTGTGCATTGCTGACGGGCACTTCCAGATAGGTGGTCACGTCCAGGACGTGTTCGACGAGTGTTTTGTTCCGATATGCATTTTGCTGCGGCAGATGTTCTGCCAGCTCCGGGTGCCTCTTTAACGTGTCACGCAGGATATTGAGTGTGGCGCCGTCGTTGGCCGTGAGGCTCTCCGGCAGATCCTGAACAGAGCCCATCCGGGAATCGATGACGCGGTCGTCGTTATAAAGCCAGCCGCGACGCGCGATATCACCCACGATGCCGCCCATATAGGTTAAGTTGGTGATGGTGCGCTCGTCCCCGCCGTTCAGGCGCAGATCCTCCGCCGCGGTCTGATAGAGATTCGAGAGGAAGCGCATCTGTTTGCCCGTATATTCGCGGAAGGAATCCCCGTTGTCGGCATGCATTTTGTCAAGGAAGTGCTCGCGGCGCTCCTCGTTTCTGTGCCTCGACAGCGTATATCCGTAATCCAGCGCGCAGAAGGAGTTCACGTCACGGAGATGCTCCGTGACGGTCTTGCGCTTATCCGCCGGCGGAAGGCCTTCCGCAAGTTCAGGGTGAGCCTTCGCCGTCTCCTGAAGGAGTTTGTAGTTCACCGCTTCGTCCGCCTCCAGAAACTGCGGGAGCGTATCCAGCGTCCGGAGGGCTTTCTCGAGGCCCGCGTTGGAATTAAAGATGGATTCGCCGCTGTGAGCCGCCATGTGGACCGCGTCGGCCAGCTTTCCCAGTCCCTCAATTCGTTTCGCGTGCTCCTCACCCTGGTCGCTTAACGCGGCGGCGGCCGTGCGCAGGAGTCTTTCGAGGTAGTCGAACTGCGGTACCAGGTGGCCGGTGAAAAGAGCGTTCTGGTCCCGGCGTTTGTTTTTGAATTCGTTATAGGTTAACGGCATGGCTGTGGGCTCCTTTCTTCAGATAGCCTTTCGGCCGGGGACATGCCCCGGCCTCCGGTTATGGTATCCATTCTCTGGGAAAAACTTACGCGAAGGGACCGGACGTCTGCTTCGGCTCGAACATCTGCGCGCGGTTCTTGATGTTATTGCCTGCCTGTACCTGCGGCTCTTCCTGTTTGACTTCCGGCTTCGCCTCTTCCTTCTTCGGGGCGGCCACGCCGGTCTTCATCTCCTGCTTGAGTTCATTAATGGTATCCATCGTGACCAGGCCTTCTTTGGCCATGATCGCAAGCCCGCGCTGACCGTATTGCGTATGCTCATGGTTCGGCTCGAAGGGGAGCTGCTTTGTCAGTTCTTCCGTGGACAGCGACAGAAGCTTGTCCTCGGCCACGATCTTATCCGCGACGATGTCCAGATTCTTCTGCCCGGACGGGGTCTTGAGGAGCATCACGCTGGTGGGCTTGTCACGGTAGAAGCGTTTCATCTGCTCCGCCATGTGATATCCGCTCTCCAGATAGCAGGTTCCCTCCGGCGGCATGATCAGTTCGCCCTTCTCGTTATAGAAATTAAACTTCAGGGGATTGGTCTTATCCTTCGGCGACATTCCGCCGCCGATCAGCTTGGGCAGCTGCCTGTCGATATCGGGTGCCTTCATGTTCGTGTTCTCAAGATTCAGGGACTGGATCGCCACGTTGGCCTTGACGATGCTCTTTACCGCCGCCGCCTTTTCTTCCGGAGGCAGCTCTCTGCCGTCGTAAGCGGCCTGCAGCAGTTTCACCTGGGCATCCGCAGCCTGCTGATGGAGCAATCCGATCTGCTGCACGCCCTCGACCATCCAGAGATTCTTTTCCTGCATGCCGGCTTTAAAAGCTGCTTCTTTGAGCTTCGGATCCGCCTGGAGCATATCCACCAGCGTCTTGCTGGCAGTGATGCCGCCCATGTTTTCTTCACCTAAACCGTTCTCTACCTGGCAGAGGTTGCCCGCCTGCTGGTTGACGCCGTCGGCAATGATCTCCGCGAGTTTCTCGGGCTTTCCGGCCTTGTAGTCGTTTAAGGCCTCGGCGGTGAGCTTGCGGGCAGGATCGATCGCGGTTTCGGCATAACCGCCGCTGGCGTCGCGCGGGGTGGTCTTATAGGTATCCGTGGTGTACATGCTGGAGATGGAGCCGGCGATCATCTTATCGATCTGCTCATCCGAAAAGACGCGCTCCGTTTTTCCGCCGACGGTCGTCGTAACCTTCTGCATGGCCGGGCGCAGGGTCGGGTCGCAATTGGGTCCGACTTTATAAGCCTCAACGCCGAACTTGGGATTCATTCCGGCAAACAGGGCCAGGTCGCAGAACTGTCCGGTGGTGACGGACTTGCCGGTTTCTCCCACCTTGATGGAGGAAAGATCCAGCTGCTCCTTGGGGATGACCGTCATCTTCGAGAAAGTGTCCTTGTTGAAAAACCCTCCCGCCTCATGTGCGATGCCGTCCTCATCCGTATAAGCCCCCTGGTGCAGCCGTTCATGGACGCCGTCCTCTTTTACCGTGCGGCCGGGGAAAAGCTTCTTCGTCTCCTCGGTCTCGATGATCTTCGGCACCGGCTCGTAGATGGCATGGGAAAGCTTCTGTCCGAGTTCGGTGTGACCGGCAAGGCTTATGGCAATGTCCAACTTGCCTTTAATGGCCTGCTTCTTTACGTTGGCTTTCTCCAATTCGGCTGCCTTTGCTTCGGCTTCCTTCTTTAACCTGGCGGTCTCTTTCTCCTCAGAGACACGGCCGAGTTTCCGGCCGGTCGAACGGATGGCGAGTTTCTGGCCGAGATCGTCCCTGCGCTTCACCCAGTCATCATGCTCCTGAGTCTTGTTCGCGATCTCGTCAAAATCCGCCTTGTACCAGCCGAACCAACTATGCATGAGCCTGCGGAAAGTGCCCGGCTGCGGCGGGATCTCGGGCTCCGGCTCCATCGTGTTGACGATGTCTTCCCGCGTGACGGGCTTGCTGCAGGAGAATCTGACCTCGCCGGTGAGGTGATGCATCTGGAGCTGCACGGGATCCTCGTCACCGAGCGGATAGGCAAAGACGTTGCCCATCTGCATCTGGTCAAAGAACTCGAAGCTGTTCATCTCCAGCGGCGTGCCGTCCGAGAGCTTGTGTCCGTCATAGTCGAGGATCTGCTCCAGGCCGTTCTGGTCCTTTTTGACAATGAACATCCGGGTGGCGCCGTTGGCGTCCTTCGGCACGGTGCCGTCTTGGCCGATGGCAAAGCCGAGGTTCTTCTCGAAGAACTGGCCGAAACGATTCACCGCATAATTCTTTCCGATGATATTGGTCTCTTCGTCCGCATACCGCAGACGGTTCTGACGGAGTTTGCTGTTTTGGTGATTGTTGAAGGCAGCGTCAAACGCCTCCGTGGTGTCGAACCGGCGGACGGGTTCCGCTGTGTACTCTCTGTAAGGCATGATGTTTTCCTCCTGTGATGATAATGCCGTTTCGGCCCTTCCGGGCCCGTTTGTTTCGGTTTACGGGGCTATTATAAAACGCGCTGTCCATCAAATGTCCAACAAAGAGAAGGCGTTTTGAAAAAAAGTTTTTGTGAGGCCGCATCCCGCGTTTTCCGGCATCCGCTTCCGGCGCGCGGCTTGTCTTTTGGGGCTCTTTCTGATACAATCGGCGGCATGCGCCGCGAAGGCGGGGAGGCACTATGAGAGGAAAATACTTCGGCGACCGGGCGTTTTATAAACGTGTGCTGGCCATCGTCGTCCCGATGATGATCCAGAACGGCATCTCGAACTTCGTAAATCTCCTGGACAACATCATGGTGGGGCAGATCGGCACGGAGCAGATGTCGGGCGTGGCCATCGCCAACAACATCAACTTCATCTTCTTTCTGGCCGTTTTCGGGGCCCTGTCGGGCGCCGGCATCTTCGGCGCGCAGTTTTTCGGTTCCGGCAACACGGAGTACTTCCGCTATACGTTCCGGTTCAAGTTCATCGTGAGCACGCTCCTCGGCACTCTGGCGATAGCGGTCTTTTTGCTGTTCAAGACGCCGCTCGCGATGCTTTTCCTTCACGAATCGGAAGGGAACGGCAATCTGGCGCTGACGCTTTTATCCGCAGAGCAGTACTTTACGGTGTTTGTGATCGGCATCCTGCCGTTTGCCTGGGCGCAGATGTACGCGTCCACGCTGCGGGAATCCGGCCAGACGGTGGTGCCCATGGCGGCGGCCATTACGGCGGTGCTGGTGAACCTGGTGGGCAACTACATCCTGATCTTCGGGCATTTCGGCGCACCGGCCCTGGGCGTGCGCGGCGCGGCGGCGGCCACGGTTCTCTCCCGCTTCGTTGAGCTGGCGATCTTAGTCATCTGGACAGACCGGCATAAAAAGGACCATCCGTTCATCAAGGGAGCGTTTTCTTCTCTGTACATCCCGCGCAACACGGTGCGGCAGATCATCGCCAAAGGAACGCCGCTTCTGGCCAACGAGGTGCTCTTTTCCCTAGGCATCGTTCTGGTAAACCAGGCCTACTCTTACCGAGGGCTTTCAACGGTAGCCGCGCAGAACATCGCCTCGACCATCTCGAACCTGTTCAACATCGTCTATATGTCGATGGGCAGCGCGATCGCGATCATTTTGGGGCAGCACCTGGGCGCCGGGCGCAACGCCGAGGCGATGGACGAGAACCGGAAGCTTTCGGTCTTCGCCATCCTGATGGCCGCGGGAGTTGGCGCGGTGTTAGCCGTCGCTGCCCCGCTCTTCCCGCGCTTTTACAAGACAACAGAGGATGTGTGGGCTCTTGCGGCCGCTTTCATCCGCATCAACGCGCTGTGCATGCCGTTTTTTGCCTACACGAACGCGTGCTACTTTACGCTGCGCTCCGGCGGGAAGACGTTCATTACGTTTCTGTTTGACTGCTGCTACATCTGGGTGGTCTGCGTGCCCCTGGCCAATGCGCTGGTGCATCTGACGGCCCTGCCGATCGTGACGATCTTTGCGATCGGGCAGTTCCAGGATGTGCTGAAGTGCGGGATCGGGTACTGGCTGGTGCGGAAGGGGATATGGGTGCACGACGTGACTCAGGAGTCCATGGCATAAAGGCATTAATGTGAGAGGCAAAGATTAGCCGGGCTCAAGTGTTCCTCCCCGCTTCGTACGGGCTCCTTGCCTTTTTGCCTCCGCCAAATGCCCGCCCCTCCCGCCTCCATCAGGGCGGGTCGGCTCCGGGGCGGGCGGCATCCGTCAAAAAGGCTTCACGTCGCCCTACAGGCGCGGTCCGGAACATCTTGAGCCCCGGCCTCGCGCCCGCGACACATCTGCAGCGGTCGGGTGAAAACCCGGGCGGCGGCTGCCGGAAACTGCTCGCTCCCGCGACACGTCTGCAGCGGACGAGTTTCACTCGGCGGCATCTGCAGGTGAGGCTGACCATCCACCCTGACGGCGGCTCAGAGCACGCCCTTAGCGGAGGTGATATCCACTGCCTACGGAATCCACATCGGATACAGCACGAATAAGACCTTCCCAACGGAGACTCGCTGAGCGAGGCTCCCAAAGGGAAGGTCTTGCTGTATCCGATGTGAGATGGAGTTGGCAGTTAGATCACCGGAGCGTAGTGCTCAGCCGGAACGGGTGGAGGTCAGCGAACAGCAGATGCCGAGCACGAACGGGTGGAGGTCAGCGAACAGCAGTTGCTGAGCGTGAAGAGCAGTTATTCGAGCCCCGCCAGCACTTCCTCGACGAGCGCCTCATAATCGTCCGCCCCGCGCGCCCCGATGGCCGCTTCGCCCACGATCTCTCCCTTCTGGTTCACGAAGTACGTGGTGGGTACGAATTCGGCTTCGAGGTCGTAGTACCACCCCTCCCACGGCACCAGGTTGAGGTAGGTGACGTGGGTGTCCGCGATGATCTCCTCCGCGGCGGCGATCATCCTCTCATCGTCCGGGCCGGCTACGTCGCAGACGAGGCCGACGATCGCGCACCCTTTTTCTTTCAGGCGGCTGTTCAGCACTTCCAGATCCGGCATTTCCCGGATGCACGGGCCGCAGAACGTCCCCCAGATGTTGACCATCGTCAGCTGATACTCTCCGAACAGCTCTGCGGAGCTGACCGGGTTGCCGTCCAGATCGGTGGTTTCAAAGACGAGTGCATCGGCGGATACTTCGGCGGCTGTCCCGGAACTACGGCTTTCCGGGGCGGCTGTGGAAGCTTCCGTGGTTTCGGTCTCCCGCGACACTTCCCGTGAGCGGCGTTCAGTGGGTGTCTCCTCGGCGGAGGAAGCGGCGCCGGCGCCGCCGCAGGCGGTGAGTGAGGCGATGAGCGTCAGGGCCAGCAGCAGATCAAGCAGATGTTTTTTCATGATCGGTCTCCTTCTGAGAACGCAGCCGGAATTCCTTTCCGGATGCGGCAAACTGCAGTGCTTTCGTCGGGCAGCTGCGGATGCACTCGCCGCACCGGATGCACTCGGCGGCGTTGGGGGTTTTGTGCGGGTCGACGTTCATGCCGCAGGTTCTGGCGCAGGCACCGCACCCGATGCAAGCGTCCGTGTTCACGGTGATCCGCACGATGGACAGTTTCTGGAAGAGCGAGTAGAACGCGCCCAGCGGGCACAGGTACTTACAGAACGGCCGGTAGATGAAGACGCAGGATAACAGGCACAGGATGAGTACCAGCATCTTCCACCGGAAGAGCCACCCGAGCGTGGCGCGCAGCGAGCGGTTGAGCAGTACCAGCGGCACCCCGCCCTGCAGCGTTCCCACCGGGCAGAGGTACTTGCAGAAGAACGGCTCGCCGGCACCGTAGTCCGTGCGGTACAGCAGCGGCAGTGCAATGACCAGCAACAGCAGTACCGCGTACTTGAGGTACCGCAGCGGCCGGTCGATCTTCTCCGGGATGCGGAGTTTGGGCGTGGGGATCTTGTAGAGCAGTTCCTGCACCAGTCCGAACACGCACAGCCACCCGCAGATGAAGCGCCCGCAGATCAGCCCGATAGCCAGCAGATACCCCAGCACATAGGCAGGGAACTTCCGGTGGCGGGCGGTCAGCGCTGCCTGCAGGGCCCCGATGGGACAGGCGCCAAAGGCCCCCGGGCAGGAGTAACAGTTCATGCCCGGCACGCAGAAGTGCTTGAGCGGCCCGGTGTAGATGGCGGGCCCGCCGGGCAGGAAACCGCGCAGGTACCCGTTGGAAGCCACGCCCCAGGCAATCTGAACGATCTTCCGCAGGTGTCTTCCCAGCCACGAAGATGAAGTTGTCGGTGTCCGTTTAGCCAAGGCCGATACACTCCATGCAGATCCTGGCGGCTTTCAGGAGGACTTCCTCCGCCTGGCCGGTAAACGCGCCGTACAGGCACAGGGCGGCCGCACCCGCCAGCAGAAGCCAGCGCAGGCCTTCCGTCCGTTTCGTGTTCATCGCCGTCACTCCTCTCCCATCAGCGCCTGACGGAAGGCTTCGATGTCCGCAAACCCCCAGGTGGGCTTGACCGGGGAGTCCGCAATGTCTTCCGGGTGGGCCGAGCCGGTGAAGACCACGGCCGTGTCCACGCCGGCGTTCACGCCGCAGGCGATGTCCGTCTCCAGGCGGTCGCCCACCACGATGGTCTCTTCCTTTGTCTTGCCGAAGAGGCGCATACTGATGTCCGCCATGGCCGGGTCCGGCTTGCCGATGTACTTCGGGTAGCGGCGCAGCGCGCACCAGAGCATCTGGCAGATGGCGCCGCAGTCCGGCACCATGCCGGGCACGCCGTCAAAGATGGCCGGGCAGCAAATGTCCGGGTGCGTGGCCAGGTACGTGGTCTCCGGGTGCCTGGTCAGCAGGTCACAGATGTCCCGCGTCTTCTGGTAGGTGAGTTCCGAATCGTACCCCACCAGCGCCACGGTGGCCGGATCCTTCGGGTCTTCCGTGATGCGGATGCCGGCATTCTGCAGCTCGGTCTTCAGCGACTCCGTGCCCAGCAGGAAGACCAGTTCGCCCGCGTGGTGCTGCTGCAGGTACTCCGCCGTCACGTAGGTGGAGGTGATGAAGCGCTCCTCGCCGTACGAGAACCCCCAGCGGGCAAACTTCTCTACGTAGGAGCGCCGGCTTTTGGTGGAGTTGTTGGTGATGAAAACGGCCGTGCGCCCGGTGACCTCCAGCCAGTCCAGCAGTTCGCGGGTGCCGGTAAAGAGTGTGGTGTCCAGTGCCAGCGTGCCGTCGATATCAAACAAAAACAATGACTTACCGGCCAGGCGCTCATGCCCGGCCGGTAAGTGTTTTGCAGCGTTTGCGGAATGTGTCATCCCAGTACACCCTTCTTCGCATTTTTGATGGTAGGGATCTCGGTCTCATCCTTGTCTTCCAGATGCAGGCCGGCGTACCTGGTGGTTTCCGCCGCGATGACGCCGTTCAGGCCCAGCACTGCGACGATGTTCGGGATGGCCATGAGGCCGTTCAAAAGATCCGCGATATCCCACACGAGGTTCAGCTCCATCATGGAGCCGGCGAAGACGCCGACCACCCAGAGGATCTTGTAGACCATGATGGACTTCTCGCCGAACAGGTAGACCGCGCAGCGCTCGCCGTAATAGTACCAGCCGAGGATGGTGGAGAAGGCGAAGGTGACCAGGCCGACTACCAGGATGGGCGCGCCAATGTACGGGATCATGGAGAAGGCCATGCTGGTCAGTTCCGAACCGTTGCCGGACAGGCCGTCAATGGCGGGATACTTGATGATGCAGGATACCAGCACGAGGCCGGTCATCAGGCAGATGATGACGGTGTCCCAGAAGGTGCCGGTCATGGAGACCAGCGCCTGGCGCTTGGGGTTGCGGGTCTGCGCCGCGGAAGCCACCAGCGGCGCGGAGCCCATGCCGGCCTCGTTGGAGAACAGGCCGCGGGCGAAGCCGTAGCGGCAGGCCACCATGACGGTGGCGCCCACAAACCCGCCGCCCATGGCGCGGGCCGAGAAGGCGGAGGTGACGATGGTGGCAATGGCCTGCCCCAGCACGTCAAAGTTCATGATCAGGATGATCAGGCAGCCGATGAAGTAGAAAATGGCCATGAACGGCACCAGCGCCTCGGACAGCCTGGTGATGGATTTCAGGCCGCCGATGATGACCAGACCCACCAGGAGCGTCAGGAACACCGCGATGACCCAGGCCGGGATGGTCCGGAAGTTGGCCTGAATGTTGGAGACCACCGCGTTGGCCTGCACGATGCAGCCGATGCCGAAGGCGCAGACGGCCGCCAGCAGGGCGAAGATGACGCCCAGCCACTTCATCTTGAGGCCGCGGTCCAGCGCGTACATGGCGCCGCCGATCATGGTGCCGTCCTCGGACTTGACGCGGTACTTGACGGAGATGATGGTCTCGGCGTACTTGGTGGCAATGCCGAAGATGCCGGTCAGCCACATCCACAGAACGGCGCCCGGGCCGCCCATGGCGATGGCCGTGCCCACGCCGATGATGTTGCCGGTGCCGATGGTGGAGGACAGCGCGGTGGTCAGCGCGCCGAACTGCGACACGTCACCCTCCGCATCCGGATCCTTCTTGACCGACAGTTTGATGGCCTTAAAGATGTCCTTCTGGATAAACCCGGTGCGCACCGTCATGAACAGATGCGTGCCGAACAGCAGGATGATCAGCGGCCATCCCCATAAGAAACCGTCGATCTTGCTGATGATCTCGGCGAAGCTCATACTCTCTTCTCCCCTCCGGCCGCCTGCGGCCCCTGTGCAGGAAACACGTCAAAAAACAATACAGACAGTCTAGCAAAAACATCCGTCCTTTTCCACGTTAAAGTGCAAATAGTGAAAAATCCCCCTCCTGCGTGCCCGCGGGAGAGGGATATTGCATGCCTTCAGATTAAAATCGCTCAGCTTTGCGGCACATAGCCCAGCGCTTCGTTCAGCGAGAAGGCGATGTTGATGGCGTGGTCGCTCACGCGCTCGAGGCCGGAGACCACATCGTTGAAGAACACGCCGGTAAAGGCGGAACATTTGCCTTCGGACAGCCGCACGATGTGGGCGCTCTGCAGCTCCCGCTCCAGCCCGTCGATGTCGTTTTCCAGCTTGCGGATCTCGTCCATCTTGGAGTTGTCGCCGGTCACGAACATGTCGAGCGACTCGCGCAGGATCTTGTTGACGGCGGTCATCATGCCGCGCATCTCGGCCGCGCTCTCATCGCTTAACTTGGCGCCGTTCTCGACCATCTGCGGGATGGCTTCCACGATGGTCTGCGCATGGTCGCCGATGCGCTCGATATCCCCGACCACGTGGAAGTAGGCGGCGATGCGCCTCATGTCGGCAAGCGGCAGGGTGTTCTGGTTGATGCGGACCAGGTAATCGCTGATGGCCACGGCCAGGAAGTCGATGTACTCTTCGGTCTTGCTGACCTCCTCCGCCCGCTCCGTATCGCCCTCAATAAAGCACTCCACGGCCAGGTTGAGGTTCTGGAAGGCCATCTGCGCCATGCGGTCCATCTCCTGCACGGCCAGGTACGTACCCACGGTAGGGTTCGGCAGCTTCTTGCCGATGAACTGCGTGCGGAAGCCCTTGGCCGCGTTCGGATCATCTTCACCGGTGACCAGCATCCCCGCAATGCGGATGAAGACGCCCGTGAGCGGATAGGACACCGCGACCGCGCCCACCTTGAACAGGAGATTGGCAAAGGCGATGCTGCGGCCGAGCGACCCGGCATCCGTGCCGGTGCCGGCGATGAACCGGACCGCGGCCTGGATCTGCGCGGGGAAGATCAGCAGCAGGACGACCCACAGCGTGGAAGCAAACAGGTTGAAGATCAGGTACAGGAGCGATGCGCGCTTACCGTTCTTGCCGGCACTGCGGCCGGCCATCAGCGACGGCATGCAGGCGCCGATGTTGCACCCAAGGATGACGAACATGGCCGGATACAGTTCCATGAGGCCCTGCGCCGCCATGACGACCAGGATGGACGTGGTCACGGACGAGCTCTGCACGATGGCCGTGATGACCAGACCGAGCAGCAGCCCCACCGCCGGGTTGGAGAAGCCCGACAGGACGTTCACGACCGCCGGCACTTCGCGGAGGCTCGACATGGCGCTGCTCATGGTGGAGATGCCCACGAACAGGATGCCGAAGCCCAGCACGATCTCGCCGATCTTGCGCACCTTGGGGTTCCTGACCATCTCGGCCATGAACGCGCCCAGCAGGACGAACAGCGGTGCCACGGCGGAGAGCCTGATGGCGACTAACAGCGCGGTGACGGATGTACCGATGTTGGCGCCCAGCACGATGCTGACGGCCTGCGTCAGATCCATCAGCCCGGAATTGACGAAGCTGACCACCATGACGGTGGTGGCGCCGGACGACTGGATGACGGCGGTGAAGAACGCGCCGACCAGGATGCCCAGCAGCTTGGTGCGCGTGAAGGCTGCCAGAATGGCGCGCAGTTTGGTGCCGGCCACCTTTTCGATACCGCGGCTCATCATGTTCATGCCGGCGATGAACAGGCCGAGACCGCCCGCCAGCGTGATGAGGATGGTTGTCATGTTTCCCCCTTTTTTGTTACACGATTTCCCGAATACAGCGTGGAGTGTTGTATCACACGAAAAGCGGGCTGCCTGGGAACAGGCGGCCCGCAAACGTTTTCATTATTTCTGCAGCGTCACTTTGTGGAAGCTCTTCTTGCCCTTCCGGATCTTAACGGAAGCGGCCAGCTGCTCCGCCGTGAGCACGGCTTTGACATCCGTCACCTTTTCGCCGTCGGCGAACACACCGCCCTGCTCGATCATGCGGCGGGCTTCGGTACGGCTTTTGCACTGGCCGGTCAGGACCAGCACGTCCATCACCTGGATGGCGCCGTCCGTGAGGTCAGCGGCCGTCAGCTCGGTGGAAGGCATGTCGGAATCATCCGCGCCGGCGCCGAAGAGCGCCTGCGAAGCGGTGCGGGCCTTTTCGGCCTCCTCTTCGCCGTGGACCAGCCTGGTCAGTTCATAGGCCAGGATGTCCTTGGCCTTGTTGAGCTCCGCGCCTTCCCACTTGTCCATCTCGTCGATCTGCTCAAGCGGCAGGAAGGTGAGCATGCGGATGCACTTTAAGACATCGGCATCGCCGACGTTGCGCCAGTACTGATAGAACTCGAACGGGCTGGTCTTGTTGGGATCCAGCCACACGGCGCCGGAGGCCGTCTTGCCCATCTTCTTGCCCTCGGAGTTCATGAGCAGGGTGATGGTCATGGCGTAGGCATCCTTGCCGAGCTTGCGGCGGATGAGCTCCGTGCCGCCCAGCATGTTGGACCACTGGTCGTCGCCGCCGAACTGCATGTTGCACCCGTACTCCTTGAAGAGATGATAGAAGTCATACGACTGCATGATCATGTAGTTGAATTCCAGGAAGGACAGGCCGCGCTCCATGCGCTGCTTGTAGCACTCCGCGCGCAGCATGTTGTTGACCGAGAAGTGCGGGCCCACCTCACGCAGCAGTTCCACGTAGTTGAGCTTTAACAGCCAGTCCGCGTTGTTGACCGCGATGGCACCGCCCTCGCCGAAATCGATGAAGCGCTCCATCTGCTTCTTGAAGCAGGCGCAGTTGTGCTCGATGGTCTCCGGGGAGAGCATGGCGCGCATGTCCGTGCGGCCGGACGGGTCGCCGATATAACCGGTACCGCCGCCTAAGAGCACCACCGGGCGGTTGCCCGCCATCTGCAGACGCTTCATCAGGCACAGTGCCATGAAATGGCCCACGTGCAGCGAATCCGCCGTGGGATCAAAACCGATATAGAACGTGGCCTTGCCGTTGTTCAGCAGGTCCCGGATCTCGTCTTCGTCCGTCACCTGCGCGATCAGGCCGCGCGCTTTGAGCTCTTCGTAAATCTGCATCGATCCATTCTCCTTCAATCGCAAACCGCGGCATCCGCAAAAAGCCGCATTGTGTATTTTCGCACAGCCGGGCGGATTTGTCAATGAAAACGGCGGGCCGTGGGGGCCCGCCGCTTCGTGTGTGCCGGTTTACGGCTTTTCGTGTTTTTTCAGCACCCGGCTGGAGTCGATGAATTCCCAGTCGCTCCGGTCCCAGATGTTGTCGGTGATCACCGCCCAACGGGAGGCGGTGAAGGTCTTGCCGTTGTTCTTCTCCACGCTGAAGTTGTGCGAGAGGCTCACGAACTGGTCGTGCGCGTACTTCTCGGAATCATCCAGGATGTTTCCGGTAAACGGATTGCGCGGCTCCTCGATCAGGCCCTCCGCGGCCATCCACGGGACATCCGCATTGGTCATGAAATCGTGGCAGGTCTCAAAGCCGTGCGCGTCGAAATCCTTGACCATCAGCAGCGGGAAGTACTGCCCCACGTCCATGTCGCGGACGTTCTTTTTGTCAAAGTTGAAGTCCGGATTCTGATAGAGGTAGAAGCCGTGGTCCGCCGCCAGGATGATGCGGGTGTTGTCGTAGACGCCCTGCTCCTTCAGGTAGTCCAGCCATTGTCCGATCAGCAGCATCGAACCCATGTTGGACTGATAGTGGCGCAGCTGGTCCCAGCTGCGGCAGTCGATCTGCTTGTCCTCCAGCACAAACCGGTCCGCATGGGCCAGATCGTACGCCGCGTTGTCCACATTGGCCGCCGGCGTGTAGGAAGGCTCCGGCAGCATCATGGGCGTGTGCGGGGTGTCGTTGTAGAAGAACAGATACGTGTTCTTGTTCCCCTCTTCCACATGCGTCATCACGGGGAGGTTCACCAGCACTTCGTAGGATTCCATGAAGGTCTCCGTGTAGCCGCGCGCGGTGTGGTCCGTATCGCAGGTCTGACTGGTGCTGGCGGCTTCGCCCACCACCGAGTGGTACTGGCCGTAGTCGTAGACGCCCGCCTGCACGCCGATCGGGATGGTCTTCATCAGCGCGAACAGATAGAAGTTGCGCAGATTGTCCTGAATGGCCCGCTGGCGCATCTCGTCCGTGCCGAAATACCCCTTGGTGATGTAGGTATCGATCTCCGGATACTCATCAAAGACCGACAGGTCCGGGTTCCACTGGTAGCCGGCGTACGGCGGGTCGCAGACCGTCACCTTGTAACCGTTTTCGGAGAACAGCCGCGGCAGCACCAAAAGCGACTCGTTGTGCTTCTTCTCCAGCAGTTCCTTATCGCGCTTGTTCATCTCCACCGGCGTGTACTCATACCCGCCCAAAAGCGGCGGCGCGCCGATGTTGGTGTGCCCGCCGTAGGAGATGCAGTTGTCATAGTAAGTGAAGCCGTCGAACATCTCCGCCAGCTCCGGCCGCTCGTTCATCAAAAACGGCAGGTCCTCGCCGAGCCCGCGGTCCAGGAAGAAGACGATGACGTTCTTCCCGTCTTTGCTCAGCGGGAAATGCGGCATGGAATTGTCCTGCACCCGCACTTCCTCCACCGAACCGGCCGCATTGACCACGTTGATGCTGCTCATCAGCACGAACGCCGCCGTCATGACGGCCAGCGCCGGGCGCATGATCTTCTCCCACCGCCCTGCCACGAACAGGAAGGCGATGGCCACCAGCACCAGCACCGCGATGTTGATGATCATCTCCGCGCTGGTGAACCACAGGCCGTTCTCGTAGGCCAGCGTGTTGGTCAGGATGCCCAGGCTGCGCCCGAAGAAGAAGTAGTTGACGGCGGAGATGCCGCACAGCACCCACATCACCCGCTCAAAGATGACTTTGCCGCGGGGGCTGGCCAGCCAGTAAAAGACCGAGAACCACAGCAAAAACAATCCGGCCGCCAGCAGGAACGACGACAGCACATACCACAGCGGGTGGAAGAAATACAGGACGTTCACGAATTCCTGCGCGGAATCCGCGATGCAGGCGGACGGGATCAGCACGCCCACCAGCATGGTCATGAACAGGCCGGCCGCCGCAAAGCGCTTCGCGGACGGCTTCGTCTGCGAGAGCGGCGGGAACACGCGGGAGAAAAAGCGCTTCTTCCCGGTCGGCTCCTCCGGCAGCTCCTCCTCATCCTCCTCTTCTTCCACCGCCCCTTCCGCAGCCCGGCGGGCCTTGCGGGACGCCGCGATGCGCATGACGATGTTCTTGCCCAGCGAGAAGAGGTTGTTCAGCGTCCAGTAAAACACCAGACCGGCGGGTGACCGGTACAGCAGCACCAGGAAGATGGCCGCCATGCCGTAGAGCTGGATCTTGGTCTTTAACGGGAAGCCTTTCAGATAGATGCTGGCTGCGATGATGTTGATGGCCGTCATGAGGATGGGCAGCAGGTTGACCGAGACCCCTGCGATCTGCAGCAGCCCGTCCTGCGCGCCCAGATCCCGGATGGGCCCGAAGGCCACGCCCGAGAGCGCTCCGAGGTGGGACAGGAACTGATAGGCGGCCATGAAGAACGGGATCTCCAGCAGAAGTGACGCCGACCCGCGCAGGGCGCTGGCCGGGGAGTACCCCATCTGGCGGTAGTAAGTCTGCTGGATCAGGAACCGCTCGTTGCCCGAGAAGGTCTTGCGGATGTGTGCCACGCCTTCGTGCAGGCGGGCTTCGGTGTCCCGGGCCTCCTCCTGCATGGCGTCGGCGCGCTTATAGAGCGGCAGCACCAGCAGGTTCATCACCAGACTCAGGCAGATGATGGACACCCCGCAGTTGCCGACCGCCTCATAGGCCACCGAGAAAACGAGCTCGAAAAAGAGTTTGAGCGGTCCGATGAGGAACGTCTCCAGCATCGAGAGTATCGTCATGACGCG
>CAMJGH010000036.1 GCA_946405185.1 uncultured Lachnospiraceae bacterium
CGGAGACGGAGGCCCCCGAAACGGAAGCCGTCACCGAGGCACCGGAGACGGAGGCCCCCGAAACGGAAGCCGTCACCGAGGCACCGGAGACGGAGGCTCCTGAAACGGAAGCCGTCACCGAGGCACCGGAGACGGAAGCCGTCACCGAGCCCGCGGGGACCGAAGCGCCGGAAACGCAAGCCCCTGTACCGGTTCAGTCGGCTCCTCGGCGGAACACCGCAAACGCATTGCGGGGCGCCGTTCCGAATCTGGACGGGTGCGAGGTCTCGTATGCCGTGGGGGAATGGGGCGGCGTTGACGCTTACCTCGTTTCCGCCCCGGAGGGAGCCAATCTGGTGCTCCCGGAGACCGTCACCGTTGACGGAAAAGAGTATCCCGTTGTCGGCCTGGTGGGGTCTCTGTCGGAGTATGAAAAACTGGGCAGTCTGACGGTTCCGGATACCGTACGGTATGTGAACCCAATGTTCATGTATGGTAACAACAGCAGTATATCTGTTGGCAGTATCATGAACTGGAAGGGATATAAGGACCTCGGCACCAACTCCAATCTTTATTACAGATATAAAGTCATCGACTTCCCGGAACTTTATAACCGCACAATGGGGGCGTCTCTGACGATCAATGATCCGGACCCTGCGGATATCCCGGCATTCATCAAAAACCATTACGATGCGGACGGCGCTTACTATGCCGGTAAGTGCCTGGTCCGTGTGGATCCGGCCCATCAGGGTGACTTTACCGTCAAGGACGGGACCATCTGCGTGCTGGCCGGAGCCTTTGCCGACTGCACCGGCCTGGGCAAGGTAACGCTGCCGGATTCTGTGGAGTACATCGGCGTGGCCGCGTTTGCGGGCAGCTCCGTGACGTCTGTCAACATCCCGGCCGGCATGAACGGGAAAAACCTGGAAAAGGACACGTTTGCCGAGTGCGAAAAGCTGACGACGGTGGACATCCAGTGCACAGGCATCGAGAGTATCGTTCATGGCTGCTTCTATGACTGCGTTGCCCTGACCGGCTTTGACTTTTCCAAAGTGGCGCTTATTCAGTCCGAAACCTTCATAAAGGCATTTGACCCGAGCGCCGGCGTAGCGATCGATCTTTCCAAGACCTCAGTGTTCACATACGGATTCCGTGAATTCGCCCTTTCCGGCATCAAGGAAGTCTATCTGCCGGATGCCGAGCAAATTGGCACCGGTGCGTTTGCCGGCTGCACCGCTCTGGACACCATTCACTGGTCACCGAATGTCAGGAGGATCGGTACGTCCACCTTTGAGGGCTGCACGTCCCTGGCGTCGGACGTCCTGGCGGATCCGGAATGTCAGGTGACGCAGATCGAATTCCGCGCTTTTGCGAAGACCGGATTGACGGAGATCACCTTCCCTGAGCGGATGACCAGTATCGGAGCAGGCTGCGTCGCGGAGTGCCCGAGTCTGGAAACGGTCAACATGAACGCGAGCTTTTACAGAATGGCCGGTCAGTTCTTTGCGATCGTTGAAGACATGGATAAGGGAGGGTTCTACACTCGCGTTTCGAGTTCCGCTGACGACACGTTTGCCAACCTTCCGGACAAGACCGGAAAGACCGCGGTCAGGACGGTCAATATCGGCTCCACGACGGCGGCACAGACCATGTACGATCACCTTGAAATGATGCCGTATCTGGAGAAGGTGACGTTTTCGGTTCCCGTTCAGTATTTCTATTCTCACGCCCTCTTCGGGTGCGTGTCGTTGAAGACCGTGGAACTGGCTTATCCGGATGCTCTCCAGCGCGTCGGTTATGAGGCGTTTGCCTGGACCGGCCTGGAAGAGACGGTCGTCATGAAGGGTGTCATCTACGACTACATGGTCTTCCAGAACTGCATTAACCTGAAGAAAGTAGTCGTGGAGGACGGCGTTGACCGCATCCCGGAATTCATGTTTGAAGGCTGCCGGTCCTTAAACCAGGTTTCGACTCCGAGAACCCTGCGCCGGATCAACTGGGCGGCATTCAAATATGCCTCCACGGATACGATGCTGGAGGTGCTGGGCCAGAATCCTTCCATGGACGAGTACATTGAAACGGATTGGCCTCTGTTCATGATCCCCGGCACGGTCGGCATTGTCGAGGATGATGCTTTTACCTTCGCGATGGGCATGGACTTCCTGGTGGAAGGCGACCCGATGGTCGAGAAATATTCCCACAGAAGTTATTACTATTACAACTACAACGATCCGCTGACGGCCTTCATGAGGCCTCAGAAGGTCTACAGCAATGCCGCCGTCGAAAACGGCACACAGTTTGGGTTCTATATCAAGGGTATCCCGAACTGGCCGTTCGGAAAACCGATCATCAAGCCCTATCCGGTGACCCTGGAAGTGACGGGGCAGCCCGTGGTGGTGCAGGAGGGTGATGAAAAGATCGACGTCAGCCGCCTGAAGATCTATGCCGACGGCAAACTCCTTGTCGAAGGTACGGATTACGAACTTGACTATGACCTGTCCGGCAAGAAGGCCGGCGAGACGGTGCATGTGGACGTGAAGTTCCTGGGCGAGGAACCGCCCCAGGTGCTGGTTACCGAAACGCTTTCCGCCACCAACTTCTACACCACGGCGAAGACCGGCCCCATCTACAAGCTGGCCGAAGCTGCGGAAGGGTTTGACGTGGACGTCATCGGAGGCCCGGCCAATGAGATCGTCACGCTGACCGAGATCGAAACGTCCAACGTGACGGAAACCACCTGCACGCTGACCGGCAAGGGTACTCTTGCCCGCGGCCTGATGACCACGCCGCAGGGTCAGGAAATCCTGCGCGTGGCCTCCGCCGGCAGGATCCAGGAGATCACGGTCGCCGAGGATGGCAGCTTCGAGTTCTCCCTGGACAATGTGTCCGTGTCCGAGCCGGCTGCGGTGCAGCTGGTCTGGGTGCCGGCGGCTGTTATGAAAGCCGTCCGCAGTGTGGCTCCGCTCATCAACAGCGGCAACAATGGTGCCGTGCTGGATTCCGTGGTGATCCCGTTTGTGGAACTGACGGTGACCAAGCACTGGAAAGACGAAAAGACGAATGACCATGCGGCCGACGCGGTGACCGTGACGCTTGTTGCGGACGGCGAAGAGACCGACAAGCAGGTCGCTCTGACAAAGGTCGGACAGTGGACGGACGTCTTCCGCGGCCTGCCGCTCTTCACGGAGTGGTCGAAGGATGCGGAACCGGTTCCGGTGGTCTATACCGCCAAAGAGACCGCTATCAACGGTTACAAGATCGAAAGCGAAGCCACGTCCGAAAACGTGGAGGTGCGTTTTGACTACGGCCAGGTGCCGGAGAGCGAGCGCGCCAACTTCACCGAGAAGCTGATCGTCGTGTCTGAAGAGAACGGTCTGGCGCTCAGCGCGGGCGATGACTCTGTCAGCATCGTGGCTATCGACGCAAACGACGATAACCAGCTCTGGTCCGTCGAGAGCGGAAAGAAAGTCATCCGCTACGGCGCCGGCGAGCCGAAGGAAGTGGCAGGAAGCCTCCTGAAGGCCGGCAACGGCCGGTATCTGGGCCTGACCGAGAGCGGCTTTGTGCTGATGCCCGAGAACGTGGAGCTGACCGGTGTGGGCGATACGGCATCCGTGACGGTGCCGATCGACGATCTGCTGGGCGGCAAGGTGTTCACCGACTATGCGTATCCGAACGCGGATTACGACTGGACGGCCGTGCTTGAAGCGCTCGGACAGTTCGCACTGTACGAGGAGTCTCCGGTTTCCGGCAATTATGTGATCCGCTCGGTTTCCGGCATCGGCGTCCGCTCGGAAGACGGCACGGTGACGTATGAGACGATGACTGCCCGGTATGACTCCGGCAGCTATGCCGCAGAGAGTTTCTCCGACAAGTTCATCGTGCTGGATTCCCGCAGCCGCGTGGTGCTGCAGGCAGAACCGGACGGCACCGTTACGGCGGCTGACATGGATCTGTACAATGAAAACCAGATGTGGTCGACCGACGACGATGTGCAGATCGTTCGCTATGAGTGGAACGGGCGCGGCTATGAAAAGCGCGTCTATCCCGGCGCTCCGCTGGTCGATCACCAGGGGCGTTATCTGACGTTTGATTATGAGACGAACAGGATCCGCCTGCACGCTCTGACCGACGAAGTCCAGTACGATTACCTGCAGTACAACACCCAGTATGGCTATTGGCAGTACATGGGTACGGGGACCGGTACGGTCGCTGATATGCTTGATCCCTCGAAGCTCACCGGAGACGATGAGAACATGATCATGTTCTTCCGGTACGAGTTCATTGCCTATGTGAAATCTCCGCTCTCTGACGAGTACATGGTCGGTACAGCGGACGGGTACCTTGGCCTTGGGTACAAGCTTTACAGCATATTCCCGACGTATGCCCGTATCAACATGAGCCGTAGCCGGAGCTTCTCCTACTCCAGCCTGGCGGATGTCCGCATCCACGGGTGGGACGAGGAACTGAACTATAGCCGGGTCAGCGATGTCAATATCCATGATCTGGGCAACGGTCTCTCCTATGAGGTGACGAATACACCGCTGGCGACGGTCACGGTGAAGAAGTATCTGAGAGACAGCGAGCAGGACAAGCTTTATCCGGTGGACAAAGAAACCTTCTATGTGGCGCTGTTTGCCGATGAGGCGAAGACAAAGCTGGCTGCCGGCCCGATGGTGCTGACCGTGGAGGCGGCTTCCTCCGGAACCGTCGTGTTTGAAGGCCTGGAGCCCGGGGTTGCCTATTATCTGGCTGAGACCGACAGCACGGGCGCGGTGATCACGGACGGGAAACTGAGCGACGGAACGTCGTTTACAGTCCGCTATGACACGGAGAAGGCCAGCCCCACGCTGGAGGAGATCGAAGCCGAACTGACCCTTACCAACGTGGTCACGGTACCGGAAGAGATACTTGAGCCGGATACGCCTCTGGGGCTGAACGGTTCTGTGAAGGTCACCAAGACGCTGGAGAACAAGACCGAAGGCGGCGCGTTTGTTCCGGAGCAGAAGACAACGTTCTATGTGTCGCTGTTTGCCGATGAAGCATGCACGGTGCGTATCGGCAGTATCCAGTCGCTGGTCTTTGACGGTACCTCCACAGCTTCCGTTTCGTTCAAAGACCTGCCGAACGGCACCTATTATGTGGCGGAAACAAACGCCAGCGGACAGGCACTGGTCGGCGGCATGACGGACGATGGTCTGGCTTATACCGTTGAATTCTCCGACGGTCAGAAGGTGACGGTGTCGACCGGCACGGAAACAGCGTTGACCTTCACGAATGTCGTGGAGCAGAAAACACCTCTGGCTCCGGAAGAAGGCGGCAAGACGTGGGATACCACGCCGCTTGGCCGGTATCTGGCCATCCTGTTGGTCTCTCTGGCAGGCGTGATCATCTGTCTGGTGTACAGCCGCAAGAGGAGAGTGCGGTAACACGTGCTCCTCAAATACACAGGGTCTGAAGATCCCGAGAAAGGCAGCGGGCTTGTCCGGCTGCCTTTTTCGGTTTATTATGGCAGAGGAATGGGTTCCAAAACGAACAGTCGGAGAGGAGAGGGAAGATGGCGGTCTTTCGTTCCTACAAGGAACTTAGCGTGCGTGACAACCTGCGCTGTGCCTTGCTGGTGCTGTTCCTGTATGCGGTCATCTTCCGCGAACCGCTTGAGGCGGCGGGCTTTTTTGTGGTCAGCGATGTGATCGACCTGACAGCTGCCGCGGGCATTCCGGCTCTGCTGTGGATGGCCGTGCGCAACCGCTCCTGGCGGAAACCGGCCGTGATCGGCGGGGTCTGCCTGGCTGTTTTTGTGGCATCCGGCATGGCAGGGTATTCCGTGTGCCGTTACCAGACGCTTTCCGTGACGTTTGAAGGGCTGACGGCGTCCGTTCAGTTCTTTCTGTGGCTGTGTATCTTTGCGGCGCTGTTTGAAGGGCTTCCCCTGGAACGGTGCGCAGCGAGGCTTTCCGTCCATACCTGCGCGATGTCGGCACTGTTCGTGATCCTGACAGTCCTGGATGTTCAGCGGCATCTGTGGCCGCGCCAGATCTACCGGAACGGTATGGGCAGCATCCAGCTCTTCTACGGGCATCCGAGCGTTATGGCGGCCAATGCCGCGGTGCTGCTGGTGTTTCTGCTGCTGCTGATCCCGTATGCGAAGTTTCCCCGCGTGATGGCGCTGCTGATGGCTTACCCTCTCTACATGACGCTGCGTATCCGCGTCTGGGGGTTTATCGCGGTGACGTCCATGCTGGTGCTCTGGACGGGGGTCCTGAAAAAGAAGATGAATCCCGTTTTCGTTCTGGCGGCCGGTGCGGCAGGCCTGGCAGTGGGCTGGAGGCGTCTCTACAGCTATTATTTTTCGCCGTATGCGCTTATGATGGCGCGGGGGCAGTTCGCGTTCAACGGCCTGCGGATCGCCAAAGACCGCTTCCCGTTCGGCACGGGCTTCGGTACGTTTGGATCCCGCGCGGCACAGGCCTGGTATTCGCCGGTATACTACTGGTATGAGATGTATCATACACCCGGGCTGGATCCGCTGTGGCCCTCCTTTGCCTGTGACACGTTCTGGCCCATGATCCTGGGCGAAACGGGATGGCTGGGACTGGCGGGGTATCTCGGCCTCATGGGGGTTCTGGCGTACGGTATCTTCGCGCAGAAGACCAAGGGAGCCTGGGCGTACACGGCGGCACTGACGGCCGTGGTGTTTGAACTGCTGGATACAACGGGTAATCTGGCTTTTGCGGATCCATCCGCGGCCGGCTTCGCACTGGCGATCGGGGTTGTGTGGGGCATGGCCGCCCGGGAAACAAACGGAGAGGAGGCAGTCCGGGCATGAAGGATCCGGTCATTTCCGTTATCGTCCCGGTCTGGAAGGTAGAACCGCTGCTTCCACGCTGCCTTGACAGTCTGCGGGCGCAGACGTTCCCGGATCTCGAAGTGATCCTGGTGGATGACGGATCGCCGGACGGATGCCCGGCCATCTGTGATAAGGCAGCTGAAAACGATCCGCGCTTTCGGGTGATCCACCGGGAGAACGGAGGCCTGTCGGCTGCGCGCAACACCGGCATCGAAGCCGCGAGGGCTCCGTGGCTGATGTTTGTCGACAGCGACGACGTCGTGCTGCCGGACTTCTGCAGGAAAGCCCTCGCCCTGGTCATGGAAACCGGGGCGGATATCGGGGTGTTTGGCTTTGTGAGGGTTGAGGAGAACGGCATTCGGTGGATCCCGGGCAAACACCCTCTGCCGGACGGCTGTTATGGGCGGGAGAGGGCGATGGAAGCCTTGGCGGATACCTCCATCCTGGACTATGCCTGGAACAAGATCTGCCGGAAAAGCCTCTTTGAGGGCATTCGGTATCCGGAAGGAGCGCTGTGGGAAGACATTGCGACCACGTATCGGCTCTTTGACGCGGCGAAAACCATCAGCGTTTCCCGTGAAGTGCTCTATGAGTATCATATCCGGAGCGGGAGTCTGAGCCGTTATCGCCTGCCGGACGCACTGGCGGATGCCCTGGATAAGCGGGAAGAAAAGTATTTCTTTCTGTGTGAGCATTATCCGAAGGCGGCCAGGGCTATGGAGAGGACCATGACCGGTTTTGAACTGGACGTGTGCATGTACCGGTGTCTGGACCGGCGGGATGAACGGTTCCGCACGCTGAGAAAGCGGATCTTTTCCCGCCGCCTCGGGCTGCGGACGCTCGGGTGGAAGATGTGGATCAAAACATGGTGTCTGTGGTGCAGGCCGTTATTCTGGCTGATCACCTGCGACAGGCGCCGACGGTTGGAGGGGCGTAAGCATTGAAAGTTGGCGTGATCGGACACAAACATATCCCCTCGCGGGAGGGCGGTATTGAAAAGACGGTCGGAAGGCAGGTGGAGATGCTGTCCGGCCGTGGATATGAGTTTGTGCTGTATAACCGGAGCGGTCATCCGCTCGTTGAAGAAAAGACCAGCCGGGAAGAGACACTTCCGGAGTCTGTCCGGGTCCGTACGGTTCCGGCTCCGCCGAGGCCCTGGGGGGTGCCGCTGTACGCCTTCCTCGCCACGGTATCGGCGCTGTGGGAGCACTGTGACGTGATCTATTATCATGGGTCCGGTTCCTGCATGATGATCCCGCTTGCCCGGCTGTTTGGCGGACGGTGTGTCGCCATGCTGCACGGTATCGACAGCGAGCGCGCCAAGTGGGGGAGGTTTGGCCGGTGGGTGCTGCGGCTGGGCGAGCGGGCTGCCGGGAAGCGGGCTCATGCGTGTCTGGTGCTTTCGCAGCACATGAAGACGTTCATGCGTGAACGGTACGGGTGCGAGGCCATCATTACCAACAACGGAACGGAACGGCCTGCCGTGGATCCGGCACAGACCGAAGAGATCCTGACGTCGCTCGGTCTGAAAGAAGGCGGTTACGTCCTGTTTATGGCGCGCCTCGTCCCCGAAAAGGGTCTTCACTACCTGATCCCGGCCTTCCGGGCCTGCCGGACGGACAAAAAACTGGTGATCGCCGGCGGGGATGATCCCGCCTGTATGGCTTATCGGCGGTGCCTCTCGGAAGAGGCGGCGGGGGATCCGCGGATCGTCTTTCTGGGATACCGCGAGGAGCCGGCAGTGAGCGCCCTCTATGCGGGAGCGTCTCTGTTCGTGCTTCCGAGTGATGTGGAGGGAATGGCCAATTCGCTGCTGGAGGCGATGGCTGCCGGCTGCCGGTGCCTGGTCAGCGACATCCCCGAGAACGCGGATGTGATCGGAGAGCGGGGCTGGACATTCCGCCATGGCGATACCGAAGACCTGACAGAGCGTCTCCAGGAACTCCTGGATGCCCCCGAAGAAGGGGAGGCACAGCGGAAAGAACGGGTTGACTGGGTGATGTCATCCTATCGGTGGGAGACCTGTGTCAGCCGGCTGGAGGAAGTGTTCCGGGAGGTCTGCTCATGCCGAAAATGACCATCAGGCTTCTTTCCCGCAGCGGACGTGCAGCCGTGCTGTCCGCGCTGGTCATTCTGCTGCTCTGTCAGACGGCTGCGTGCCGCCGCATCCCCTCCGCGGGTGAAGAGACCGGCGGGTCCGTTCCCGTCTCGGAGACGCCATCCCCCGCACCGTCCACGGAGAGCGGAGACCCCTCTGCCCCCTCCCGGCCGGCTTCCCTGCCGCCGCTTTCCGTTACCGACGGGAGGCTGACGGATGATAAGGGGAAGCCTGTTCAGCTGCGCGGGGTTAGTACTCACGGCATCTGCTGGTTCCCGGAATACATCAACGCCGGGGCTTTTGCGTCGGTGAAAGCCGCCGGCGCCAACGTGGTGCGGCTGGCGATGTACACGGACGGTCCGGATGGCTATGTGAACCAGCCGGAAGAAAATCTTCTCCGCGTCCGGATGGGCATCGAGAATGCCCGCGCGATGGGCCTGTATGTGATCGTGGACTGGCACATCCTCAATGATGGGGATCCGAACCGCTACCGGGATCAGGCCATCACGTTCTTTGACGCGGTTGCGTCCGCTTACGGCGACGATCCGTGTGTCATCTATGAGATCTGCAACGAACCGAACGGCGTGGACTGGCAGCAGGTGATGGAATATGCGTGGGCGATGATCCCCGTGATCCGTCAGTATGCGCCGCACGCGCTGATCCTCGTGGGCGTTCCCAACTACGGGTTCGATCTGCGGTCTGCCATGTACAGGCCCCTGGAAGGCGAAAACCTGATGTACACCTTCCACTACTATCCCGGGGAACGCACCGACTATTCGGTTCTGGACGAAGCACTGGATGCCGGCCTCCCGGTTTTCGTATCGGAGTGGGGCATCGGCAGCGGTCCGGATGGAAGGACGGCACTGGCGGAGGGAGAGGCTTTTGCGGCACATCTGAACAGTCGGGGCATCAGCTGGTGCGCCTGGTCGCTGTGCAATAAAGACGAGCCGTATTCGCTGCTGAAACCGGTCTGCCGGAAACTTTCGCGCTTCACACAGGAGGATTATTCCCCGTCGGGAAACGTCATCATCAATGCACTGGGAGGGGACTGATGAAGCGGTCGGAAACAAAACGGCGCCTCTTTTTGGGTGTCCTGACGGCATTTACGCTCCTGTATCTGGTCTGGCGCGTGGGATTTACGATCCCGTATGACCATGGGACACTCTCCATCCTCTTCGGGTGGGTATTGCTGGCGGTGGAGATCCTGGGTGCGGCGGAACTGCTGATCTACTTTTTTCTGGACACGGGGGATGCCGAGGCGGTCCCGGAACGCAAGGCGAAGCCGCTGGCCGTCGACGTGTTTGTGACTGCCTGCGGTGAGCCGGTGGAGCTGCTGAGGCAGACGCTGACAGCCTGCCTGGCCATGCGGTACGGCGGTAAGTTCACCGTTTACCTGCTGGATGACCGGCCGTCGGAAGAGATGCGCAGCATGGCGGAGTCGCTCGGCGTTACCTACCTGACGCGGAAGGACCGGACCGGCGCCAAGGCGGGCAATCTCAATGCCGCGCTGGCACGCACCAAAGCGCCGCTGGTGGCGGTGTTTGACGCAGATATGTGCCCGCAGCCGGATTTTCTGGCGGTGACCGTGCCTTACGTGAACGGGCGGACGGCCTATGTACAGACCCCTCAGAGTTTCCGCAACCTGGATCTGTTTCAGGCTGCCTGCGGCGGCCGGAACCGGATCCCCGGGGAGCAGGATTTCTTCTACCGCGCCATTGAGCCGGCCAGAAACCGGTCCCGGGCGGTGGTGCTGGCCGGCTCCAACCTCCTGCTCTCCCGTCAGGCGCTGCGGGAAGTGGGCGGCTTTGACACCGAAACGCTCACCGAGGACTTTGCTACCGGCATCGAACTGCTGAAGAAAGGCTGGAAGACGGCGGCGGTCGCCGAGCCTCACGCCTGGGGACTGGCTCCGGATTCCTTCGGGGGGCTCATCCGTCAGAGAAGACGCTGGGCTGCCGGGTGCATTCAGGCCGGCAGGCGTACACGCTTTCTGCGCTCCAAAGCCCTGACGGTTTCCCAGAAACTCTCGTATCTCAACGGGGTGAGCTACTGGTATTTTCCCCTCAAGCGGCTGGTCTACATGACCGCTCCGCTGCTGTTTGCCCTGGCGCATGTGACGGTCATGCGGTGTACACCCGTTTCGGCCGCCGCGTTCTGGCTGCCGATGTTTGCCCTTACGGGGATCGGGGTGACGGTGTACTCCCGCGGCACCCGCACGGTGGGGTGGAGCATGCTGTATGAGACGTGCCTGTCGCCGTTTCTGCTCCTGACGGTGATCAGAGCCACCTTCGGCAGAGGAAGCCGCTCCTTTGAAGTGACGGATAAGAGCGGCCGCGGCGAATGGAAGGCCTCGTATCTGCTGCCGTTTGTGATCGGTGCCGGCATCAACGCCTGGGGCGTATACGCCGCCATCGTGCAGAGTCTCGCCGAAGGCACCTGGCTGTACGCGCTGCTGACCGCGTGGATGCTGTATCATCTGTATCTGCATGTCTGCGCGTTTCTGGTGGTCCTGTCCTGCCGGAAAAAGGGTTCCGGGGAAGATGTTTCGGAGGAAGTCCCGCCACGCAGGCGGTGGTACCTGCACAACAAACTGTGCCTGCTGATCGCTGGCAGCCTGCGGAAGTGACCAGGAAGGCCGCGGCAGACCGGATCCAACCGGTCTGCCGCGGCCTTTTGCTGTCTCTTCCGTAAGTATACTTTCCGGCCGGGCTGTGTTACAATCAAAAAAGTCAGTATCCTGCGGAGGCGGGGAGGAAACAAGGAACATGAAACGGGATCTGGATTATCTGAAGCTGCTGGCACGGGAGTTTCCGGATGCGGCCAGCTGCTCGGCCGAGATCATCAACTTAAGTGCCATTTTGGGGCTGCCGAAGGGCAACGAGTACTTCTTTTCGGACATTCACGGTGAGTACCGCAGCTTCATCCATCTGCTGCGGTCGGCCTCGGGCGTGGTGCGCGAGCGCATCCGCGAGGTGTTCGGCTACATGATGGCGGAGGCGGACCAGCAGGCGCTGGCCAACCTCATCTACTACCCGCGGGAGACGCTGGCGGAGAAGCACAAGGCGGGCGAGCTGACGGATGAGTGGTACCGCATCACGCTGCGGCAGCTCATCATCGTCTGCCGGGCGGCCAGCTCCAAGTTCTCGCGCTCGAAGGTGCGCAAGAAGATGCCGCCCACCTACGCCTACGCCATCGACGAGCTGATCCACATCGACGAGAACCTGCCCAACAAAAAGCTGTACTACCAGGAGATCATCAACGCCGTCATCTCCACGGAGGCGGTGGACGATTTCATCGTGGCGCTCTCGGACATGATCCACAGCCTGCTGATCGACAGCCTGCACATCATCGGCGATCTGTTCGACCGCGGCCCGCGTGCGGACTACGTGATCGACGAGCTCATGAACTTCCACGACGTGGACATCCAGTGGGGCAACCACGACGTGAGCTGGATGGGCGCGGCGGCCGGCAACGGCGCGTGCATCGCCACCGTGCTGCGCATCGCCACCAGCTACAACTCGTTCGACGTGCTCGAGGACGGGTATGGCATCAATCTGCGGGCACTCTCGATGTTTGCGGCGGAAACGTACGGGGATGACCCCTGCACGTGCTTCAGGCCGCATTTGCTGGACAAGAACGAGTACGACTCGGTGGATCCGGACCTGGCCGCGCAGATGTGCAAGGCCATCACGGTGATCGAGCTGAAGCTGGAAGGCCAGCTGATCAGACGCCACCCCGAATACCTGATGGATGACCGCCTGCTGCTGGACAAGGTGGACTACGCGGCGGGGACCGTTACGATCGACGGCGCCACGTATCCGCTCAAGGACACGCACTTCCCGACCATCGACCCGGCGGATCCGTACCGGCTCTCGCCGGAGGAGGAGCGCCTGATGGAGACGCTCACCTACTCCTTCCGCCACTCCGGAAAGCTGCAGCGCCACATCCGGTATCTGTACGCGCACGGGTCGCTCTACCGCATCGTCAACCAGAACCTCCTCTACCACGGGTGCATCCCCCTGACGGAAGACGGAGAATTTCTTTGCTGGCACATCAAGGACGGCGTGTTTGGCGGAAAGGCTCTGCTGGACTACCTGGAAGAGAAGATCATCGACGCGTATTTCCTGGACGCCGACGAGGAGCCCGAGAAGAAGCAGAACGCGGTGGATCTGATGTGGTACCTCTGGTGCGGCGCGCACTCGCCGCTCTTCGGCAAGGACAAGATGGCCACGTTCGAGCACCTCTTTATCGACGATCCGGCGCTCTCCAAAGAGACGCTGAACGCTTACTACCGCTGCGCCATGGAAGAGGAGACCTGCGATAAGATCCTGGCGGAGTTCGGGCTGTCCGGCCCGCGCTGCCACATCATCAACGGCCACGTGCCGGTGCGCACCGTGCGCGGCGAGAAGCCCGTCAAGGCCGGCGGCAAGCTCTACGTGATCGACGGCGGCCTCTCCAAGGCCTACCACCGCCAGACCGGCATCGCCGGGTACACGCTGATCTTCGGCAGCCGCAGCATCGAACTGGCCGAGCACCACGATCCGGAGCCGGAAGGGCACATCCCGCCCACCCTGTACAAGACGGAAATCATGCCGGAGCGGCTTTTAGTGCGCGATACCGACACCGGCGATGAGATCCGCAGGCGCATCGACGACCTGACGCAGCTGCTGGAAAGCTACCGGCAGGGCGACATCAAAGAGCGCGCGAGATGATGAGACAGGGGTCAGGCCCCTGACTCACTCTCGGAAGGAGAAAGAATGAAAGTCGGTTCCTGGATCCTGTTCATCCTCTTCACCCTGCTGGCGGGAGCCTTCCTGGAGCTCAACCGCCAGACGCTTCTGGGGTGGGGACTGTTTCTGGCGCTGGCCGTCTGCTTTGTGATGCTGTACGGAAAGGTGTTTGCGCGCTTTCCCTGGTACGGGAAGTGCGGCGTGTGGCTGGGGTATCTGGCGCTCATCGGCATCATCATCGCCGTCTCCTGGCCGCCGGTGAAGGCTGTTCCGGCCGTCAGCGCCAAAAACCCGGCAGTTACGGACCCGGTGATGACGCAGTACGGCGCGGTGTCGGGCGTGGTGAACGCGGAGGGCACCGTGGAGGTGTTCGCGGGCATCCCGTACGCGGCGCCGCCGGTGGGCGACCTTCGCTGGAAGGCCCCGCAGGATCCGGAGAAGTGGGAGGGCGTGCGCGCGTGCGATGAGTTTGCGCCCATGTCCATGCAGTCGGTGAACCTCCCGGCCTACAATTCGCTGGCGCAGATCATCGGCTATCACGATTACAAAGTATCGCTGTCCGACAACTACCGGGAGCCGGTCAGCGAGGACAGCCTGTACGTGAACGTCTGGAAGCCCGCGGGCGATGTGAGCGGGCGGCCGGTCATCGTCTACATTCACGGCGGGTCGCTGCAGACCGGTCAGCCGTGGTACAACGACTACTCCGGCGAGGGCTTTGCCAGAAACGGCGCGGTGGTCGTCAACATGGGCTACCGCCTGGGCGTGTTCGGGTTCCTGGCCACCGAAGAGATGATGGAAGAGGGCGGCACGGCCGGCAACTTCGGCCTGCTCGACCAGATCAAGGCCCTGGAGTGGGTGCGGGACAACATCGCCGCGTTCGGCGGGGACCCGGAGAACGTGACCATCGTGGGCGAGTCGGCCGGCGCAGTCTGCGTGGACGCGCTGTGCGTCTCACCGCTGGCCAAAGGCCTCTTCAAACGGGCCATCCTGGAGAGCAGCACGCTGGCGGCCGAAAACCCGCCGCACTCCTACCGCCTGTTTGAGGAAGCGCTGGCTTCCGGGAAGAAACTGATGGAGCGCTACGGCTGCAGCACGCTTTCCGAACTGCGGGCGCTGCCGGCAGAAAAAATTGTGGCGGAGATGAACACACAGCACCACGTGACCATCGACGGGTACGTGCTGCCGGATACGCCGTACGCCCTGCGCAGCGCGGGGCAGCACAACGAGGAGGCCCTGCTGCACGGGTTCAACGGCGAGGAAGCCGGCCCGTTCATTATGTTCTCCCGCGCCAATCTCAAAAACTACGAGCAGAAGGTGAGAGCGTATTTCGGGGACCTGGCCGATGACGTGCTGGCGCTCTACCCGGCCGCCACCGACGAGGAGGCGGACGCGGCCTGGCAGGCCATCTACGGCGCCGTGTTCTTTGACTATTCCCACTACTGCCTGACCAGGCTGGCCGCCGCGGAGGGCGAGCCGGTCTATGAGTACCGCTTCACCAAGGAAAACGGGCGGCTCTCCTCGTGGCATTCCGGCGAGATGATCTACGTGTTCGGCATGATCCCGGAGGGGTCGAAACTGTTTACGGCGCGCGACCGCGAGCTGTCCGCGCAGATGAACGCCTACTGGCTGAACTTCGCCGCCACCGGCGATCCGAACGGCGAGGGGCTTCCGGAATTTCCGGCAGCCACCGCCGCGGCGGACACGGTGCTGGAGTTCGGAGAAGAAACGAAAGTAAGTGCGGATCCCGGCATCGCGCTGTACGGGATCCTGGATAAGATGCAGAAGAAGTAAGCGCGACGAATGCCGTGGCTTGGCTGCCCGAAGGCAGACAAGTGAACGTGGTGGGACACGAAAGGAGAAGACTATGCTGTCAGAAGCCGTGAAATCCCAGCCCATGCGCTTTACCGGCGCGGTGATGTACGCGTTTTCGCCGATCCCGCAGAAAGCCCCGTTCTACGACGGCTCCGGCGGGCCGTTTCTGTACGCCAAGATGAGCCGGCTGCTGTGCCTGAAGGAGGCGTCGGGTTTTGAGGGGTGGATCCCCTGCTCACCCATCATGGAGAACACGCTGCTGCCGCTGATCCTGACGGGTGAGACGAAGACCTACACCGAGTGGCGCCATCACGTGTACTGGCAGTGCCGCAACGCCGGGTTCTCCGGCGAGACGGCCGGCGAGGTGGGACGGCTGGACTACGCCATGCTGGATATCCTGGCCAAGCGGGCGGGCCTGCCCATGCACCGCTTCCTGGGGGCGGATACGGATTCCGTCATCGTCTACGGCTCGGGCGGCAGCATCCACCTGGAGGGGGATGCCCTCGCCCAGGAGATGGAGCGCTTCCTTTCCTTCGGCCATAAGACGGTGAAGATGAAGGTGGCCGGCTTTTTCGGCACGCAGCTGGACCGCGACATCGAGCGCGTGAAGCTGGTGCGCGAGGTGATCGGGCCGGAGGTGAAGCTGGCGCTCGATGCCAACCAGGTGTTTACGGTGGACGAGGCGCTGGCCTTCGCCGACCGCGTGGAGAAGTACGATATCGACTGGTTTGAAGAGCCCATCCACAGCCACGATTTTGAGGGGTACGAAGAACTGGTGAGGCGCTGCCCGATCAGGATCGGCTCCGGTGAGTCCTTCCGCAACCACTACATGTTCCAGCCCTACATCCGGGCGGGCGTGGAGATGCTGCAGCCCGTGGCGGCGTCGTTTGCCGGCGCGGAGGAGTGGCTTATGGTCAGCGACATGGCCAAAGCCGCCGGCTGCCGCATCAGTTCGGGCGGCATGCCCATGATGGCGGCGCCGCTCGTGGCTGCGGCCGGCGAGAATGCCATGGAAGAGTTTCTGGAGCCCTGCAACCAGCCGCTGCTGGACTATCAGGACATCCGCCTGGAGCGCCGCGACGGGCGCTTTTACTTCCCGGATGTGGCCGGCCTGCCCTTCCGCTTTGACCTGGAAAAGCTGGAGAAGGACGGGTATCTCATCGGACAGACGTACATCAGAGGGTGACGATGAACGCACGGAAGATCATCTGGCTGCTGGCGGCGGTGCTGTTTTTCGCCGGCTGCCGCCGGGAGGCGAAGACCGTGCCCACGGGCGCCGTCATCGGCACGGAGCCGGTCACGACCGCCGCAGCTCCCTCCGAAACCGGCACCGCGGAGGCCGTCCGTCCGCCTGCGAGCCAGCCGTCCGGGGAGAGCCCGCCCGCGGAGCCGGGCGCGGCGGTGCCCATCGCATTTGAGACGCGGACCGGGACGGGGCTTCTGATGGCGCCGTATGCCGAGAAGATCCTCTTTTCCGGCACCTACACGTACGCGGCGGTGGGGGAGCACGCGTATCATCTGGACAGAGCGGTCACGGCGGAAGAGCAGCTGTGGCTGATCCTGGATGAAGAGAGGCTTCTCTCCCACATCGGGTATGAAGGGGTGCTGAACATCTTCGTGACGGCAGATACCGCCACCTTTGCGGACGCGGACAGCGCATCCGTCTATCTCAACCGGGCCGATGCCGGCACCTGGAAGCAGATCCTGGCCGCACTGGGAGCGTTTCACGGGGATTATACCAACTACGGTTTCCTGTATGCCGAAGCCTGCCGGCTGGCCGAAGAACTGGGGTGGGAGACGGATGATGCGGGAGCGGAGGCCGCGGCGTCTGCAAAAGACGTGTTTGCCGCCTGCCCGGAGCTGCTGAACCTGGAAGCGCCCTGCTTTGACGGGCGGTTCTGCACGGAAGAGCAGATCGGAGCCTGCCGCTGGCTGGCGCGGGAGATGGCCGCGGAGACACCCGAAGCCATGCGGGAGAACGTCCTTGGCTGGGCGCAGGAGCACGGCATCGGCTTTCAGCCCTCCGGCCTGCACTTTGCGTACTACGGCGAGGACTGCCCCCTGAAGCTGGACCTGGGCCTCATGCAGGTTTATTTCGAAAAATCGTATTGGTACAGCGGGAACGACTCCTCTTCCTATCGTCTGGGGACGCCAGACCGCCTGAAGGACATTCAGGGGCTGTTCGGCTGTTTTGATGTCATGAAAGGGGTCCTGTCGGACATGGCTTCCCGTTTTCCGGAGGGTGTCTCCCCGGCCCGCACGGTGTTTGCCGGCCCCGCCCGCTACGCGCGCAAACTGGGCGGCGAAGCGCCCTACGGCATCATCTACGGGGAAGGGATGATCGTGGTGACCGCTCTCGAGTATCTTCCTTTTGCTTATACCTGGTGGCTGGGGTATGAGACCGGCAGCCCGGTCTTCGGCAGCACGGGGGAGTGGGTGAGCCAGGCGGCGGCCATGTACTACGGCTCCCTGTACGCGGCGGTCTTCACCGACAGGTACGCGGGGAACGCGGGGGCAGCCCCGGATCCGGAGAGCGTGTTCGATGCGTGGCACAACGTGGCCTACGAGGAACTGGCCGTCAAGGGAAAGCAGCCGAAGAATGTCGTGAACATCCTGGGCTGCGGGGCCAGCTTTGCGGATTACGTGACCGCCACCTACGGCGAAGAGGCCTTCATCGGCCTGTACCTGCACCAGGAGGACTGCGCGGCGCTCACCGGGCGGACACTGGAGCAGCTGTTGGAAGACTGGGCGCTCTGGATCGCGCAGAGAGGATAAAGCATCAACAAGAAAGGGCAGATCCGACGGGATCTGCCCTTTTGGTGCCATCAGACGGTGTGTCCGGACGTTACGGCTGCGGTCCGTTCACCTCCGTGCCTTTTTTCGGTCCCGTGGGATTCATTTCCGGCGGGGCTTCTTCTTTCTTCACAGCCGGTGCGTACTTCGCCACATACTCCTCGGACGGGTGGATGTGCGTGTTCGGGTTGGTCACGACGGCCAGCCGCTGGTTGATGGTGGCGGTCTCGGGGTGCTTGAAGATGCCTTCGCTCATGACCAGGCCGTACCCGCGGTCCACCGTCACGGTGCCGTCGTTCTCTTTTTTCAGCACGCGTGCCAGCCACTTGTCGAGGTTCGGATCCGGCACGTTTTTGGCCAGTTCGGCGTTCAGCTCTTCCTGCGTGTGCGGCTTGTCCGCGCCCAGGCGGGCGAGGGCGGCCAGGCTCTTCGCGTACTTCGCGATGTTGGCCGGACGGTTGTGGTCGATGTCCCAGCGCAGCTGGTGGCGCATCCGCTCATACTGCGAAGGGATGAGGCTCTGCATGGCGGCGGTCTGCGCGGCGGCATCCGGCGTCTTGAACGGGCCGTCCAGCATCTGCTTCGCGAAGACCGGGTCCTTTGCCGCCTTGTCCAGGAAGTGCTGCGTCAGGGCGTTGTTGGAAAGGCGCTTCGCGCGGGCCGTGACATCGGCCAGTGTGGGCTCTTTGTCCTTCGGCCACTTCGGATCCGCCTTGATGAGCGCGTGCGCGTAGAGATGGGCGAACGCCTCGCGGGTGCCGGGTTTCCCGAGCTGCTGGCCGATCCGCGCGTGCAGGGTGCCGTAGAGTTCCTGGCCCTCAGGCTGCGGCTTCGGTTCGGGCGCCGGCTTCGGCTCCGCATTGTACGGGTTGAGGCCGCCTTTGTCGCCTTCGCCGAAATCGAGCGGCGGCTTTTCCTCGGTCCGGATGTCCAGCGGAGTTCCTTGCCGGAGCGTCTCTTCGGGGGCCTTCGGCTGCGCGTCAAACTCGTAGACGGAGCCGTCATCGGACAGACTCTCCTCGTCGTCCGACACGGTGGACGGGCGGTCGATCACGGAGCGGATGTCCGCGCCTTCTTCCAGTTCCTTCTCCACGGAAGCAGCTGCCGGATCCGGCACATCCTGCGGGACTTCCACGCCCGGCGCCGGGAACTTCTTCAGGCAGTCATCCTGGAATTCGGCCCAGGCGGTCTGAAGTTTCTTTCCGTCAAGCGGGAGCAGGCGGTTGCAGATGTAGTCGAGGAGGGCCGGCCGGGCCGCGATGGCGCGGGCTGCGGCCTGGCACTTCGGGTCTGCGAGGAACCGGTCGCCCAGCTCCATGTTCTCTTTGCCCGGCACGTACTGGTTGTTTTCCGCGCGGCCGTTCACCTTGTCGTAGATGCCGAGGGAGAGGGCCTGGACGGCGGTGAGCATGAGGCGGGCGCGGTCCTTCAGGTTCGGGACTCTCAGAGCCAGATTAAAGTGGTCGCGGGCCTCCACCTGGCGCTTCCAGTGCTGGCAGCCGGCGTAGTCAAAGATGAACTTGCGCCAGTAGGTGCTGTTGACGGAGGTCTGCTCCTTGAGCTGATCCATGAACTTCTGATCGTTCGCAAAGCGGCGGTAGGCGGCGGTCAGCTCCTCCTCCGTGAAGTGCAGACGGTCCGGATGGGTCTGCAGCAGGTAGTTTCTGGCCGAGACCTGCAGCATGTCGTGTATCAGTTTTTCGCGCTGTTCTTTTTTCCACACACGTTCGTTGCCGTACTGGCCGGCGTCGACGGCGGCGTCGATCTGCGGCATGATGGACTTCGCCTGCAGGGCGTACAGAATGTTGATGTGCGGATTGACGGCAGGCTTCTGCTGTCTGGCCTGTGCCATCTCGTTCTGGCGCCTGGTAATCTCGACCGGGTCGGTGAGTCTGCCGGCCTGCATGTCGGCGATGAACTGCGCGCGCAGCTCGGCAAACCGCATGCGCGGCGCGTCCATCTGGCCGAGCACGGCCAGGCCGTTTAAGCGCCGCCCGAACGCGTCCGGGCCCATGCCCATCTGCAGCTGTGTGAACAGCTTGTCCTTCAGGTCCGGATGGAACTCCAGCCCGTCGGCCGCCAGAGCAAACTCCGGCAGTTCCGCGATGCGCTGTGCTTCGGCTTCGAGCGTGGCGTCGTCCGGGAAGCCCGTCCCCGGGTCCTTTGTGTGGAGGCTGAGGTTGTAGAGTCTGGCCAGCTGCAGCCGGCGCTCTTCGCGCGTGGCGCCGGGGAGCATGATGGTCTCACGCACCTTGTCGGCGATGATCTCCGCGCGGGAGAGTTCGGGCGGCGCCGTCAGGCCTGCCTCGCGGAGGTTCTGCTCCAGCGGGTCCGTAAAGATCCCCTCTGCCTTGTATTCCTTCATCTGCAGCGTGTACAGATCGTCCGCGCTGACGAAGAGACCGATCATCTGCCGGCGGGTGTTCTCGTCCCGCAGACGGACGTCCAGCCCGCCGCCGAGCATGGCTTCCGCGAGGGGAAGCTGCTGGCGGTGGCGCCGCTCAAACGCGTTGGAGTTGGGATTGTCGGTCACCTCCAGATCGCGGTGCATCTTGATGGGGTGCATCTCGGTGTGCGTCACGATGCGCCGGATGGTGATGACTTCGGTCATATCGTCGGCCAGTTTCCGGAGGGCTTCGTCATCGTTTGACAGGTTCGGGTTCTCCCCGGCGGCCTTGATGCGGGCCATGGCGTCCGTGTAGCGGGAGAGCATGGTGTTCGCGGCCCGGTGCGGGGAGGTGGGGTACTTCACCTTGTACTCGTCCGTGAGCGCCTTGTAGGCGGTCCGGAACTGCTGCGGCGGGAGCTTGAGGATGTCCAGCATCCGGTCATACTCCGCGGGATCGGTGCGGATGGCGTTGCCGACGGCGAGGTATTCCTCGGAGAAGAGCACGTCGTTCCGGCGGAGGTTGAGCTCTCGGTTGTCCAGGAGCGTCGGCGTTTCAGCCTCACCGGTCAGCTTGCAGGCGATGGTGACCGCCATGGTATCGAGCGCGCTGGGGTAGGCCCCCTCGAAGCCCATATCCATGAGGGCCCGGTAATCGTAAAGCTTGTCCATTTCGGACCACTGCATGACGGCCGGGAAGTTGTAGACCATCTCGCGCAGGTCGAGCGGACCCGCAAGGTGACGGTCCACCTCGGTCAGGAAAGCGGTGTTGGCCTCGATCTCCTGCACGGCGGCCGTGATCTCCGCCTCCGTGAAGAAGGCGCGGTCAGGGTTGGCCATCAGCAGCTGGTTGCGGGCGGTCATCTGGATCAGCTGGCTGCGGCGCAGCTGTCGTTCTTCGTCGTTTGTCCAGGCGGTCCTGGCGCCGGCCTGCGTGAGCGCGTCCTGCAGCGAGGCGACCTGCACGTAGCGGATGTCGTAGAGGAGGTTCGGAACGCGGGTGTCCTGGGCGTTGACGCGCTGCCGCTCGTCTTTGGCCAGGCCGTTTAAGCGTTCGGTCAGCTGAGCGGCGGTCATGCCGGGCAGCGCTTCGATGAGGGCGGTGCGCAGCGTCGGCGAGGCTTCCAGCGTCCGGCAGGCGTTCTCAAACTCCGGAAGGGTCTGCACCTGCCGGGTCAGGCGGGCGAACTCCTCTTCGGTGACCGTCTGATGGGCGCCGTCGTTTAAGAGGGCGGCGGTGAAGGCTTCGGCCAGATCCCGGCGGAAGGACTCCCGGTTTCCGGTGACTTCTCCGTGGCGCAGCCGGTCGGCCGCGAGGCGCAGAAGGCCGGCAGGGCTGGCCGCATCGGCGCCCTGGAGCACCCGCTCACAGTGAGGAGCGGAGGCAAAGAGACGGGTTTCCAGATCCTGACGGAAGGCTTCGGCGGACGACGTGTCCAGGCCTTCGAGCGGGATCCGGCGGTCTTCGCGGGCCAGATCCGCGGTGATCAGCGCAAAGTCCGGCGTCTGGCGCACCGCGGCTTCTTCCGCGGCCAGTTCCTCGTCCGTGACGAGAGCATCCGGGAAGGCGCGGCGCGTCAGATTGACCAGCGCCATCTGGCGGGCCAGGCGGTCGGCCGGCGCGAGGGTGTCATCCTCCGCGGCGGCGTGCCAGCGGCCGGTCAGCGTCTGGCGGGTGTAAGCGGACGGCTGCGCGAAGAACGGCAGGAGGCGCTCCCGGTTTTCCTGCAGGTAAACGGCTGCGCGCTGGTCCGCCTGGGCCTGGGTGAGAGGCACGTTTGCCTGGGCCGGATCGGCGGCGGCCATCGACATCACATGCAGGCGGGCGTAGGCTTCCATGGCGGCTTCCCGCTGCGCGTCCGTGACGGGCGCCTCGGGATCGGCTGCGGCGATGACCATCAGCGTCTGCCGGGCATCCTGCGCCAGAGCGGCGGGCAGGGGGCGGGCAAACGCGCGCAGGATCTGCCGGCGCTCCGCGGCGTCGGCGGCGGCCAGGACCTGCATCAGCTGATGGGCGTTCTCGCCGCTGCGTGCGGCGCGCTCCACGGCATCCAGCAGCAGCTGGCCTTCTTCGGTCTGGCCGGTGGTCAGCGCGCTGCGGCGTTCCTGAAGCTGCTCAGGGCCCAGGCGCTCCTCGGGGCCGAGCTCCGCCGTGGCAGCATACCCCACCAGGATATCCGCCGCGCGGTCGCGCAGGAAGATCTTCTGCTCATCGGTCAGCGGCTGGCCCGGCTGCCACTCGTCGGAGGCCTGCGCCAGGCGGTTGATGTTCGCCGGCACCAGCTCGCGGGCCTTGTACGGCGCGAGCGCCCGCAGATCATCCTGCAGGGGGTCGGTGAAGCCGGCGCCGGCGCGGTCCGCATCGGCCTTGAGGGTGTGCATGCCGGAGGCGGTCTGCAGGGTGTTCATGGCCTCGACGGCCACCTGATTGTCGGTCGCCACGCGGTCAAAGAGCGTGTTGTAGAGCGGGTCGAATTCGATATCGTCCAGATCGGCCTGCTGGCGGTACGGGTCCAGCATGGCGTACGGGCCGTTTTCGATGATCTGGCGGCGCAGGGCCAGCATGTTGATGACCGCGCCCTTGATGATGGCGCGCCCGTCCACGGTGCTGCCGTCGGCCGATGCCACCAGCATGGCGTAGTTCTGGTACACCTGGCCGACGCTGCCCATGGCCGGCTCCTCATACGGAACGTGGCTGAGGGTGTTGTGGAAGAAGCGCTGGTAAGCCTGGTCAAATCCGGCGCCGCGCTTCGCGTAGACGCCATCGTACAGGCGGCCCACGGCCAGCGGATCCTGGTCGATGAGGCGGTTCTGGGCCAGCGTGTCATCGCGCAGCAGGATCTGGTCTGTCCGGGTTTCCACCTGTTCGTCGGTGACCGGCGCGGACTGGCTGCCTGCCTGCATCTGCAGCTCGTGCAAGGCGCGCAGGCGGGCAAACTGGCGCTTGAAGACCGGGTGATACTGGCTGCGCAGGAAGGCTTTCTGCTCTTCGTTGTCACCGGTGGCGGCCATGGCCGTCTCGAAGGCGCGCATCTGGCCGGCCAGCTGCACGCGGATGTCGTCAAACCGGCTGGACGCCAGGCTCTCGGCCGTCTGCTGCAGTGAGGCGGTGCCGGTCACCTGGGCCTCCAGGGCCTGCATAAAGGCGCCGTTGTGGCGCAGGTGCTGCACGGCGGCGCCGATCTCCGCCTGGGAGAAGTAGTTCTCGTGCGGGAAGTGGTTGAGCGGCAGGACGTGCTGCCGGTTGCGGCGCAGTTCCTGCAGGGCTGCCAGGCGCAGGAGGCTGTCGATGGCGGCCTGCTTCTGCTCCGGCGTGAAAACGGGCGTCTCCGGCCACTCGCGCAGGCGGGCTCTCTCGGCTTCGATCAGCCGGTCGGCGCTGCCGGGCGCAAAGTGCGCGAATTCACCTGCCAGTTCGGCGTTGGACATGGTCCGGCCGAGCACGGCCGTCAGGTCTTCGGTGATCTGCGGATCGGCCAGCGCCGTTGTGAGCGCGGCATCGATCTGCGTGGTCTGCCGGACATCCGTGATGGCCTCCGCCAGCTGCCCGTCCGAGACGTGCGTGGCGTAGCTGGCCGCCGGGTTGGCGTTGATGCGGGTGAGGGCGGCGATGGTGTACGCGAGCTGCCGCGCGCGTTCCTGCTGTTCCGGGAGCAGGATGGCGCCGGGCTGGACCAGCTGGCCCAGTTCCGTGCGGGCATCGGCCAGGCGTCTGGCGAGCGTGGGCTGTGCGATCACGCGCATCTGCGCCAGCGACGTATTCTCAAACGTCCGGTGGTCCGCCTGATAGGCCGTGTGCAGGGCGGCCACATCCGCCTGCCCGAGGGCGTTCGTCACCTCCGTCAGGTGGTGGCTGTCGGTAAAGGCGGCCGCCAGGGCACCGGTGACGGCGCCGTTTTCGCGCAGGGCGGCCGTCTCGCGCAGGATGGCGGCCTCGTCCGGCGTGGCGTAGATGCCGGCTTTGTCCTTGGTGATGATCTGCTGCAGCGCCAGGCAGCGCAGGACGGTGTCCGTCAGCATGGCCTGGGCATCGGGAGAGACGTTCGGGATGGAACCGCGCACAAAGTCCGCCGCCTGGTGGTACTGCTGCAGGGCGGCTTCATACAGCGTGCGCGCCGTGCCGTCCGCCACATGGGTGTAGGCGGGGGCAGTGAGGCGGACGGCGTCCGCGGCGCCCGGCCGCACGCGGCGGGCATTGTTGAACGCGGCTTCCACCGCCTGCGCGGTGTGCGCCGGATCCACCTCCCCCGGTGCCGGATGGCGGGTCAGCGCGGAATACAGGCGCAGGAAATTGTTCTGGCGGATCTTGCCGTAGGAAGACCCGCGGGTGTGGCGCAGGCTCCCGTTCTCGCGGTTCATGTAGGCGTCCAGCATCTGCAGCATCTGATCGTCGTGATGGCGGCTGATGGGAAAGCCCGCCTCCATGCGCATGATCTGGCGGCGCAGTTCGGTGCGGATGGCTTCGTATTCGGCGCTGTTGTGGTCGCGGGCGGCGCCGTACCAGGTGGTGCCGGTGCCGGTGGCCTCGATGTTTTTCAGGACGTCGCGCCAGATGCCCAGCCGCTCCGGGATGTTTTGCGGCGGCAGGGCGGGGCCGGGCGCGTTGTCCAGCAGCTCGCCGATGCGCGCGGGACTCGGCTCG